>DAOMFI010000096.1:9955-11818 GCA_035429725.1 Burkholderiaceae bacterium | reverse complement strand
TCTTCCTTTTCCTTCTCGATCAGGATGTAGATGTCGAGCTCGGGCCGCAGCGCCGTGATCCGCTGCACCAGCTTGAGTGCCGAAACCTGCAGGTTGCGCGGCCCGGCCTTGTCGTCATTGCGCCTTTTGCGCGTGTCCTGGACGGCATAGAGCTTGTCGTCAACGATGGCCGTCTGGACATCCCCGTCGCGCTCGATCAGCGCAAGACCTTCCTTGGCGGTCAGCGCGCCGACGAAGGTGATGCCGAACGGATTGTCGAGCGACCGTGCCGCGGCATTGAGCCCCTTGAGCAACTCGCGCAGGATCAGCGGCTCGTCGTTGATGACGAGCACCTTGGACACGGGCTTGGACATGCGGGCGCTCGGACCGGCGAGTGGGAAGGGGCGCTTTATGCGGCAATTGCCCGGCAAATGCAAGCCGACTCCGGGCCTGCTGTGAACGGCTCGCTGGCTTGCCGATTCGCTCGTCCTGGAACTCGGTAGCCAGCCGACAGTTTGTCTCGGCCGCTCGGATAAAATTCGCGTCTGGTTCCGCCCGCGTCGCGGTGGTGTGCGGCGGAACGCCGCCTGCCGTGTCCAACCCGCCCGCTCCCCCTGCACTTAAGCCCCGCGAGTTCTTCATTCACGGGGTGACCACTTCGGGCCGTGTCTTCCGCCCGAGCGACTGGGCTGAACGTCTGTGCGGTGTGATGTCCTGCTATCGGCCTGGCGGCATTGCGAGCGGACGTGACGCCTACATCGGCTATTCGCCCTTCGTGCGGCCTACGCTGGTAGGCGGCGTCAAGTGCGTCGTCGTCGACGAACGGCTGCGTGCGCTGGAGCGCATGGCATTCGACTTCGTGATGAATTTCGCCCGCGACAACGACCTTCAGGTGTACGAAGGCTGCTCGCTGCCCGAGCCGCAATCGCCGCCAGCCGCGCGTGACGCGACGGGAACCTGACTGGCAGAAAGGCGCGGCAGCCGTCTGCTGCGCGGCAAGCAGGCCGGCGGGACGCCGGTCCCGTCCAACTATGCCATCGCCTTGACGGCGGCAGCGAGGCGGCTCTTGTTGCGGGCGGCGGTGTTCTTGTGGATGACGTTCTTGTCAGCGATCGAGTCGATGACGCTGGTCGCCTTGCTCAGCGTCTCCAGGGCGGCCTTCTTGTCACCCGCCTCGATCGCCTTGCGGACCGACTTCACCGCGGTACGCGCGCGTGAACGCTGTGAGGCGTTCTGAGCGTTGCGCGCGGTGTCCTGCCGTGCCCGCTTGCGGGCCTGTTTGCTGTTCGCCATGAAAGTTCCTGTCGTGTGTTCGCGTTCTGCGTTGCCTGCGGTAGTGCGTGTTGCGGGGCCAAGCATTGCAACCCGGCACGGTTTCGCGGCCGTCACGCCGGCCCGTGCTGCCGGCGTGCGCCCGAGTCTTTTGACCGGGTTGCTTCATGTTCGCGCGGGCGTCTGCGTCACGCGCGGCGCGGAAAGCCCTAAACTATATCAAATCAACCCCTTACAAACAAAACGCCGTTCCGACGGACGCACAGCAGGGCCGAGCGGCGCGCGCCGCCGCGGCCGGCGGCACAATTTCCCGCAGTGAACCTCTTCCGCTCCCTGGCGACGGTCAGCAGCTTCACCCTGCTGTCGCGCGTGACCGGCCTTGTCCGGGACATGCTGATCTCGCGTCTGTTCGGCGCGAGCGCGGAGACGGACGCCTTCAACGTGGCCTTCCGCCTGCCCAACCTCCTGCGGCGGCTCTTCGGCGAGGGCGCGTTCCAGCAGGCGTTCGTGCCGATGCTGGCCGATGTCCGCGCGAAGGGGGATACCGAACGCACGCTGACCTTTGCCGGCCATGTGGCGAGCGCGCTCTTCTGGGTGCTGCTCGCCGTCTCG
>DAOMFI010000096.1:0-9855 GCA_035429725.1 Burkholderiaceae bacterium | reverse complement strand
GCCGTCCTGCTGGGCGGCTTTCTGCAACTGGGACTGCAATGGGCTGCGCTGCGCCGCGCCGGGCTGCGCCTGCGCATCGGTCTTCCGCGCGCGGCATTCGCCGATCCCGACGTGCGACGCGTGGCCGGGCTGATGCTGCCGGCCATCTTCTCTGTGTCGGTCGCGCAGCTGTCCATCATCATCAACACCAACATCGCCTCGCACCTGACGACCGGCAGCGTGACCTGGCTGGCCTTCGCCGATCGCCTGATGGAATTTCCGACCGCGCTGCTCGGCGTGGCGCTCGGCACCGTGCTGCTGCCCAACCTGTCGGCCGCGTTCGCCGAAGGCCGGAGCGATGACTATTCGAGGCTGCTCGACTGGGGCCTGCGCCTGATCTTCCTGCTCGCGCTGCCGGCGGCGCTTGGGCTCGGCCTGCTCGCCGAGGGCATCGTATCGGTGCTGTTCCAGGGACGTGAGTTCACTGCGCACGACGTGCGCATGACATCGCTTGCGGTGATCGGCTATGCCGTGGGACTGATCGGCCTGATCGCCGTGAAGATCCTGGCGCCGGGGTTCTATGCGCAGAAGGACATCCGAACGCCGGTGAAGATCGCCGTGGTCGTGCTGATTGCCACGCAGCTTGCCAACCTCGTGCTGGTGCCGCTCTTTGCACACGCCGGGCTGGCGTTGTCCGTCAGTCTGGGGGCCTGCGCCAACGCGCTGGCGCTTTTCATCGGCCTGAAGCGGCGAGGCGTCTTCGTGCCGCAGGCAGGATGGGGCCGTTTCCTCGCTCGGCTGTTCCTGGTTCTGGCGATCTTCGCCGGAGCGCTCGGGTGGATGCGGTTCCAGATCGACTGGACGTCGTTGCAGTCGGCGCCATGGACGCGCGCCGGAGTGCTCGCTGGCGTCATCGGTGCGGCAATTGCCCTTTACTTCATCGTGCTGCTGGCATTTGGCTTCCGCATCCGTGACTTCCGGCACGAGCGGCGCGCTTGAGCCGCGGTTCTGCCACTGATCGGCCGGCTGCCGCGCGGGCAACGAATTGGGGGGAGGGTTGACGCGCTCCGCAAACAACAACGCCGCCCGCAGGCGGCGTTGTGTCGGGTTTGCTGCAGCCTCAGCCCAGCTGCTTGAGCATCGTCTCGGCGTCGCTGACCTCGAACTTGCCGGGCCCCTCGATGTTCAGTGACTTGACCACGCCATCCTGAACCAGCATCGAGAACCGCTGGCAGCGCACGCCCATGCCCCGAGCAGTGAGGTCGAGCTCAAGACCGAGCTTCTTCGTGTAGTCCGCCGACCCGTCGGCCATCATGCGCACCTTGCCGCCGACCTTCTGGTCACGGCCCCAGGCGCCCATGACAAATGCATCGTTCACGGAAAGGCACCAGATCTCGTCGATGCCCTTGGCCTTCAGCTTGTCGTACAGCGCGACGTACCCGGGAACATGCTTGGCTGAACACGTCGGTGTGTAAGCCCCAGGCAGGCCGAACACCGCGATCTTCTTGCCCTTGACCAGTTCGCCGACCTTGAAAGTATTGGGGCCCAGCGAACATCCCGCGGTCTCGACCTCGATGAATTCCTGCAGTTCGCCGTCCGGCAGCTTGTCTCCGACCTTGATCGTCATGGCGCGTCGTCCTGTGGGTGGGTGGATGAAGGCGACCAGTCTAGCAACGTAGAGCGCCGCAGCGTGTCAGTCGCCCAGTGCAACACCCTCGCGGCGCGGATCGGCGCCGCCGGCCCAACCGAGTCGCCCGTCCGGCAGGCGCACGCGGACGATGCCCTGCAGGCCGCTCGCCATGTCGATCTCGCGGATGTCGTGTCCGCGTGCCTTCAGTGCGTCGACCACGCCGGCGCCGAAGCGCCCTTTCTCCAGCTCGGTGGGCCCGTTGCGCGACCCGAAGTTCGGCAGGGCGATCGCCTGCTGGATGTCGAGGTTCCAGTCGAGTACGCCAACCAGTGTCTTGCCGACATAGCCGATGATCTGCGACCCGCCGGGCGAACCCAGCGTCGCTACCAACGCGCCGCTGGTGCGATCGAATACCAGCGTCGGCGCCATCGAGCTGCGCGGGCGTTTGCCCGGCTGCACGCGGTTGGCCACGGGCTTGCCATCGACCGCTGGCACGAAGGAGAAGTCCGTCAGCTGGTTGTTCAGCAGGAAACCGCGCACCATCACACGGGCGCCGAAGGCGTCTTCGATCGTCGTCGTCATCGACACTGCGTTGCCATCGCCGTCGACGACCGAGATGTGCGACGTCGCCGTCTTCATCGGCGAAGGATCGGGCGCCCACGCCACAGCGGTTCCTGGCGGCAGGCCCGGCGCCGCCGTGCCCATGCTGCGCGGTCCGATCAGCTGCGCGCGCTGCTTGAGGTACGCGGGGTCGAGCAGGCCAGCGACGTTGACCGGCACGAAGTCGCTGTCCGCAACATAGAGTGCCCGGTCGGCAAAGGCGAGCCGCCCCGCCTCGGAGAACAGATGCACTGCCTCTGCGCGCGGTTCGGGTGTCGTGGCGCCTTCCGGCGGGAAGACCGCAATGTTCCGGTGCGTGAAGATGCCGAGCATTTGTGCCACTGCGATACCGCCCGAGGAGGGCGGCGGCATGCCGCACACACGCCACGCCTTGTAATCGGCGCAGATGGCCTCGCGCGGCTTGACCCGGTACGCGGCGAGGTCCGAGACCGCAAGGTAGCCGGCGTTCGGATGGCCTCGCACGGCCTGCACGATGTCGGCCGCGATCGGGCCCGTATAGAAGGCATCTGCGCCACCGAGGGCGAGTGCGCGCAGCGTGGCGGCGAGTTCGGGGTTGCGGATCGGGCTGCCGATCGCCTTGGGGGTGCCATCGGCGTTGTAGAAGTACCCGGCGGCCGCGCGGTCGTTCCTGAGATACTTCTCTGCGGCGAGCTGACCGTGCAGGCGCGGCGAGAGCGCGAAGCCCTGCTCCGATAACCGGATGGCAGGTTCGAACAGGCGCGGCCACGGCAGCTTGCCGTACCGGCGGTGTGCCGTCTCGAGCAGTCGGACCGCCCCCGGTGTACCCACAGAGCGGCCGCCGACCACCGCGTCGTAAAAGGCCATGGGCTTGCCATCGGGGGTGAGGAAGAGGCGCTCGTCGACAGCCATGGGCGCGGTCTCGCGCCCGTCGAAGGCCACGACCTGCCGGCCGTCCCAGTGCATCAGGAAGGCGCCGCCACCCAGTCCGGAACTCTGCGGTTCGACCAGTGCGAGCACCAGCTGGATCGCTATGGCCGCATCGACCGCGCTGCCGCCGTCGCGCAGCACCTCGAGCCCGGCCTGGGTCGCGAGCGGATTCGCCGATGCCGCCATGTGCCGCTGCGCGGTCGACGTTGCGAGCCCGGCGCGGAAAGCCGACGACGACTCGGGCTGCGATGGGCGGTCCGGCGCCGTGGCGCACGCGGCGAGCAGCGCGACGACGAGTGCAACGGCGGTGCGAGAAAGTGCCGACAGCGCTGCCATGGCGATGTGCCGCGCCTTACTTCGGCTGCATTCGGATCGCGCCGTCAAGGCGGATCGTTTCGCCATTCAACATCACGTTTTCGACGATGTGGCGTACCAGCGCCGCGTACTCGTCGGGTTTGCCCAACCGCGAGGGAAACGGCACCTGTTTGCCGAGGGAGTCCTGCACTTCCTGCGGCATGCCCATCAGCATGGGCGTGGCGAACAGGCCCGGGGCGATCGTCACGCAGCGGATGCCGCTGCGCGCAAGATCGCGCGCGATCGGCAGCGTCATGCCGACGACGCCGCCCTTCGAGGCGGAGTACGCCGCCTGGCCGATCTGGCCATCGAACGCGGCGACGGACGCGGTGTTGACCAGCACGCCGCGTTCGCCGTCCGCCGTGGGTTCCTGCTTCGACATGGCGTCGGCGGCAAGGCGGATCATGTTGAAGGTGCCGATCAGGTTGATACCGATGACGCGGGCAAACGATGCCAGCGCGTGCGGCCCTTCCTTGCCGACCGTTTTTTCACCGACTGCAATACCGGCGCAGTTGACGAGGCCCCGCAGCGGTCCCAAGGCGATCGCCGCATCGACCGCGGCGCGGCCATCGGTCTCGCTGGCGACATCGCACTTGACGAAACGCGTGGCGGCGCCGAGCTCGCGCGCGAGCGCCTCGCCGCGGTCGGCCTGGACGTCGGCAATCACAACCTTGCCGCCCTGCGTCGCCAGCATGCGCGAAGTCGCGCCGCCGAGACCGGATGCACCGCCGGTGACGATGAAGACATTACCGCTGATCTGCATGGTGGCTCCCCCGCTCGAAACAGAGGAGTTTAGAGGAGCGGGTGTGTTCGCACCCTGCGGCCGGCTACTGAAACGTGCAACGGGCGTACAGCCACATCGCTCCGCTGGCCTCGCCGTCGGCGCTGAGGCGCGCCCGCGCCCGCACCATCGGCAGCAGGCATTGCTCGGCTGAAAAGCCGGCCGAGTTCATCCAGCTCTTCATCGACTCTGACGGCAGGCCGATGATGACTTTAGGACGGGTGTATCGCCCATCGGCGGACTCGCGGGCGGATTCGACCTGCAGCGCCCCGCCCAGCCAGCTGTAATCGCGCGCGCGCGGCGCGGCGGCAGACGGCGTATAGGCGCTGCGGGCGGAGGCATCAGGCACCGGAGCGGTGCCCAGATCGCGGGCCGAATAGGGACGCAGGACGGACTGCGGGACTGCATCCAGGCGCATTTGCGCCGCGGCCGTCGAGCACAGCGCGGCTGCCACGGCCCCGAGGAGAGCTGCAGCCGCAGCTTGAAGGTAGCGGACGCTGATCAGTCGCATGTGACACCTTCGCAGGATCGCCGCCAGCGCATAAATTAACTTTACTGTGCAATAAGGCGGCATTTCGTGACAAGAGTCCAATCGGATGACTAAAGTGCGCGCTCCGGCGGCGCGACGCTGACCGACGGCGGGTGATCAGGGGAGGGGACGGCATGAGGCGTGGTCGCGAACTGCTGCAGGGCCTCAAGAGTTTCGAGAAGGGCAAGATCGTCACGGCGCGCGAAGCGGTGCAGCTGATCCACGATGGCGACACGCTGGCCACGACCGGCTTCGTCGGGATCGGCTTCCCGGAAAACATCGCTGTCGCGTTGGAACAGCGCTTCGTCGAATCCAGCGAAAAGGACCCGGACGGGGTCGGCCGGCCCGAAGGTCTGACGCTCGTCTACGCGGCCGGGCAGGGCGACGGCAAGGAGCGGGGACTCAACCACCTCGGTTATCCGGGTCTCGTCAAGCGTGTGATCGGCGGTCACTGGGGGCTGGTGCCGAAGCTGCAGGCGCTTGCCGTCGCTAACCGCATCGAGGCCTACAACCTGCCGCAGGGCGTCATCACTCACCTGTTCCGTGACATCGCCGCCGGCAAACCGGGGCACCTGTCGAAAATCGGGCTGGGCACCTTCGTCGATCCGCGCCACGGCGGCGGCAAGATCAACGAGCGCACCACGGAAGACGTCGTCGAGCTGATGACGATCGGCGGTCAGGAGTACCTGTTTTACAAGGCATTTCCGATCCACGTCGGGATCGTTCGCGGCACGACGGCGGATCCGGATGGCAACATCACGATGGAGCGCGAGGCGCTGACGCTGGAAGGACTCGCCATCGCGATGGCGGCGCGCAACTCCGGCGGCATCGTTATCGTCCAGGTCGAGCGCATCGCCGAGCGCGGGTCGCTGAACCCGCGCCAGGTCAAGATTCCCGGCGTGCTGGTTGACTGCGTCGTGGTGGCAGAGAAGCCCGAGTACCACATGCAGACCTTCGTCGAGCAGTACAACCCGGGCTTCGCCGGCGAAATCCGGGTGCCCGTGAGTTCACTGGCGCCGATGCCGATGAGCGAGCGCAAGATCATTGCGCGCCGCGCGGTGCTCGAGCTACAGGCCAACAGCGTCGTGAACCTCGGCATCGGCATGCCGGAGGGTGTTGCCGGCGTGGCGACCGAAGAGAAGGTCATCGATCTGCTCACGCTGACGGCCGAGCCCGGCGTGGTCGGCGGCATTCCGGCCTCGGGTCTGAACTTCGGGGCCGCCGTCAACACGCAGGCGATCATCGACCAGCCGTACCAGTTCGATTTCTACGACGGTGGCGGTCTCGATCTGGCCTTCCTCGGGCTGGCGCAGGCCGACCGCGAGGGCAACCTCAATGTCAGCAAGTTCGGGCCGCGGCTGGCGGGCGCCGGCGGCTTCATCAACATCTCGCAATCGGCCAAGCGGGTCGTCTTCGTCGGCACCTTCACCGCCGGCGACCTGCAGGTCCGGGTCGAGGACGGTCGACTGAAACTGCTGAACGACATCGGACCGAAGAAGTTCGTCGGCCAGGTCGAGCACCGCACGTTCTCCGGAGCCGAGGCGCGGCGCCGTGGCCAGCCGGCGCTCTACATCACCGAGCGCTGCGTGTTCCGGCTGGGCGACTCGGGTCTGGAGCTGACCGAGATCGCGCCCGGCGTGGACATTGAACGCGACATCCTTGGACGCATGGATTTCAAGCCGGTCATTCCGCGCGACCCGGTCCAGATGGACGAGGCGATCTTCGGCGAAGGGCCGATGAACCTGCGCGAGCGGATGCTGGCGATCCCGCTGGCGCAGCGGCTGTCGTACGACGAGGAACACAACGTCCTGTTCCTCAATTTCGAGCGGCTCTCGGTGCGGACCTCGGCCGATGTGGCCGCCGTGCTGGCCGAGATCAGGAAGCGGCTCGACGAGATCGGGCACAAGGTGTACGGCATCGTCAACTACGACAACTTCGATCTGGCGCCCGAGGTTGCCGACGAATACGCGGCCATGGTTCACCAGCTGGTGGAGCAGTACTACTTCGGCGTCAGCCGTTACACCACGTCGGGATTCCTGCGGGCCAAGCTCGGCAAGGCGTTGACGCGGCGCGGCGTGGCGCCCCACATCTACGAATCTGCGGCCGAAGCCCTGAAGCACATCCGCGACGACTGAGCGGACCGCGGCGGTCTCAGAGCGGCGCGCTGTCGTCGCCCGCCAGGGCGCGCTGCATGATGACGACATCCACCCAGCGGTCGAACTTGCGTCCGACCGCCTTCAACACGCCGGCGTGCTCGAAGCCGCATGCGCGGTGCACGCCGATCGAGCCGGCATTGCCCGCGTCGCCGATGACAGCGAGCATCTGGCGCAGTCCCAGTGCCGTGCAGCGGGCGACGAGTTCATTCAGCAAGGCCCGGCCGACGCCACGACCCATCGCTTCCGGCGCGACATAGACCGAATCCTCCACCGTGTAGCGATAGGCCGCGCGGGTGCGGAAGTGGTTGGCATAGGCGTAGCCGATGGGCCGCCCGGTGTCGACGGCGACCAGGTACGGGAATCCCGCCGCCGTTATCTGCGCATGGCGTGACCGCATCTCTTCGACGTCCGGCGGTTCGGTCTCGAACGTGCCAAGCCCGTGCAGGACGTGATGGCCGTAAATTGACTGGATTGCTGGAACGTCAGTGGGAAGTGCGGTGCGAATTTCCATTGTCGGGTCAGGGGTCGGGCCGAAAAAAAGGGCGGTACAGCGCGTGCTGACCGCCCGTCGTTAGCGCCGCCGCAATCAACGCAACGTCACATCGACGCGGCGAGCTTCGCGCGGATCTGATCCGCCCATCGTAACCGCCGGCTTGGACAACTCGATTGCCTGCGCGCTGACTCCAGCGGATACGAGCAGGTCGCGGACGGCAAACGCGCGTTGCTTGGCCAGTTCGGCGTTGGCGGCCGCATCGCCGCTGGCGTCGTGGAAGCCGGAGATGACCCACCTTGCCGCGCTGCTGTCCCGGGCCGCGGTAATGAGCGGCGCAAGTTGCGTCAGCGCATCAGCCGGCAACTCGGCCTTGCCCAGCTCGAAGTAGAGCTTCGCCATTGGCGCTGTGACCGGAGCCGCAGCGGCGGCCGTCGCGGGGGCGGTGGCCACGGGCAGCGGGACCGCCGCCGACGCGCCGGACTTCCTGCCCATCTGGCCGATCGCGGTGCCGGCGGCGATTCCGATCGTGAAGATCGATACGAAAATCGCCAGCCCGATCGCCAGGAACAGCGCGTAGCCGGTTTCCCTGTCTTCCTCGTCGAACATGCAGACTCCCGGCTCAGCGAAGGATGATGTCGACGCGGCGTGCGTCGGCGTCGTTGCCCTGGCCGACGATGACGTCGGTCGGCTTGACCAGCGCGATGCGCTCGGCCGCGATGCCGTCGGCAACGAGCGCGTCACGCACCATCGTCGCGCGGGCCTTGGCCAGTTCGAGGTTCTTCGCGGCGTCTCCCGTCGGATCGGCGTACCCCGACAGTTCCACCTTGGCCTCCGGGTTGGCCTTCAGGGCCTTGGCATAGCCGTTGAGGATGAGCTTGCCGGCGTTCGAAATGTCGTCCGAGCCGGAATTGAAGTGCACGCGGCTCGGAACACCGACAACGACGACGACCGGTACCGCGATGGTGGCCACCTCCGCGACGACCGTTGCCGGCGCCGCCGCGGCGGGGGCCGGCTTGCCGCCGTGGATCGCGGCGATGATCGGCACGATCAGCAACGCGACGATGTTGATGATCTTGATCAGAGGGTTGACTGCCGGGCCGGCAGTGTCCTTGTATGGGTCGCCCACGGTGTCACCGGTCACCGCCGCCTTGTGCGCGTCCGAGCCCTTGCCACCATGGTGGCCCTCTTCGATGTACTTCTTGGCGTTGTCCCACGCCCCGCCGCCGGTCGTCATCGAAATCGCGACGAAAAGACCCGTGACGATCGTGCCCATCAGAACACCGCCGAGTGCGGCGGGTCCGAGGATGACGCCGACGACGATCGGCACCAGCACCGGCAGCAGCGACGGGATCATCATTTCCTTGATCGCCGCGGTGGTCAGCATGTCGACCGCCCGGCTGTAGTCGGGCTTGGCCTTGTACTCCATGATCCCCGGGATTTCGCGGAACTGGCGCCGCACTTCGTTGACCACCGAGCCGGCCGCGCGGCCGACCGCTTCCATCGCCATCGCGCCGAACAGGAACGGGATCAGGCCGCCGATGAACAGGCCAATGATCACCATGTGGTTTGAAAGATCGAAGGTGACCTTCATGCCGGCCTGGTCGAGGCCGCCGGTGTAATCGGCAAACAGCACCAGCGCTGCGAGAGCCGCCGACCCGATCGCGTAGCCTTTGGTGACGGCCTTGGTCGTGTTGCCGACCGCATCGAGCGGGTCGGTGATGTTGCGCACTTCCTTCGGCAGTTCGGCCATCTCGGCGATGCCGCCGGCGTTGTCGGTGATCGGGCCATAAGCGTCGAGCGCCACGATGATGCCGGTCATCGAGAGCATCGACGTCGCTGCAACCGCGATGCCGTACAGGCCCGCGAGCCAGTAGGAAGCGAGGATGGCGGCGCAGATCGCGATCACCGGCCAGGCGCAGGCCTTCATCGACACGGCAATGCCGGCGATGATGTTCGTCGCGTGGCCTGTGGTCGAAGCCTGGGCGACATACTTGACCGGCTTGAACTGCGTGCCGGTGTAGTACTCGGTGATGTAGACGAGTGCGGCGGTCAGCACGAGGCCGACGACCGCAGCCAGGTACAGGTTCATGAACGACAGACCTGCCGCACTGGCGACCGGGCCGAGGATCCACTGCGTCACCGGCCAGAACAGCACGAGCGAGATCACGCCGGCGACGATGAGTCCCCGGTAGAGCGCGTTCATGATCTTGCCGCCGTCGCGCGCCTTGACGAAGAAGCAGCCGACGATCGAGGCCAGGATCGAGACGCCCGAGATTGCCAGCGGATAGATGATTCCGGCGTCCGAGCCCTTGAACACGAGGCCGCCGATCAGCATCGTTGCGATGACGGTGACGGCAAAAGTCTCGAAGAGGTCCGCCGCCATGCCGGCGCAGTCGCCGACGTTGTCGCCGACGTTGTCGGCGA
>DAOMFI010000095.1:0-11830 GCA_035429725.1 Burkholderiaceae bacterium | reverse complement strand
TACACCCAGTTCAGCAGTTCATCGAGCGCGCCTTGCGTGGCGCCCGCGTTTGCGTGGTTGACGAACGCGACCACCGCATAGCGCCGGCCGCTGGCCGCGAGCACGTAGCCCGCCACCGCCCGGGTGTCGACCAGCAGTCCGGTCTTGATATGGGCCGACCCGGCTGCGCCGACCCGCTTGCGCATCGTCCCGTCGACCCCGACCAGAGGCAGCGATGAAACGAATTCGGGCATCAGCGGGCCGGCGAACGCGGACGCAAGCAGCCGCGAGAGGCCGGCCGGCGTCAGGCGCTCGACGCGGGACAGCCCGGCTCCATTTTCCAGCACGAACTCGCGCCGTTCGAGCCCCTTGCCCACCAGCCAGTCGCCAACCACGCGCTGCGCCCGCTCGGCGCTCGCCGGTTGCCGTGTGGCCTCGCTGCCGATCGTCAGGAAGAGCTGGCGCGCCATGACGTTGTTGCTGAACTTGTTGATGTCGCGAATGACTTCGGCGAGCGGCGCCGATTCATGCTGCGCCAGCCGTCGGGCCTCCGCAGGCGCCTGGCCGTCCCGTGCCTGGCCGCGCCAGCTGCCGCCGCTGGCGGTCCACAGGGCTCGAAACACGGCCTCGACGTACTGGGTATGGCTGAGCAGGCTGACATGCCAGGCGCGCTCGCCGCATGAGCGCGGAAAGCCTCCCCGGAACTGCGGGCGCATCGGATCGCTGAAGTCGCCGCCCAGCCGCGCGCGCCAGTCGTTGCAGGGTCCTTCAACCGCGCGCACCGTCGCCGGGACCGACATTCCCGCCAATTGCGGCACCGCGTAAACCCGGACCTGCCTGGGGTCCGCCTCGGGCACGAAGTGGAAGCTGACGCTCTTGTAGTTGAGCAGCAGCGCGTCGGGACCGGCGTTATAGGGACGGAGCGCCTCGCCGTCGAACGCGCCCGCATCGTGGTTCGCCGACTCGAAGGCGCTGCGGTCGAGCACCAGGTCGCCGCGGACTTCACGGATGCCGACGCCGCGCAGGCGCTGCACGAGGAGCCAGAACTGCTCGATGACAAACTGCGGGTCGCCGTTGCCGCGCAGGTACAGATCGCCTTCGAGCGTTGCATTCGTGACCGGCGCCACGGCCAGCGCCTCGGTGCGCCAGAAGTACTGCGGCCCCAGCAGTTCGAGTCCGGCCAGGGTCGTGACGAGCTTCATCGTCGAGGCGGGATTCAACGGCAGCTGCTCGTTGACGGCGAGCGTCAGCCCGGTTCCGGTCAAAGGCACAACGCTGATTCCGACCGCGCTGACCGGTACGTTGGCGACCTTGAACGCCCTGGCTACCGGTTCCGGAAGTGCGGCGGCGTCGCGTGGCACCTCGCTGCGACCCTGGCCGAGCGCCGCGCTGACGACGATGAGCGCAACGAGGGCTGAAATTCCGCGCGATAACCACGGAAAGAACAAGGGCACCCTTTGCCGGTTTGGACTCATGCGATGCACTGCAATGCTAGGTCGTTCGTTCGATAGACCCGCCATCGCGCGCTCGGTAGCCTGCAATGACGCCGGACTCTGTACACACGGCAGCGCGTGCCGTGCGTTCAATCCCGTTCCAGGAACATTCATGACGCTGGTGACACTTCATCCTCGCAGCTTACTGGTTGCACTTGCAGCCTCCTGTCTGCTGGCCGCATGCGGCGGCGGCGGGGGTGGCGGCGGAACGCCGGCACCCGCACCGGCTCCGGCACCAGGCCCCACGATTCCCGAGCCGCCGTCGGGCGGCTTCGCACCCTCCGGCCCGACCGCGGCGCCGACCGCAGCCCCCACCGATGCGCAGGCCATACGCTTCCTCGCGCAGTCCACGTTCGGGGCGACGACGGCGGACTCGGAGCGTCTCAAGCGCCTCGGCTACAGCGACTGGGTCGAACAGCAGTTCCTGATTCCGCGGACTTCGCATCTGGACTTCGTGCTGGCGGTGTATCCAATCCCGACCCCGGAAGGCGTAACGGTCACGATCGACCCGCTGTACCAATCGATCTGGAAGCAGGCTGTCACCGCTCCGGACGTGCTGCGTCAGCGCGTCACCTTCGCGCTGTCACAGATCTTCGTCGTCTCGGCGGCGGATGCGGCGTTGCAGACTGCACCGCACACGCTGGCGTCCTATCTCGACACGCTGTCGATCCACGCCTTCGGGAATTATCGCGATCTGCTTGAAGCGGTGACCAAGCATCCGGCGATGGGACAGTACCTGACCTCGCTTGCCAACCGGGGCGACGGCGGACGCGTGCCCGATGAGAACTACGCGCGCGAGGTGATGCAGCTCTTCTCGATCGGCCTCGTGCAGCTCAACAACGACGGCACGCCGAAGCTGGTCAACGGTGAACCGGTCGACACCTACAGCATGGATGACATCCGCGGGCTGGCGCGTGTCTTCACCGGCTGGGGCTGGGGCAACACCGGCACGCCGGACCCGGTCAATGGGCGCTTCGGCGGGAACAATCCGCAGGACCCGATGCGGCGCGTGATTCCGATGCAGTTCTATGCGCAATATCACTCGCCGCTGGAGAAGCAGTTCCTCGGCGTGACGGTGCCGGCCGGGACCGCGGGCCCGCAGGCGCTCAAGGTCGCCCTCGACACGCTGTTCAATCACCCGAATGTCGGGCCGTTCATCGCGACCCGCCTGATCCAGCACATGGTCACCAGCAACCCGAGTCCGGCTTATGTCGGACGGGTGGCGGCGGTCTTCAACGACAACGGCAAGGGCGTTCGCGGCGACCTGAAGGCCGTCGTGCGCGCGGTGCTGTTCGATCCCGAGGCCGTGACACCGGCGAGCGGGCCGAATGCAGGCAAGCTGCGCGAACCGGTGCTGCGTTTCACGGCCTGGATGCGCGCGTTCAACGCGGCGTCCGCGAGCGGCAACTTCCGCATCGGCGTGCTCGACACCCAGCTGTCGCAGACACCGATGCGGGCGCCGAGCGTGTTCAACTTCTTCCGGCCCGGCTTCGTTCCGCCCAATACCAGCCTGGCAGCGGCCGACCTGGTGGCGCCGGAATTCCAGATCACGCATGAAATCTCGGTGGCGTCCTATGCGAACTTCATCCAGGGTGTCATCGCCAATGGCATCGGCACGGGCAGCGATGTCAAGGGCAATTACACGGAGCTGAACGGCATCGCGGACAACGCGGACGCGCTGGTGGCGCGCATCAACCTGCTGCTCGCGTACGAATCACTGTCGCCGGCGACAGTGACTGCGATCCGGGACGCGGTCAATGCGATTCCAATGACGGCGAGCAACGCGCGACAGAACCGGACGAACCTGGCGACTTACCTCACGATGACCTCGCCAGAGTTCCTGGTTCAGAAATAGGCGGACGGAGAACACGATGACGACCAATGCTTCCCGCCGCGAATTTCTCCGCACGGCTTCCCGGCTCAGTGTCGCGGGTGCGGCCACGCCCTGGGCCCTGAACCTTGCAGCGATCGGTGCCGCATCAGCGCAGACGGCGCCGGCCGACTACAAGGCGCTGGTGTGCGTGTTCATGTATGGCGGCAACGATCACTCGAACACGGTGGTGCCGTACGACAACGCGAATTACGCGCTGTATTCGCAGTCCCGCACCAACCTCGCGCTGGCGCAGGCCACGCTGCTGCCGCTCAATACGCCGGCAAATCCGTCGATGAGCGGGCGCCAGATCGCGCTCCGGGCGGAGCTGCAGCCTCTGAAGACCATTTACGACGCCAGCAAGGCGGCCGTCGTGGCCAATGTCGGCACGCTCGTCGTACCGACGACGATGGCGCAGTACCGTGCGCGCAGCGTGCCCCTGCCGCCGAGCCTGTTCTCTCACAACGACCAGCAGTCCGTCTGGCAGACCTACAACGGGCGCCGTGAAGGCGCGCGCGTCGGCTGGGGCGGCCGCATGGGCGACCTGCTCGCCGCGTCCAACCAGTTTCAGAACTTCACCTGCGTGTCGGCGTCGGGCACAGCCGTCTTTCTATCGGGGCAGTCAGCGGTGCAGATGCAGATCGGCAACAACGGGGGTCTGGCGATCACCGGTGTGTCGGGTACGGCGCTGTACGGTTCGAGCGCCGGGCCAGCGACCGCGCGCCGACTGATGACCGAAGACCGGGCCAACCTGTTCGAGAAGGACTACAACGCAATCGTCAAGCGCTCGTCCGAAGCCGCGCAGACGCTGAACACTGCCCTCACCACGTTCCCGACGACCGCGGCGCCGTTTTCGACCTTTCCCAACACCGGACTCGGCAACCAGTTGCGCAACGTCGCCCGGATGATCGCCGCCCGCCAGGCCCTTGGCGCCAGACGCCAGGTGTTTCACGTCTCGATCGGTGGCTTCGACCAGCACTCAGGCCTCATCAATGGGCACGGCGGCCGCATGGCTGAACTTGCCAATGCCATGGCCGCGTTTTACAACGCGACGGTGGCGCTCGGCGTTGCCGACAGCGTGACAGCATTCACCGCGTCCGACTTCGGCCGGACACTGGACTCCAACGGCGAAGGCTCCGACCACGGCTGGGGTTCGCATCACTTCGTCGTCGGCGGCGCCGTCAAGGGCGGCGAACTCTACGGCACCTGGCCCGACACCGTGCTGCGCGGGCCAAACGATGTGGGCCGCGGCAATCTGCTGCCGACCACAGCGGTCAACCAGTACGCGGCAACGCTGGCGACATGGTTCGGCATCACCCCTGCGCAGATGGCCGATGTGCTGCCCAACGCAGCGAATTTTCCGCAGCAGAACCTCGGGTTCATGGCGTAGCCCGGGCGGCTCGGGCCTGACGGCGGCGTCCGGCCCGTTTTGATTCCGATTGCAGCCACTTCGGGCCCCGGCAGTTCATACGAACGGATGAGCCGGGCTTGCGCCCGGTTGCGCTGAACCTCGCAGCTAGACCTTTTGCCCGATGGACGCACATCGGGCGCATTCCTACAGTCGCCACAGTGCCACGCGCGCGCTCTCTCTGCGCGCGCGCGTGGACTTGCAACCGTACTGCGCTCCGCTGGAGTTTGTTCGCCAGACGAGGAAGGCCATGAACGAGAAGATGCCCTGGAAGTACCGCTCCCTGCTCGCGACCGCTGTTGCGGCTGCGGTGCTCGCAGGCTGTGGCGGAGGCGGTGGTGACAGCCCGTCGGCAGGCTCGCCCGCGGGCTCCTCGTCACCTTCCGGCACTTCGGCCCCATCGGCGCCGTCGGGACCGACGTCGGCACCGATCACCCCACCGAGCGACACCGAGGCTGTCCGCTTCCTGACGCAGGCCACGATGGGCGCAACCTCGGCCGACGTCGCGAAGCTGAAGCAGCAGGGCTTCGACGCCTGGCTCGAGGAGCAGTTCGCGCTGCCGCGCTCGTCGCATCTCGACTTCGTCATCAGCGAGATCGGTCTCGATGGAGCCGGCGGCACGCAGATCACGATGGACCCGATGTACCGCTCGTGGTGGAAACAGTCGCTGACGGGCAACGACCAGTTGCGCCAGCGCGTGACCTTTGCGCTCTCGCAGATCGTCGTCACGTCCGCCGCTGACGCGCAGCTCATCAACAAGCCGGCCGCGATGGCCTCGTACCTCGACGTGCTGGCGAAGCACGCGTTCGGCAACTACCGCGACCTGCTGGAAGAGGTCTCGTTGCATCCGACGATGGGCCGGTATCTGACGGCACTCGGCAACCGTGCCGACGGCGGGCGCGTGCCGGATGAGAACTACGCGCGCGAGATCATGCAGCTGTTCTCGATCGGCATTGTGCAGCTCAACAACGACGGCACGCCGAAGCTCGTCAACGGCCAGCCCGTCGACACCTACACGATGGACGACATCCGCGGCCTGGCCAAGGTGTTCACGGGCTGGAGCTGGGGCAACGAAGGCACGCCGGATCTGCAGGACAACCGGTTCTTCGGTAACGAGGCGGATCGCAAGCGGGAGATCATCCCGATGCAGCACTACCCCAAGTTCCACTCGCCGGAGTCGAAGGCGTTCCTGGGCACCACGATTGCCGCCGGCACGCCGGGACCCCAGGCGCTGAAGACCGCGCTCGACACGATCTTCAACCACCCGAACGTCGGACCGTTCCTGGCGCAGCGCCTGATCCAGCGGCTGGTCACCTCGAACCCGAGCCCGGCGTATGTCGACCGGGTCGCTGCGGTGTTCAACAACAACGGCAAGGGAGTGCGAGGCGATCTGAAGGCCGTCGTGCGGGCTGTGCTGTTTGACCCCGAGGCGCGCGATGCCAACGCGATGGCCTCGGCGCAGTTCGGCAAGCTGCGCGAGCCGGTGCTGCGCGTCACAGCCTGGGCACGCGCGTTCGGCGCCGAGTCGGCGAGCGGCATCTACCGGATCGGCATCCTCGACGAGCAGCTGTTCCAGACGCCGATGCGTGCGCCGACGGTCTTCAATTTCTATCGCCCGGGCTTCGTGCCGCCGAACACGGACATCGCGGCCAAGGGCATGGTCGCGCCCGAGTTCCAGATCACGCACGAAGTCTCGGTGGCGAACTACACGAACTTCATGCAGCAGGCGGTCGGCAACGGTGTCGGCTTCAACACGATGGGCCGGCCGGACGTGCGCAGCGACTACAAGGACCTGGTGGCGCTCGCCGAAGACCCGGAAAAGCTGGTGGCCAGGATCAACCTGATGCTCACCGGCAACCAGATCGGGCAGACCAGCCTGGCAGCGATCTCCAGTGCCGTGGCGACGGTGAAGATTCCGGCGCCGGTGTCGGGGACGACCGGGCAGACGATCACTTACAACGGCAAGCAGTACAGCTCGTGTGCCAACGAGGGCCAGCGCTGCGCGTTCACGGGCACCTACGACGTGATCTACGGTGCCAACGGCACGTTCGCGACGAAGGCCGGCCAGGTCAATGGCGTGGACTGCACGAACGAGGTGTTTGGCGATCCGGTCGTCGGTGTGGCCAAGGCCTGCTTTTACGGACCGATCGCGGCCGCCACCACGCCGTCCAACGTGCCGCCGGCGAACCAGAAGGAAATCGATGACGCCAAGCTCAATCGTGTCCGGCTCGCGGTGTTCATGAGCACGCTGGACCCCGGGTTCCTGGTCACGAAGTAAGCCGACAGCAAGGAGAAACAACATGACGATGAACGCTTCGCGCCGCGAGTTCCTGCGCACAGCGTCCGCGCTGTCGGTCGCTGGATCGGCCACGCCGCTGGTAGTCAACCTGGCGGCGATGAGCGCCGCATCGGCGCAGACGATGCCGTCCGACTTCAAGGCGCTGGTCTGTGTCTTCCTGTACGGAGGGAACGATCACAGCAACACGATCGTGCCGTTCGACAACGCGAACTACCAGCTCTATGCCCAGTCGCGCACCAATCTGGCTCTGGCGCAGAACACGCTGCTGCCTCTGACGACGCCTACCAACCCGTCGATGGCCGGGCGCCAGGTGGCGATGCGGCCGGAGATGGCGCCGCTTAAGGCCATCTACGACCAGGGCAAGGCCGCAGTGCTGGCGAACATCGGACCCATGCGCGCACCGATGACGATGGTCCAGTACCGCAACAACTCGGTGCCGCGGCCGATGGGACTGTTCTCCCACAACGACCAGCAGTCGGACTGGCAGTCGTTCGGGCCCGAAGGCACGCGCATCGGCTGGGGTGGCCGCATGGGCGACCTGTTCGCCTCGGCGAATTCCTACCAGAACGTGACCGCCATTTCGACCTCGGGAGCTGCGGTGTTCGTGTCGGGCTCGAGCGTCGCGCAACTGCAGCTGGGTAACAACGGCGCGCAGGGCATACCGGCGTTGCAGGCCAACGCCAACGTCTTCAGCACCACATCCGCTTCGACGCCGCTGAAGGACATCATGACGGCGGCCAGTTCGCACGTGCTGGCCAACGACTACAACAAGATCGTCAAGCGCTCCACTGAGGCTGCGGCAGCCATCAATACCGCGCTGGGTGCCGTCACACTTACGACGCAGTTCCCCGGTACGGGCTTGGGCAACCAGATGCGCAACGTCGCGCGCATGATTGCAGCGCGCCAGGCGCTCGGTGCGCGACGTCAGGTGTTCCATGTTTCGATCGGCGGCTTTGACCAGCACTCGGGCCTGGTCGCCGGCCATGGGCCACTTTGGGCCCAGATCTCGGCGGCGATGGCGGCGTTTTACAACGCCACGGTCGAACTGGGCATCGCCAACAGCGTGACGGCCTTCACGGCGTCGGATTTCGGTCGCACACTCGACTCGAACGGGCAGGGCTCGGACCACGGTTGGGGCGCGCACCACATGGTGGTCGGCGGCGCCATCAAGGGCGGCGAGATGTATGGCACGTGGCCCGACACGGTGCTGCGCGGTCCGAACGACGTTGGCCGCGGCAACCTGCTCCCCACCACGTCGGTCGATCAACTGGTCGGGACGTTTGCGACCTGGTTCGGCGTTCCCGCCGGCAACATGAAGGACGTCATTCCGAACGCGGCGAACTGGCCTTCGTTGAATCTCGGCGTGTTCGCCTGACGGTCGATCGACCTGCAGTTGTGACAACGGCGCCCGCGGGCGCCGTTGCGTTTTACCGCTGACGCATCAGGCGTCAGTTGGAGAGCTGCAGCAGCCCCAGCCCGACGCGACGGTATGAACC
Source organism: Burkholderiaceae bacterium (assembly GCA_035429725.1). Classification (GTDB taxonomy): domain Bacteria; phylum Pseudomonadota; class Gammaproteobacteria; order Burkholderiales; family Burkholderiaceae_F; genus JALORV01. The sequence continues at coordinate 3,285 of DAOMFI010000095.1, read as the reverse complement.
GATCCCGCGCAGCAGCGGCTTCTTCAGCAGGTCGGCGTCAGTCACTTCGAGCACGCCTTCGATCGAAGAGTAGGGCAGAGTGATCGTGCGATTGCCGTACGGGAACTTCAGTTCCTTGATGGCGACGTTGAAGAAGTCCGGCTTGAAGCCGAACTTGGGCGCGACGGCGACGAGCCAGGCCTCGACCTCCTGGACTGTCTTGAACGGCTCCACCTGCTTTTCGCCATCGACCAGGCGTTCGCGGCCGACGCAGGCTTCGAGTGCAAAGCGATAAGGCAGGCCTTCGGCCAGTTGCACCACGAGCCGCTTGGGCGCGAGTGCGCTGACGGCCTCGGCCGGCGGCTCGGCCCATGGGTCCGGCGAATACACCCAGTACCGGCCTTCACTGGCGGTGTCGGCGCGGAACACGAAGCTGACCCCGGCCTTCTTGCCGAAAGTTCGCGCGAGCGCGGCATGGGCGGAAAGGGGATCGGAGTGCTTGGGACCGAACGAGACAGCGGTCTCGTACAGCTCGACCGTCGGCACGTCCATCTTCGTGTAGCTCATGACGGTATCGACGAAGGCGCGCAGGGTCCTAGGACCCTTGCCTTTCGGCTTTGCCGTGCTGAGCCAATGCGATGGAAGTCTTAGCGAAATGTCCATCGACAACCGCCGTCCTGTCTGTATGTGGTTAACCACCTCGATTTTCGGCACATTGCGGCGCTGCCATATCACGCAAAGGCATTAGCCCGTCGACGACGTGCCGATCGCCGCCGACCAGTGGTTGCCAGGTCACCTGTCGGCGGGATCTCGTTCCTGCGTTGAGTACCTCCTCCCTTGGTCCGGCCTCGCCGGCGCCGCGGCAGGGTGCTTCCGCATGAGGTTAGTGTGCGCTCGCGCTCAATTCGTGCCGTGGTGGATGGGCCAGCTTACCGCCACCGTCAAAGAAATTTGGGGCGACACCTTGAAACCGAGGGTCGCCGCCACTAGAATTAGCACTCGCCTGCATGGACTGCTAACAATGCAGTCCGGCCGGGTTCCGGAGGCCCGCCCTCCACCATTTCTTGTTTCTCGAGTGTCGAGAGATCAACTGCTAGGAGACTGTATGAAGATTCGTCCTCTGCACGATCGCGTGATCGTCAAGCGCCTGGACCAGGAGCGCAAGACGGCATCCGGCATCGTCATTCCCGACAACGCCGCCGAGAAGCCCGACCAGGGCGAGATCATCGCGGTCGGACCGGGCAAGCGCGACGACAACGGCAAGATCGTTCCGCTCGACGTCAAGGTCGGTGACAAGGTCCTGTTTGGCAAGTACTCGGGCCAGACGGTCAAGGTCGAAGGCGAGGAACTCCTCGTCATGCGCGAAGAAGACCTGATGGGCGTCGTCGCCTAACTGTTCAGCGGCGCCGGTCGCAGCGCGGTCGGCCACTTAATTCTCAGAGAGAGGTTCTATGGCTTCCAAACAAGTCTATTTCGGCGATGACGCGCGTCATCGCATGGTCAAGGGTGTGAACATCCTGGCCAATGCAGTCAAGGTCACGCTTGGCCCGAAGGGCCGCAACGTCGTGCTCGAGCGCAGCTTCGGTGCTCCGACCGTCACCAAGGACGGGGTCTCGGTCGCGAAAGAGATCGAGCTGAAGGACAAGTTCGAGAACATGGGCGCGCAGATGGTCAGGGAAGTCGCGTCCAAGACCTCCGACAACGCCGGCGACGGCACCACGACGGCAACCGTGCTGGCGCAGTCGATCGTGACCGAAGGCATGAAGTTCGTGGCCGCCGGCATGAACCCGATGGATCTCAAGCGCGGCATCGACAAGGCCGTCATCGCGGCCGTTGAAGAACTGAAGAAGATCAGCAAGCCGACGACGACCAGCAAGGAAATCGCCCAGGTCGGTTCGATCTCCGCCAACTCGGACGCCGAGATCGGCAAGATCATCGCCGATGCGATGGACAAGGTCGGCAAGGAAGGCGTCATCACCGTCGAGGACGGCAAGTCGCTCAACACCGAACTCGAAGTCGTCGAGGGCATGCAGTTCGACCGCGGCTACCTGTCGCCCTACTTCATCAACAACGCCGACAAGCAGATCGCCGTGCTGGACAACCCGTACGTCCTGCTGCACGACAAGAAGATCAGCAACATCCGTGACCTGCTGCCCGTGCTCGAGCAGGTCGCCAAGGCCGGCCGTCCGCTCCTGATCGTGGCCGAGGAAGTCGAAGGTGAAGCGCTGGCGACCCTGGTGGTCAACAGCATCCGCGGCATCCTGAAGACCTGCGCCGTCAAGGCCCCGGGCTTCGGCGACCGTCGCAAGGCGATGTTGGAAGACATCGCCATCCTGACGGGTGGAACGGTCATCGCCGAGGAAACCGGCATGACGCTGGAGAAGGCGACGCTTGCCGACCTCGGCCAGGCCAAGCGTGTCGAGATCGCCAAGGAAAACACGACGCTCATCGACGGCGCTGGCGAGACCAAGTCCATCGAGGCCCGCGTCAAGGCGATCCGTGCCCAGATCGAGGAAGCCACGAGCGACTACGACAAGGAAAAGCTGCAGGAGCGCGTTGCCAAGCTCGCCGGCGGTGTGGCACTGATCAAGGTCGGTGCCGCGACCGAAGTCGAGATGAAGGAGCGCAAGGCTCGCGTCGAAGACGCGCTGCACGCCACGCGTGCCGCCGTCGAGGAGGGCATCGTTGCGGGTGGCGGCGTGGCGCTCATCCGCGCCAAGCAGGCGATCGCCAAGCTGAAGGGCGAGAACGCCGACCAGGACGCGGGCATCAAGATCGTGCTGCGCGCCATGGAAGAGCCCCTGCGCCAGATCGTCGCCAACTCGGGTGACGAGCCGAGCGTGGTCGTCAATGCCGTCGCCAATGGCAAGGGCAACTACGGCTACAACGCCGCGACGCACGAGTACGGCGACCTGGTTGAAATGGGCGTGCTCGATCCGACCAAGGTGACCCGCACCGCGCTGCAAAACGCGGCTTCCGTCGCCTCCCTGATGCTGACGACCGACGCGATGGTCGCCGAACTGGTGGAAGACAAGCCGGCGGCGCATGGCGGCGGTGGTGGTGGAATGGGTGGGATGGGCGGCATGGGCATGGACATGTAAGTCCAGTCGCTCCTCGCGTATGCAAGGGCCGGCTCTTCGCCGGCCTTTGCGCTTTCACTCGGAGCGGTACGGCGGGTTTCGCCCGCCGTACCGGACTGACAGGTCGGCCCCGCTCTGCCCAGTGCGGGGAATTGTCGACAGCACCTGCGCGCTGTCGACCCTTGCGCAGCCGGCGCGGCCTGCAAGCCGCGCAGTGGATCGGCCG
>DAOMFI010000094.1:0-11870 GCA_035429725.1 Burkholderiaceae bacterium | reverse complement strand
AGGTTGACGCGGTTCTGCACCTGCACCTGCGCGATGTCGGGGTCGGTGTCGAGCGCGAAGTACACCGTCAGCGTCAGCTGGCCGGTGGACGAGCTGCTCGACGTCATGTACAGCATGTTGTCGACGCCGTTGATCTGCGCCTCGATCGGCGCGGCGACCGATTCGGCCAGCGTCTGCGAGTCGGCGCCAGGATAGGTCGTCTGGACCGTCACCTGCACCGGGATGATCGTCGGGTACTGCTCGATCGGCAGCGCCCGCATCGCGACCAGCCCGGCCAGCACGATGATGATCGAGACGACCGCGGCAAAGACCGGCCGCTCGATGAAGAAGCGAGAAAACACTAGGTTCTCACCGGACGGCGAACGCGATGTCGACGCGCCTCGCCTTCTCGGATTCGGAGCCGCCGACGATGTTTGCCGGCGGGCTCAGGCGGATGCGATCGGCCTGCACTCCGGTGGCGACCAGCGCGTCGCGCACGGCCTTCGCACGTTGTTCGGCGAGCACGCGGTTCTTGGCGGCCGCGCCCTTTGCATCCACGTAGCCCGTGATCTCGATCGGGTATGGAGCGCCGATCAGTCCATTGCCGATCGAGCGCAGCGACTCCTTCGCATTCGCGTCGAGCACGGCCGAGCCGCTGGCGAAGTACACGCGGGCCGGCAACGCACTGGCCTTCGCGGAGGCGGCAGGCGGCTTGACGTCGGGCTGCGCCGCCGGCGCTGCTCCCGTCGGCAATGCCACAGGCAGCGGCTTCGTCTTGACGGCGGCACCGGCGGTCAAAGCCAGTGCACCGTCGACGACGACGACGGCGCCCGGCTGGATCCCGCTGGTGATCTGCCACTCCTCGCCGATCCACGAGCCCACCGTCACGGGCCGCATCTCGACGGTGCCCTCCTTGCCGACGACCCAGACGAAGTGCCCCTTCGGCCCCTGCTGGACCGCGCGCAGCGGCACCGCCAGCGCATTCGGCCGGATGGCGCCCTTCAGCCGCGCGCGAACGAACTGGTTCGGGCGCAGCAGGCCCTGCGGATTGGCGAGCTGCACCCGCACGGTGAAGGTGCCGGTCTGGCTGTTGTAGGCCGGATCGGCAAACGTGATGCGCCCGGTCTCGGGAAAGATCGAGCCATCGGCCAGCACGATTTCGACCATGTAGTGGTCGCCTGCCGGGCGCTTCAGCAGGCCGCGTTCGACCTCGTCGCGATAGCGCAGCGCCTCGGCCTCCGACAGGCTGAACGTCACCCACATCGGCGTCAGCAGCGAGACCGTCGTCAGCTGGCTATTGCTGGTGCTGACGTAGCTGCCGTCGGCGACGATCGCGCTGCCGGTGACGCCGGTGATCGGCGAGGTGATCGTCGCGTACGACAGATTAAGTTTGGCGCTCTCGAGGTTGGCGCGTGCCGCATCGACGTTGGCCTTCGACGACAGATAGTTGCCGTTGGCATCGTCGAGGTCCTTCTGCGACAGCGCGTTCTGCTCGGCCAGCGGCTTGGTGCGGTCGAGGTTGAACTTCGCGACGTCGAGCGCTGCCTGCGCGTTGTTGAGTTGGGCCTGCGCCGCGTCGACCTGCGCCTGCAGCGGCTTCGGATCCATCAGGAACAGCACCTGGCCGGCGCGCACGACGTCGCCTTCGGTGTACACGCGCTTGTCCAGAAAGCCGCTGACGCGCGCCTGGATGTTGACCGACTGCGAGCTTTGAGTTTGCGCGACAAACTCGAATGTGACCGGAATGTCGCGCGGATTGACGGTCACCGCGGTGACTTCCGGCGTCGGCCGCGTGGGCGGAGCCGGCGTGCCACGGCCGCAACCGACAAGCAGGACAACGGCCACGCCGGCGACATACCAGGACACTGCACGCTTGCCGCCCGCCATTGCCATCCCCTCGGCGCCATCGGCGCCGCCCGCCGTCATTTTTTTGAGAGTTGCGCGCCAGACTATATCGGCCTGTGCCGGGCATCGCCACGGCGGGGTGCCGGTTCAGTTCCTCGCGCGGCGATTGCGAGGCCGAGGCTCCTTGCTTCGCGTCAAGAGACTCTTCGTCACAGCCTGCGCATCCGCGCTGTAACGGCTATAGTTGCAGTGCAGCAATTTGTCTTCCCCCTTTAGCCCACCCATGAACAATCACGCCAAGTACCAGCGACTGCTCGACGCCTGCCGCGGCCTGCCGCCCACGTCAACGGCCGTCGTGCATCCCTGTGACGAATCCGCAATTGACGGCGCGATTGGTGCCGCGCGGCTTGGGCTGATCAGTCCGATCCTCGTCGGTCCGCGGGAGCGCATTCGCGAGGCCGCACGCAAGGCGGAAGTGGACATTTCCGCCTATCCGCTCGTCGACGTCCCGCATAGTCACGCGGCCGCCGACAAAGCCGTCGAGCTGGTGCTCAACGGCAAGGCCGAAGCGATCATGAAGGGCAGCCTGCACACCGACGAGCTGATGGGCGCGGTCGTCAAGCGCGAAGGCGGACTGCGCACCGCACGCCGGGTGAGCCACTGCTTCGTGATGGACGTGCCGAGTTACGAGGATCCGCTGATCATCTCTGACGCCGCGGTGAACATCATGCCGACGCTCGAGGACAAGGTCGACATCGTGCAGAACGCGATCGATCTCGCGCATGCGCTGCAGTTTGCCGAGGTGCGCGTAGCGATCCTGTCGGCGATGGAAACGGTCAACCCAAAGGTGCCGTCGACCGTGGAGGCGGCGGCGCTCTGCAAGATGGCCGACCGCAAGCAGATCACCGGCGCCGTGCTCGATGGGCCGCTCGCGCTCGACAATGCGATCAGCCTGACCGCCGCCGAGATCAAGAACATCGACTCGCCGGTCGCCGGCCGCGCCAACGTACTGATCGTCCCCGACCTCGAGGCCGGCAACATGCTGGCGAAGAGCCTGTCGTTCCTGGCCGGCGCGGATGCGGCGGGCATCGTGCTCGGTGCGCGCGTGCCGATCATTTTGACCAGCCGCGCCGACTCGGAACTCACGCGGCTCGCGTCCTGCGCCGTCGCGGTGCTCGTCGCGCGCGCCCGGCGTGAGGCAATTTCAAAGGTAGTTGGCTGACTGGCGCCATGACCGAGCAGGCGATCGTTGTCATCAACGCCGGATCGTCCAGCGTCAAGTTCTCGGTGTTTTTCCAGAACACCGGGACGCTCGATTTGCGGATCCGCGGCCAGATCGAGGCCCTGTTCAATGCGCCCCGCTTCCTCGCGCGCGATGCGTCCGGCACCACGGTTTCCGAGAAGTCATGGCCCGAGGGGACGAAGCTCGGGCACCAGGGCGCGCTCGACCATCTGTTCGAGTTCCTGCGCGAGCGCGCGGATGGAGTAAAGCTCATCGGCGTCGGCCACCGTGTCGTGCACGGCGGCATGCAGTACACGCAGCCGGTGATCGCAGATGCGACGGTGCTCGCGGCGCTCGACCGGTTCGTTCCGCTGGCGCCATTGCACCAGCCGCACAACCTCGCCGCGATCCGCGCCGTGCTGCATCGTGCGCCCGACGTGCCGCAGGTGGCGTGCTTCGACACCGCTTTCCATCGCACGAACCCCGAGATCGCGCAGATGTTCGCGCTGCCCTACGAGTTGCACGAGGCAGGCGTGCGGCGTTACGGCTTCCACGGGTTGAGCTACGAGTACATCGCTTCGGTGTTGCCGCAGTTCGATGCGCTGGCCGCACGGGGCCGCACGATCGTGCTGCACCTCGGCAACGGCGCCAGCATGTGCGCACTGGCGGGCGGGCGCAGCGTTGCCTCCACGATGGGCTTCACCGCTGTCGACGGCCTGCCGATGGGCACGCGCACCGGCAACCTCGATCCGGGCGTCGTGCTCTACCTGATGGACGAGCGCGGCATGGATGCCCGCGCCGTCGAGAAGCTGCTGTACCAGCAGTCCGGGCTGCTGGGCGTGTCGGGCATCGCCAGCGACATGCGCACGCTTCTGGCGAGCGAAGAGCCGCGCGCGAAACTTGCGATCGATCTCTTTGTCTACCGTATCGGGCGTGAACTGGGCTCGCTCGCCGGCGCTCTGGGCGGCCTGGATGCGGTCGTATTCACGGCCGGCGTCGGCGAGAACTCCGCCGAGATCCGCGCGCGGGTCTGCGCGACGGCGCAGTGGCTCGGCGTCGACATCGATGCTTCGGCGAATGCGGCCGGCGGTCCGCGCCTCAGCACGGCGGAAAGCCGCGTCACCGCATGGGCTCTGCCGACCAACGAGGAACTGATGATCGCGCGCCATACTGAACGACTGCTCGCAAGCTAGGAAAGCGACGATGGCATCACAGGTTCCGCAGTCCGTGCTGGCCGGCAAGAAGGCACTCGTAGTGGGCATCGCCAACGACAGTTCGATCGCCTGGGGCTGCGCGAAGGCCTTCCGGGAAGTCGGCGCCGATGTCGCCGTCACCTACCTCAACGAGAAGGCCCTGCCCCACGTGCAGCCGCTCGCCGCCGAACTGGAGTCCGAGCTCCTCCTGCCGCTCGACGTAAGCGTGCCAGGGCAGCTCGAAGCGGTGTTCGAGGCAATCGAGCGTCAGTGGGGACGGCTCGACATCCTCGTGCATTCGATTGCCTGGGCGCCGAAGGAAGACCTGCAGGGAGGCTTGCTCAACTGCTCCGCCGAAGGCTTTGCCCGGGCGGTCGACATTTCGTGCCACTCCTTCATCCGCATGGCGCGACTCGCCGCTCCGTTGATGAAGGACGGCGGCACGATGTTCGCGATGAGCTACTACGGCGCCAACCGTGTCGTGCCGAACTACAACGTGATGGGACCGGTGAAGGCGGCGCTCGAGGCCGCGTGCCGTTACCTCGCTTTTGAGCTTGGGCCGCAACGCATCCGCGTGCATCCAATGTCGCCAGGCCCGCTGAAGACGCGCGCCGCCTCGGGGCTCAAGGACTTCGACCTGCTGCTCAACGAAGCGGCACAGAAGGCGCCACTCGGCGAACTGGTCGACATCATGGACGTTGGCTACACCTGTGCTTACCTCGCCACTCCCTATGCCAGCCGCCTCAGCGGCGAGACCGTTTACGTGGACGGCGGTGTCCACATCATGGCGTAAGCCGCAACGCCGCCGACTGCATCGAAGGAGGACTTCATGGACAAGGGCAAGAACGTCGCCACCGCGATGGACGTCTCCGCCAAGGTCGCGCAGCTCTACGAGACGCGCGTACGCAAGGCCATCGATCACTACAACGAGCGCGTCCGCAAAGTGCAGGAGGACTACGTCGGGAGCCTCGCCGAGCTGACTTCGCCGCTGGATCTTTTCAGCAGCTGGGGCAGCTACATGACCGACTCGATGCAGCGCGGCGTGCTGTTCCTGGACGCGCTGCGCCAGCGCGGCAACCAGTTCCTCGAGCACACGCGGGCAGGCCTGCCGCCGGTGCTGCACTTCGACTACGAAATGGTGCTCGACGCCCGCAGTTTCGAGCGGCCGGTGAACTATGCGCTGGTGAGGATCGTGCCGCCGGACGGCGTGAAGGTCGACCCGCTGCGCCGGCCGTACGTCATCATCGATCCGCGTGCCGGGCACGGTCCCGGTATCGGCGGCTTCAAGGACGACTCGCAGGTCGGCGTCGCGCTGCGAGAAGGCCATCCGGTGTACTTCGTGATCTTCTTCCCGACGCCGGAGCCGGGGCAGACGCTGCTCGACGTCTGCGCGGCCGAACGCCGCTTCGTCGAGAAAGTGCGCGCACTGCACCCGAAGAGCCCGAAGCCGGCGATCGTCGGCAACTGCCAGGGCGGCTGGGCCGCGATGATGCTCGCGGCGTCGCATCCGGAAGACACCGGACCGATCGTAATCAATGGCGCACCGATGTCCTACTGGGGCGGGGCGTGGCAGGACGGCCCGAGCGACAACCCGATGCGCTACGCCGGAGGCATGCTCGGCGGGACCTGGCTCGCGTCGCTGTCGTCCGACCTCGGCGCCGGCGTCTTCGATGGCGCCTACCTGGTGCAGAACTTCGAGAACCTGAACCCGGCGAACACGTACTGGGACAAGTACTACAACGTCTATCGCAACGTCGACACCGAGGTGCCGCGCTTCCTCGAGTTCGAGCGCTGGTGGGGCGGCTTCTACCTGATGAACCGCGAAGAAATCGAGTGGATCACGCGCAACCTGTTCGTCGGCAACAAGCTGTGGCAGGGCGGCACGGCGGCGGGCGCCGGCAAGTTCTTCGACCTGCGCGAGATCCGCGCGCCGATCGTGCTGTTCGCGTCGATGGGCGACAACATCACGCCGCCGCAGCAGGCGTTCAACTGGGTCGCCGACGTCTACGGCTCCACCGACGAGATCAAGGCGCGCGGGCAGGTGATCGTCGGCCTGCTGCACGAGAGCGCCGGGCACCTCGGCATCTTCGTGTCAGGCTCGGTCGCCAAGAAGGAGCATGCGCAGATCGTCTCGGTGCTGAAGTCGATCGAGGCGCTGCCACCGGGCCTGTACGGCATGGCAATCCGGGAGACGACAGGCAAAGGCGGCAAGCCCGAGTACGAGGTCGAGTTCCGCGAGCACCGGCTCGAGGAGATCGCCGAACGGCTCAACCGCTTCAAGCGCAAGGACGAGTCGGCGTTCGAAGCCGTGGAGAAGGTTTCGAACTTCAACCAGGCCGCCTACGAGCTGTTTGCGAGGCCCTGGGTGCAGGCGGTTTCGAATGAGGCGACAGCCAAGGTCTCGCGCGAGTTGCACCCCCTGCGGGCCGAGCGGTGGATGCTGTCCGACCTGAACCCGTGGCTCGCGTGGCTCGGGCCCACGGCCGAATTCGTGCGTGAGCAGCGCACTGCGCTCGAAGCCGGTTCCGTGCCGCGCCGCTCCGAGCAGGCTGTATCCGAGCTGATCAGCGCGTCGCTCGACTTCTACCGCGCCGTACGTGACGCGGCCAGCGAGGCGATGTTCTTCCAGACCTTCGGCTCGATGTTCGCGCTGACAATGCAGGAGGACCTGCGCGCCGACGCCGAGGAGCGCAAGGCGCGCGAGGCGGCAGGCCGGCAGCTCGTGACACAGGCGCTGGCCTCGATCGCCACCGGTGGCTATGCCGAGGCGCTCGCACGAATCGGCTACCTGCTGGCGCGGCACGGCGAACCGTTGCCGCTGTACCGGCTGCAGCTCAAGGACGAGATGCGCGCGGACTACGCCCATCTGCTCCCCGACGTCGAGCCGGCCGAATGGCATCGACTGCGCGGCACGCAGGAAGTCATCGTCCGCAATGCGCCGGAACAGGCCCTGGCCACGTTGCCGAAGCTGCTCGCCTCGCGGGCCGACCGGGAGCGCCTGATGACGCTGGTCGAGCGCCTGATGGCCGACCCGCGGCTGAAGGAGTTCAAGCCGACCGAGGAACAGCGCGCGATGGTCGAACTGCTGCGCAGCAAGCTCGATGTGTCGCTGCGGAGCCAGCCGACGCGCAAGGCGGCCACAAAGCGCACGCCTCGCCGGAAAGCGGTCGCAGCGCGAGGCAGCAGCGCGGTGCATTGAAGCCGGATCGGCTCGAAGCCGCCCACGACCGTGACAGTGCACTGACCTGCGCACAGAGGTCCGGCCGCCGTCGCGCCGACGAGGCCAGGCAAACCGGCTGCGCCAGCGCTCGGGCCGGCTATGTAAATTTGTCACGCAGGGCCTGGGTCGCAGAGCGGAACAGGCCCAGGTCGCTGCCGACGGCGACGAAGTCGGCGCCCCAATCGATGTAGCGTCGCGCATCGGCCTCGACCGGGGCGAGTATCCCGCTCGCCTTGCCGGCGGACCGTGCGCGCTCGAAGATGTGGCGTATCGCCTTCTGCACTTCGGCGTGCGCGGCATTGCCCAGGTGCCCGAGCGCGGCGGCGAGGTCCGACGGTCCGACGAAGATGCCGTCGACGCCATCAACCGCTGCGATGGCATCGACGGCGGCGAGGCCCGCGGCGCTCTCGATCTGGACCATCACGGCGACGTGGTCGTTCACTGATTTCAGGTAGTCCGGCACCGTTCCATAGCGGTTGTGCCGCTGCGACACCGAAACGCCGCGCACGCCGGCCGGTGGATAGCGGGTCGCCGCAACCGCGCGGCGCGCCTCTTCTTCCGACTCGACGAACGGGATCAGGAAGTTGTAGAAGCCGGCATCCAGCAGCCGCTTGATGATGACCGCGTCGTTCCAGGGTGGACGTACCACCGGGGCGCTGGCGCTGTCCTTCAGCGCCATCAACTGCGGAATGAGCGTTCCGACGTCGTTCGGCGCGTGCTCCGCATCGAGCAGCAGCCAGTCGAAGCCGGCGAGGCCGAGCACCTCGGTCGTGACGGGGTTGGCCAGCGAGCACCAGCATCCGATCAGACGCTCGCGCGCGAGCAGCTTCTGGCGAAAGCGGTTGGGGATGCCGGTGTACGGCGCGGTCAACGACATAGCTACCTCACTTCTGAAATGCTTCCTCGCGCCGTGTGCGCAGCGCCGGCAGCAGGACTGCGATCAGCGCAACGGCAGAGACCGCGAGCAGCGTAGCGCTGATCGGCCTCGTGATGAACACCATCGCACTGCCCTTCTGCATCAGCAGCGCGCGCCGCAGATACTCCTCCATCATCGGGCCGAGGATGAATCCCAGCATCATGGGCGCCGGCTCGCAATCAAGCTTGCGGAACACGTAACCGAGGAAGCCGAAGAGCGCCATCAGGAAGACGTCGAACTGCGCATTCGCCAGGCTGAACACGCCGATCGCACAGAACACGAGGATCGCCGGGAACAGCAGGTGATACGGCACCGAAATCATCTTCACCCAGACGCCGATCAGCGGCAGGTTCAAGACCAGCAGGAACACGTTGCCGATCCACATCGACACCACCAGCCCCCAGAAGAGCGCCGGCTGCTCGGACATGACGCCCGGGCCGGGCTGGATGCCGTGCATGATGAGCGCGCCGATCATCAATGCCATCACCGGGTTCGACGGAATGCCGAGCGTGAGCATCGGGATGAACGACGCCTGCGCGCCCGCATTGTTGGCCGCCTCGGGACCCGCCACGCCTTCGATGGCGCCCTTGCCGAACTCGGCGGCGTGGCGCGACGTCTTCTTCTCCAGCGAGTAGGCGGCGAACGACGAGAGCATCGCGCCGCCGCCAGGCAGTATGCCGAGGAAGGAACCCAGCGTCGTCCCGCGCAGCACGGGTGCGACCATGCGCCTGAAGTCCTCTCGCGATGGCATCAAGCCCGTGACCTTGGTCAGTGTCAGGGTGCGCGGCGCTTCGTCCTCGAGATTGGCGATGATCTCGCCGAGACCGAATACGCCCATCGCGACGACGACAAAGCTCACGCCGTCGAGCAGTTCCGGCCGATCGAAGGAGAAGCGGGCTGTACCCGAGTTCACGTCGGTGCCGATCAGGCCGAGCAGCAGGCCGAGCACGATCATGCCGATCGCGTGCAGCAGCGAGCCGCTCGCCAGCACGATCGAGGCCACCAGCCCCAGCACCATCAGCGAGAAGTAGTCCGCGGGGCCGAACTTGAGCGCCAGTTCCGACAGCGGCGGCGCTGCCAGCGCGATCATGAACGTGCACACCGTGCCGGCGAAGAACGAGGCAAGCGCGGCTGTCGCGAGCGCCACGCCCGCGCGTCCCCGGCGCGCCATCTGGTAGCCGTCGAGCGCGGTCACCACCGACGACGACTCGCCCGGCAGGTTGACGAGAATCGCAGTGGTCGAGCCGCCGTACTGCGCGCCGTAGAAGATTCCGGCCAGCATGATCAGCGCGGTGACCGGCGGCAGGCCAAAGGTCACGGGCAGCAGCATCGCGATCGTCGCCACCGGACCCAGGCCCGGCAGCACGCCGATGGCGGTGCCGAGAAAGACGCCCACCAGGCAGTAGAAGACGTTGCCCCAGCTCGCCGCCGTCGCAAACCCGAGTGCCAGGTGGTCCAGCAGTTCCATCGCCCGCCCTTAGCCGCCGAACCAGCTGCCGAGCAGCGGCACCGGGAGGCCGAGCCCCTTGACGAAGACCAGAGCGCAAAACGCAATCAGGGCCGCCATCAGTCCCAGCGCGCGCCATTGCAGCCGGAAGCGCGAGCTCGCGAACGCGCTGACGAGGATGAGCACGACAAGCGCCGGCACCAGTCCCGCTGGACGCAGCAGCAGCCCGAAGAGCAACGTGCTCGACGTGACCAGCGCCGCAGGCTTCCAGGCGATGGTTCCGATCGGCGCACCGGCGCTGACGAACGAACGCACGAGCGACACGATGCCGATCACCATCAGCAGCACTCCCAGCGCCGTGGGGAAGTAACCCGCTCCCATGCGCGACGCAGAGCCCATGCCATAGTCCCGCGCCATCAGGATCGCGGCAGCGCCGAAGCCCGCATACAAAAGGCCCGCGCCGAAGTCCTTCGGGCTGCGGATGCGGAACTCCATCGGTCTTCCCCCTCGGCGCCCGGCTCTCGCGGCCGCGGTCGCCTGTCAAATCATCATCGGACGAGGCACGGCCGCTTGCGATCGAACTTCCACCCGGGAATCAGGTACTGCATCGCCACGGCATCGTCGCGTGCACCGAGTCCATGCTCGAGGTACAGCCGGTGCGCACGCTCCACTTCGCCCTCGTCGAGCTCGATGCCCAGCCCGGGCCGGTCCGGCACCGCAATGTGACCACCCTCGATGCGCAGCGGCTCGCGCGTCAGCCGCTGACCGTCCTGCCAGATCCAGTGTGTATCGATCGCGGTGATCGGGTCGGGAGCCGCCGCCGCAACGTGCGTAAACATCGCCAGCGACACGTCGAAGTGATTGTTGGAGTGCGAGCCCCAGGTCAGTCCCCATTCGCTGGTGAGCTGCGCAACCCGCACGGAGCCCTGCATCGTCCAGAAGTGCGGATCGGCAAGCGGAATGTCGACCGCGTGCAACTGCAACGCATGGACCATCTCGCGCCAGTCGGTCGCGATCATGTTGGTGGCCGTCGGCAATCCGGTGGCACGGCGGAACTCCGCCATGACCTCCCGGCCGGAGTAGCCGTTTTCTGCGCCACAGGGATCCTCCGCGTAGGCAAGCACGCCGCGCAGGTCACGGCACAGGCGCACCGCTTGGGCGAGCGACCAGGCCCCGTTCGGGTCGAGCGTGACGCGGGCCTCGGGAAAGCGCCTGGCGAGCGCGGTCACGGCTTCGACTTCGGCTTCACCGGTGAAAACGCCGCCCTTCAACTTGAAGTCGGCAAAGCCGTAGCGCGCGTGGGCCGCTTCGGCGAGGCGCACGAGCGCCTCCGGTGTCAGCGCCGGTTCATGACGCAGCCGGAGCCAGTCGTCGCCGGCTTCGGCCGCCTCGACGTACGGCAGATCGGTCCGGCGCCGGTCGCCGACATAGAACAGGTAGCCGAGTACCGGAACCGCGCGGCGCTGCAGGCCGTCGCCAAGCAGCGCGGCCACCGGAACTTCGAGATACTGGCCGAGCAGGTCGAGCAGCGCCGACTCGATCGCGGTCACGACATGAACGGTCGTGCGCAGGTCGAACGTCTGTTCGCCGCGGCCACCGGTGTCGCGGTCGGAAAAACGCCGGCGCACGTCGCCGAGCGTGGTGCGCAGGTCGCCGATCGACCGGCCGATGACGACCGGCCGCGCGTCTTCGAGAGTCTGGCGGATCTTCTCGCCACCCGGTACCTCGCCCACGCCGGTGCGGCCCGCGCTGTCGGTGATGACCACCAGGTTGCGGGTGAAAAACGGCCCGTGGGCACCACTCAGGTTGAGCAGCATGCTGTCGCGCCCCGCCACCGGGATCACACGCATCCCGGCGACCTTCGGGGCGCCGCGCACGGCGCCGGCCGATAAGGCTGCTTCTGCCATGGCCAGAACTGCCGGACTACTCGAGCGTGATCTTGCCGACCTCGATCACCTGCTTCCAGCGCTCAAGTTCCTTCGCCTGGAACGCCGCCATCTGCTCGGGCGTGTTGGCCACGATCTCGAAGCCGAGGTCCTCCATCCGCT
>DAOMFI010000093.1:0-12003 GCA_035429725.1 Burkholderiaceae bacterium | reverse complement strand
ACGCGACGCAGCGGATGTGAGACACCGACCTCGTCGTCGCGATAGCTGATCGCAAGGACCGCGTGCGTGCGGTCGATGCGGCGGCCGAGGAATTTCAGCAGGTCCAGCGTCGCGTCGTCGGCCCAGTGCGCATCCTCGATGACGACCAGCACCGGGGCCGCGGCTCGTCGCAGCTCATCGAGCACGGCTTCGAACAGCGCAGGCCGGGGACCGCTCAATAACGGCGCAAAGCGCGGCTTGCTCTCGCGTGCGATGTCGAGCAGGGGTGCAAGCGGGCTCGGCGTTTCCAGGGCATCGCAGATGCCCCACCACACTGGACCGCGCCCTGCGTGCTCCCGGGCGGCGGCGCGCAGCACGCTGGTCTTGCCGATGCCGGCTTCACCGGCCACCAACGCCACTCGGCCGTGCACGACGGCCTCCTGAAGCCCTGTGCGCAGCGACTGCAGTGCCTGCTCCCGTTCGACCAGCTCCATCATGCAATGCCCCGAACTCGCCTCGCGCCGGGCGTTAGTGCGGCGCGCAGTCTAGCGAGGCTGGGCCGATGCGAGACCGCTGTCCGATCGGAAGCGTGGCACCGATGCGGCCCGCACCGCCAGCCTTTCCCGAGGCGACGGGTCGGTGACAGCGGATTCACCGGCTATTGTCTTGCCAAGATCTCAGTACAAACCCGGCACGAAGCGCCACGTGTGCTGCTGATAGTCGCGATACCCGGGATGGCGCGCGCTCATCGCGCGTTCCTCGATGCCGGCCTTCGCGACGAGCACGGTCGCGAGCGCCGCAAGCACGAGCCAGGTCTCGAGAGCGTTCGCGAACCGCGCGGCGGCGACACCCGCGAGCAGCAGGGCGGTGTACATCGGGTGCCGGATCCATCGGTAAGGCCCTTCCCGTATCAATCGACCTCCCGCGCGCGGCAGCGGCCGGATGTTGAAATTGCCCGGCCGGTTGGCCGAGAGCGCCCAGAGTCCCAGTGCGAGTGAAAGCCCCGCAGCGATGACGGCATCGATCGGCAGCCGGACGGCAAAGAGTGCAGCGGCGCCCCTGAACGCGAGCCAGACCAGCAGGACAAACTGCAGCGCGACCAGCAGGCTGCCCAGCCGCGCGTCGGATCTGCTGTACGCGTCCATCCTACGAGGCGTTCAGCGCCGGCGTGCGACGAGTCCGATCAGTGCAGAGCGGCCGCAGTGGCCGCTGCCCTCCGCGACATCGGCCTCGTACTCCTGCAGCTCGACGATCTCCAGCCCGGAGAAAGCCGTGCGCAGCAGTTCCGGTGTGTATAGATGCGATGCGTACGGCGGGCCGCCCGTGCGGTACTCGAGCTGCTTGGGCGTATAGCCCTGCAGCACGAGCGTGCCGCCGGGCTTGAGGCTGTCCGTCATGCGCGCGAAGAGCTGTTCCCGCTGCGCCGGGTCGGCGAACTGGATGAATATCGCGGCCACGCCGTCGACGCTGGCACGCGGCCAGTCGTAGCTCGCGCAATCGGCGACGCTGTAGTTCACGGTCACGCCCTGCCGCGCCGCGAATCGCCGCGCCTTGGCCACGCCGACCTCGGCGATGTCGAAGGCGTCCACCACAAAGCCCTGCTGCGCCAGCCACACGCTGTTGCGTCCTTCGCCGTCCGCGACGCACAGGATCCTCCCGCCGGGCGGCCAGACGGCGGCATGCTCCCGCAGCCACGCGTTGGGCTCGGAACCGAACAGAAATTCGTCGCCTTCGAAGCGGCGGTTCCACGTCGCGGCTGCGTCGCTGAAGGCTGTCGAACCGTCCTGGCTCATGCTGGGAATTCCTTGGAAACAGAGCAAGTGAGGCTGCCAGGCCGAGGGTCTGGTCGCAACGAGGTCGCGTGGGGCTTGACCTTGCCATCGTTGGAAGCTTGAGCATAACGACTCCACCCCTCAACCCGGAGTACCGCCATGGACCACGCGCATCATCTACCGCACACCGCCAGCGCGGCACACTCTCATCATGGACCAAGTGTCTCTCTGGATCGCATCGCCTTCATGGCGACGCTGCACTGTCTCGCGGGCTGTGCGATCGGCGAAGTGGCCGGCATGGTCCTGGGCACGGCCCTGGGGTGGGGCAACCTCGAGACGATTGCGCTGGCGATCGCACTCGCCTTCGTGTCCGGCTATGCGCTGACGATGGTCCCGCTGCTGCGCGCCGGCTACGCGTTCCGGGCCGCAACGCGCCTCGCGCTGGCAGCCGATACCGCGTCGATCACGGTCATGGAGATCGTGGACAATCTGCTGATGTGGATGATCCCCGGCGCCATGGATGCGTCCCTCGACTCTTGGCTCTTCTGGGGCAGCCTGGGCCTGGCGCTGGCGGTCGCCGGCGTCGCCGCCTACCCGATCAATCGCTGGTTGATTGCGCGAGGGCGCGGGCACGCACTCGTCCATGCCAACCACTGAGGAACGAAAGGTGAACATCAGCGAGGCCGCGAAGGCATCCGGCATTTCCGCGAAGATGATCCGGCACTACGAGGCCATCGGACTGTTGCCGCGGGCGGTGCGAGGCCAATCCGGGTATCGCAATTTCCGGGACATGGACCTGCACGTCCTGACGTTCGTGCGGCGGGCGCGCGACGCCGGATTCCCAACCGCCGCCATCCGGTCGCTGCTGTCACTGTGGCAGGACCCGCGTCGCCCGGCCCGTGAGGTACGCCGGCTCGCGCAGGAGCACCTGCGGGAGCTCGAAGCGCGCATGGCGGAGCTGCAGGCCATCGCGGACACGCTGTCGCACCTGATCGAGCACTGTCACGGCGATGAGCGGCCGGAGTGCCCGATCCTCGAGTCGTTCGAGCGGGATGACGCGAACGATGCGGGGAAAGCCCGCACAATAAATAGGGTCATGCCTCGAGGGGCGACGCGCCGATGATGAAGCCATCGACGCTGGTGGTCGCGGCGATCGTGGCAGTGCTCGCGGCCGGCGCCGCGGCGTGGTGGCTGACGCGCGACCTCAGCATTGATCACACCGACCGCGCTCTTGTCGCACGCGGTGAACCGCTGTACGTGCAGCACTGCGCTGCCTGCCATGGTGCGCGGCTCGAAGGCCAGCCTGACTGGCAGTCACGCAATGCTCAGGGCAGGCTGCCGGCGCCGCCGCACGACGACACAGGACACACCTGGCACCACGATGACACCGTGCTGTTCGAGGTCACGAAGTACGGCATCACCCGGCACGCCCCGCCGGGCTACCAGTCGGATATGCCGGCATTCGGGAAAACGATGACCGACGACGAGATCGTTGCCGCGTTGGCGTACATCAAGAGCCGCTGGTCGCCGGGCGTGCACGAGAAGCGTGCGGCGGCCGGCATGGATTGACGCAGGTTCAACCTGCAACAGGCGACCGCGGCAAACTGCGCCATTGCAATCATGCGCTGAACTTCCACTCACAGGAGAACTGAATGAACGTATGGACAATCGCCGCTGCCGTCGGACTCGCGGTGGCGGCTCCTGCCCTGGCGCAGTCGGGCGCGCCGCATGCGCATGGCGCGCCAACCCAGGCGGCCAGCGGCGAGATGTACGAGGGGCAGGTACGCCGCGTCAACAAGGAGATGAACCGGGTGTCGATCGCCCATGGGCCGCTGAAGGCATTCAACATGGGACCGATGACCATGGCATTCCCGGTCAAGAATCCCAAACAGCTCGACGCGGTCAAAGAGGGCGACAAGGTCAGGTTCGCGCTGGAACCGTCGGGCGACAACCTCGTCGTGACCCGGATTGAAGTCGTGAAGTGAACCGGTAACGCGCCGCTGGGCCGGTCGCCGTTGATCGGCATCAAGCGTAAGCTGGCAAGGCTGACGATACTGCCGCGTCAATGAAACTTCCGCCGCGCTCTCCTCGCCACCCCGCCCGCCGCACGAAGCGCGGGCTGGCATTGCTCTGCGCGCTGGTGCTGGTTTCCAGCAATGCGCTGGCGGCGCTTGGAGTCTGCGTCGCCAAGGCCCCTGCTGCGCCGCGGTCCGCGCCGGCAGCATTCGTCGCCGACGCGCCGTGTCCGCAGCATGTGGCCGACGCGGCCGGGAATCCGGCTGCCGGCGAGCCGCTGTCGGCCGCGCATTGTCCGCAGGACGATCCCAGCGCCCAGCCGCGCACCGCAGACCTGCCGGCCGGAGATTGGGTCGCAGCGCATTCAAGCACGCCGATCGACAGCGCACCGCGCGCAATCTTCGCCGCCCGCGCGGCTGACCTCGACTACGTTCCGCCCGAGCCGCTCTACGCGCGGCTGTCGCGGCTTCTGCTCTAGCTCCTCCGGTCTGCGCGCCATCCGGCGCGCTGAACCTTGACGCCCGTCATCGCGGCGCGCGTCGTCTTCACCGGAGGTACCCGTGCGACTTCGATTTCTGCATTGCGCCTGGCTGGCTGCGTTGCTCCTCGCTTGGGAGCAGGCATCGGCTCAGTCGACAACACCCGCCAACCCCGAGCTGGGCGCCAGCCTCCCAAGCGTGCTGTCATATCTCGAAGCGCGCAATCCGGAGCTGCGCGCGATGTCGCTCGAAGTCGATGCGGCCCAGCAGCGCCTGCGCGGGTCCGGCGCCCTGCCGGACCCGATCCTGCAGATGGAACTGCGTGACATCCCGATCAGCGAGCCGACGCTATCGCCGGCCAACGCCGGCAACACGCGCTACTCGCTGCGACAGATGTTTCCCCTCGGCGACAAGCGCGAGCTGCGACGCGGTATCGCGGCGTCCGAGGCCGCGGCAGCGGATGCGCGCCGCAGCGCTACCGTGGTCGACATCCGCATGCGCGCCAAGGTCGCGTACAGCCAATACTGGTATGCGGGGCAGGCGCAGGCCGTCACGGAACAGTTGCGCGCCCTGATGGCCGACCTCGAGCAGGTGGCGCGTGCGCGCTATGGCAGCGGGCTGGCGCCCCAGCAGGATGCCATCAAGGCGCAGACCGAGCTGACGACGATGCGAGCGGACCTCATCATGCTCGGCTCTGAACGGCGCCAGGCCGCCGCGCGGCTCAATGGCGTGCTCGCGCGTGCGGCCGATGCGCCGCTGGCGGACCCGCGCGAGTTGCGGCCCGTGCCATCGCGGGCGCTGGACTTCGCCGGGCTGGTCCGCGATGCGAACACGAACAACCCGACACTGGCACTCGGCACGGCGCAGATCTCGACGTCGGAGCGCAATGCGGAGCTGATGCGCGCCAATCGCATTCCGGATCTCGGCATCGGCCTGGGTGTAATCCAGAAGGGCACGCGGCTGACCGACTACGAGGTCATGTTCGAGATCAACATCCCGTGGCAGACCGACGTCATCCGTGCCAGCGTCAACGAAGCGCAGGCCATGAGCGGCGCCGCCGCCGCACGTCGTGACGCGGCGGCCCTGCAGCTGCAGACCGATCTCGGCCAGAACTGGGCGGCGCTCGACGCGCTGCGAGAGCAGGGCCAGATCCTGCGCACGACGCTGCTGCCGCAGGTCGAGCTGACCTTCGAGTCGGCGCTGGCGGGCTATCAGACCGGCCGGGTCGACTTTGCGACGCTGCTGGACGCCCAGCGCCAGATCCGCCGCACGCGACTCGACTTGCTCAAGATCGATCTGGAGCAGCAGATGAGGCTGGCCGAAATTGAACGCCTCGTAGGGGAGGATCTATGAACGCCAGAATGTTGGTCGGTGTCGCCGCCGCGGTGGCTGCGGCCCTCGGCGCCGGTTACCTGCTCGGGCGTGGCGAACGTGCATCTGTCGCGCAGGGTCCGGCCGCCACGGCGCCAGCGACGGCGACACCGTCCGGCGAGAGAAAGATCCTTTACTACCGCAATCCGATGGGTCTGCCCGACACCTCGCCGACGCCGAAGAAGGACCAGATGGGGATGGATTACATCCCCGTGTACGAAGGCGAGGAACAGGGCGGCAGCGGTGTGAAGGTCAGCGCGGATCGCATCCAGGCGCTCGGAGTCCGTACCGAGCCCGTCGTCCGGCGCGCCATCGAGCGTACGGTGCGCGCGGTCGGAACCATCGAAGTCGACGAGCGCGGCCAGTACACGGTGGCGCCGAAGTTCGAAGGCTGGATCGAGAAGCTTCATGTGAACACGACCGGCCAGCCTGTTGCGCGGGGCCAGCCGCTCGCCGAGGTCTACAGCCCCGAGCTTGTTTCCGCGCAACGCGAGTACCTGGTGGCCTATCGCGCGGCACGCTCGATGGCGGGAGCCGGCACCGAGGCGCAGCAGGGCGTGAAGCAGCTGGCCGACGCGGCGCTCGAGCGTCTGCGCAACTGGGACATCAGCGATGAGCAGCTCGCGCGGCTGCGCGAAACTGGCGAGCCGCGCCGGACGCTGACGCTGACGTCTCCCGCCGGCGGGGTCATCGTCAAGGATCCGCCGGTGGCCGGCATGCGCTTCATGCCGGGCGATGCGTTGTTCCGCATTGCCAATCTGTCGCATGTCTGGCTTGTGGCGGAAGTCTTCGAGCAGGACCTTGGCGCGGTGCGGCGCGGCGCGCCGGCCAGCCTGCGTGTCGACGCTTATCCGGGGCGCACCTTCCCTGGGCAGGTGACGTTCATCTACCCGACGCTGAACGCGGAAGCCCGCACGGCGCGCGTCCGCGTTGAGCTGGCCAACGCCGAGGCACTTCTGAAGCCGGGCATGTACGGCACCGTGCAGATCAGCACCGGAGCAGCACGCGAGACGCTGGTCGTGCCCGATTCGGCCGTCATCGACAGCGGCACGAAGCAGACTGTCCTCATTGCGCTCGGCGACGGCCGCTTCGAGCCGCGCGAGGTGAAGCTCGGCGCGCGCGGCGACGGCCGGGTGGAGGTGTTGTCGGGTTTGAAGGATGGCGAGGCGGTGGTCACGCGCGCGAACTTCCTGATCGACGCCGAGAGCAACCTGAAGGCGGCGCTCGGCGGCATGACGGCTGGCGCGAACGCGTCCGGGATCGGCCACCAGGCCGTCGGCACGCTCGATGAGGTCGACGCAAAGTCCGGCGTCATGACGATCACGCACGATCCAGTGCCGTCGCTCAAGTGGCCGAAGATGACGATGGAATTCGTGCCGGCCAATCCGGCGATCGGCGCCAAAGTGAAGCCCGGCAGCCCGATCCGATTCGAGTTCGTCGAGCGCAAGCCCGGCGAATGGGTGGTCACGAAGCTCGAGCCCGCCGCCGGCGCCGCATCAAACCCGGCACCGGCGTCGAAGCCCGAAGCGCACAAGCACTGAGGCAGACGATGCGACCCTGCCGCGCCTCCCCGCCCTTGCGTGCCTTTGTATTCGCGCCGCCCGCACGGCCGCTCCGAAGGAGCGGCGCGCACTTCCTAGCACCCGAGGTGCACGTGCGGCCCGTGGGGCCGCGTACACCGAGGGTGAGCTCTCATGATTGAAAAACTCATCGAGTGGTCGGCCCGCAACCCGTTCCTCATCGGGCTCGCCACGCTCGCTTTGACGGTGGCCGGCGTCGTGGCCGTGCTGCGCACGCCGCTCGACGCGCTGCCCGATCTTTCCGACGTCCAGGTCATCGTCTACACCGAGGTGCCGGGACAGGCGCCGCAGGTGGTCGAGGACCAGGTCACCTACCCGCTGACGACCGCGATGCTGTCGGTGCCCCACGCAAAGGTCGTGCGGGGCTTTTCGTTCTTCGGGGCGTCGTTCGTCTACGTGATCTTCGACGACGGAACAGACCTGTATTGGGCGCGCTCCCGGGTGCTCGAATACCTGAACGCCGCTAGCCAGCGGCTGCCGCCAGGCATCACGCCACAGCTGGGTCCGGACGCCACCGGGGTCGGCTGGGTCTACCAGTACGTCCTGCTGGCCAAGAACCGGACGCTCGCCGAACTGCGCACACTGCAGGACTGGTACCTGCGCTACCAGCTGACCAAGGCACCGGGCGTTTCGGAAGTCGCGTCGATCGGCGGCTATGTGCAGCAGTACCAGGTGATCGTCGACCCGGCACGGCTGCGCGCCTATGGCATCCCGCTCGAGAGTATCGCCGAGGCCATTCGAACCTCGAACCGCGACGTCGGCGGCCGCGTGGTCGAAATGGCCGAGACCGAGTACATGGTGCGCGGCCGTGGCTACCTGCGCGGCGTCGAGGACATCGAGAACCTCGTGCTGCGCGCCGAACGCGGCACGCCGGTGCGCATCCGTGACGTCGCCCGCGTGGAACTGGGTCCGGACGAGCGGCGCGGCATGGCCGAGTTCAATGGCGAGGGCGAGGTCGTATCAGGAATCGTCGTCGCGCGCCATGGCGAGAATGCGCTGCGCGTCATCGACGGCGTCAAGCAGCGCATCGATGAGCTGAAGTCCGGGCTCCCCGAAGGTGTCGAGATCGTGACGGTTTACGACCGCTCGGAACTGATCCACCGCGCGATCGACACGCTGACCGATACGCTGATCCAGGAGTCGATCATCGTGGCGCTGGTCTGCGCGCTGTTCCTGATGCACGCGCGCAGCTCGCTCGTGGTGATCTCGCTGCTGCCGCTCGGGGTGCTGTTCTCGTTCATCCTGATGCGCACGCTCGGCATCAACTCGAACATCATGAGCCTGGGCGGCATCGCGATCGCGATCGGGGAAATGATCGACGCCGGGGTCGTCATGGTGGAGAACGCGCATAAGCGGCTCGAGCGGCGCGGGGGAGCCGGCGTCGATGACGCCACGCGGCGCGCGATCATCGTCGACGCGGCCAAAGAGGTCGGTCCGCCGCTCTTCTTCTCGCTGCTGATCATCGCGGTGAGCTTCCTGCCCGTGTTCACGCTCGAGGCGCAGGAAGGGCGGCTCTTCGCGCCGCTGGCCTACACGAAGACCTTCGCGATGCTCGGCGGCGCGCTGCTGTCCGTGACGCTGTTGCCGATGCTGATGGTGTATCTGATCCGCGGCCGCATCCTGCCGGAGGCGAAGAACCCGCTGAACCGCTGGCTGATCGCGGCGTACCGCCCGCTGATCCGCGTCGTGCTGCGCTACCGCTGGGCGACCGTGCTCGCGGCGGTGGTCATCAGCGTGGTCACGTGGTGGCCGGCGTCGAGGCTCGGCACCGAGTTCATGCCGACGCTGAACGAGGGCACGCTGTTTTACATGCCGACGTCCCTGCCCGGCATGTCGGTGACCAAGGCGGCCGAGCTGGTGCAGCTGCAGAACAAGATCATCAAGAGCTTTCCCGAGGTCGAGTCGGTCATCGGCAAGGCCGGCCGTGCCGGCAGCGCAACCGACCCCGCGCCGCTCGAGATGTTCGAAACGGTGATCAACCTGAAGCCCGAGTCCCAATGGCGTCCGGGGATGACGACCGACAAGCTGATCGCCGAGATGGACAAGGCGCTGCAGTTCCCGGGTGTGGCCAACTCGTGGACGATGCCGATCCGCGCGCGCATCGACATGCTGTCGACCGGTATCCGCACGCCGATCGGCATCAAGGTGTTCGGCTCCAACCTGGCCGACATGGAGCGCCTGTCGCGCGAGATCGAGACCGTGCTCAAGGGCGTTCCGGGGACCGCGAGCGCGTATGCGGAGCGCCTGACCGGCGGCTACTACCTCGACATCGAGCCCGACCGCGAGGCTCTGGCGCGGCTTGGCGTCACGGTCGGCCAGCTGCAGGACGTGATCTCGACCGCGCTCGGCGGCGAAGTGCTGACGACGACGGTCGAAGGGCGCGCGCGGTTCGGCGTCATCGTCCGCTATCCGCGCGACTCGCGCTCCGACCCGCAGGCGATCGCGCGCGAGGTGCTGGTGCCGATCGAAGGCGAGATGGGCCGGCCCGCGCGCATGGTGCCGCTCGGGCAGGTCGCCTCGGTCGTGCTGCGCCAGGGCGCGCCCGTCGTCCGCACCGAGAACTCGCTGCTGTCCGCCTATATCTACGTGGACATCCGCGATCGCGACATTGGCAGCTATGTGAAGGACGCCCAGCGCGCGGTGCGCGAGCAGGTCAACTTCCTGCCCGGCATGTACGTCACGTGGAGCGGGCAGTTCGAGTACCTCGAGCGCGCCCTCGACAAGCTGGCGCTCGTGGTGCCGCTGACGCTGGCGATCATCTTCGTGCTGCTCTACCTGAGCCTGAAGAGCTTCGGCGACACGGCGATCGTCATGCTGTCGGTGCCGTTTTCCCTCGTCGGCGGCATCTGGTTCCTGTGGGCGCTGGACTACAACGTGAGTGTCGCGGTGGCGGTGGGGTTCATCGCGCTTGCGGGGGTCGCCGCCGAAACCGGTGTTGTGATGATCGTTTACCTGAACAACGCGTGGGAGGAGGCGAAGGAACACGCGCGCCGCGAGAGCCGCCGGCCGACGCTTGGCGAACTGCACGAGGCCGTCGTCGCGGGTGCCGTCGAGCGCGTGCGGCCGAAGGTGATGACGGTGGTGACGACGATCGCCGCGCTGGTGCCGATCATGTGGATCGACGGGACGGGCGCTGAAGTCATGCGGCGCATCGCGGCGCCGATGGTCGGCGGCATGATTTCATCGACCGTGCTCACGCTGGCCGTGATCCCGGCGATCTACATGCTGGTCAAGACGCGCGAGGTCGCTGCGAAGCCAGGCTCGGTAAGATCCGCGGCATGATGTCTTCCAAGTTACAGGCGAGTCTCGCCGCGTTAGGTGCCAGGCCGCTTTATCTGCTGATCGCAGTCACCTCGATCGCGCTGATACTGGCGGCGCTGTTCATGCAGCATGTGGTGGGCCTGAATCCCTGTCCGCTCTGCATCCTGCAACGCATTGCGTTTTTCCTGCTGGCACTGCTTGCCGTGCTCGCGGCGTGGCGCTCGCCGCGGCCGGCGGGCCGCCACCTCGGGGTCGCGGCGCTGATCACGGCGCTGGTCGGTGCCGGCATTGCCGCGTGGCATGTGCGGCTGAAGAACATGCCAGAAACGCTCTCCTGCGGGCCGGGTCTCGGTGCAATGCTCGAGAATTTCCCGCTGACGCAGGTCCTGCCGCGGATCCTGCGCGGCAGCGGCGACTGCGCGGATGCCAGCGCGGTGCTCTTCGGAGTCTCGCTGGCGGGCTGGTCGCTGGCCGGATTCCTCGGCCTCGCTCTCGTCACCATCGCGGCCATCGCGCGCCGCTGAGACGCGCGGCATCGGCCGTCCGCCGCCACGACGCGCCGCGTCGAGTCAGCACTTCGAGGCCCGCTTCTTACACGTCGTTACAACCGTCGCAGTTGCGAAACTGACAGCGGTCGGCCCGCGCTCCTACGCTGCCGTTCACCGATCAGAGCCCGGCCGTGTGCCGCGGCAACCCGGTCAACGACAAGGAGCGAACGATGAAAAGCGCAACCAGGTCACTCGCCAGCGGCCCCCTGCTGGACTTCCGCGTGATGGCAATGGCCGTCGCGGCCGCACTGGCGCTGGCTGTGAGTGCAAGCGATGCGCGCCAGCGCGGTCAAAGGTCAGCGGCCGATGGACCACACGCCCCGACCGCATCGAGCGTGCAGCGCAGCCGCGGTGCTGACGGCGCGGTCGACGCCGTGCGCACCGGACGGCATGGCGGCACGGCGACCGTCGACCGCTATCG
This sequence comes from Burkholderiaceae bacterium, assembly GCA_035429725.1. GTDB lineage: Bacteria > Pseudomonadota > Gammaproteobacteria > Burkholderiales > Burkholderiaceae_F > JALORV01. Next base: position 576 of record DAOMFI010000093.1, on the reverse strand, counting down.
CGACGGCAGCGGCGCGACCGACGCGCGCATCACCGGCCCGAAGGGCGGCGTGTCGACAGTCGACCGCACGCGCGGCGCCGACGGGCTCGTCGACAGCCGTGTGACGGGGCCGAAGGGCGGCGTCACGACCACCGACCGCATGCGCGGGTCCGATGGTCTCGTCGATAAGACAGTCACGGGCCCGAAGGGCGGCGTCAGTACCCTCGACCGCAGCCGCGGTGCGGACGGCCTGGTCGACAAGACCGTCACCGGGCCGAACGGCCAGAGCACGGTGTTTGACCGCTCGCGCGGAACTGATGGCGTCGTCGACACGGCGATCAGCGGGCCGAAGGGAACAACGGTCATCGATCGTAGCCGCGGGGCCGACGGGGTCGTCGATGCCGTGCGCACGGGGCCGAACGGGCGGGTATCGACCGTCGACCGATCACGCGGCAGCGACGGACTGGTCGACAGGACAGTTACCGGAGCCAACGGCGGCGTCACGACGGTCGATCGCACACGCGGCGCCGACGGCGTCGTCGACTCGCTGACCACCGGTCCGAACGGCGGCACGACCCTGGTCGACCGCAGCCGCAA
>DAOMFI010000092.1:0-12209 GCA_035429725.1 Burkholderiaceae bacterium | reverse complement strand
TCGCCGCCACTGCCGGTCGGATTCCCGCTCGCATCCAGCGTCTGCGCGATAGTGCCGACGGCCAGCGTGCTCGAAATGACGATCATGCCCATTTCGGAGAGGATGCTGTGCCAGAGGGTGCCGGAACGCACGCCGGAGAACCGTCCGGCCGAGTAGCTTGCAATCGCCGCCGGGCGCCAGAACCACTCCTCGAGGAAGTGGTCCGTCAGGTTCTTCAGCCCAGGCTGCGGGCCCCAGTTGTATTCGCCGGTCACAAAGACGAAGGCGTCGGCGCGACGCAGCTTCCCTGCGAGGGCTTCCATCGCCGCCGGTGCGCCGCCCTTCGGATACTCCTTGTACATCCGGTCCAGCATGGGCAGGCCGACCGTCCTCGCATCCACCAGTTCGGCGTCGACCCCGCGCGCTGTCAGGCTTGTGACGAGGTAGTCCGCCAGGCGTATGCCCATGCGGTCTGCACGGTAGGAACCATAGAACACCAGCACCTTGTCAGCCATATTGAGCTCTGCTCCAAAGCGCGCGGCGACCTGCCGGCGCGGATCCACTACGGCGATCGATCGTGCCCAGACAGTGTCGTCGTGGCGGGGTCGACGCTTGCTACCGTGTTCGATTCAGCGACGGTCGATGCGGTCAGATGCGCGTTTTGGCCGCGCTGCCAAAAAACATCGTCAGCAGCTTCCCGGGGCCCAGCGCGCGGCCGAGTTCACGCAGGACGCAGTAATTCAGTATCAGAACGAGCAGCACGATCTGGATGCCGACGAAATGCGGCCATACGATGGTTGCAAGCAGCTTCTCGTTTGCGGCCGCAAAGCCGCCCGCCTGCTTCCAGAAATCCGCAAGGCGCTCGAGATAGTGAATGAAGGTGGCAATCAGAAAGTAGATCGCGGTCTTCCATGCGACGTTGTAGGCAAGCGGCTTGTTCGGAAATCGATTGATCGCCGGCATCAGGTCGGCCAGCAGCACGGCCTTGCCGAGGATGAGGGCGCCCACGGCGATCTGCCCTGACGAACTGACCGGGAGCCCGGTGCCCTTGACCATCAGCGCGCGGACAATTCCGACGACATGCAGCGCGATGAAGAAGAAGATCGTGGGCGGCAGGAGCGCCAGAAATTCTTCCTTGACCTTCTCTGAGAACTTGCTCACTGCCGTCTCCCTTCGAGTCCGAGCCCGCAGCATAAAGGCAGCGCTGGGGGGCTCCCTTTCCCCGCTCGACGTCCGCGGCATCGATCCGGACATCAATGCGTTGCCGAATATTCACGCACAAATGTGATTGATGCGAGGCCGGCATCGGCCTAGGATTTCGACACCGGCAATCCCGCCGGCATTGGTGAAGGTTCAGAGATGAGCGACGCGATCGGCACACTCGGCGTCACGAAGCGACCCCAGTTCGCATTCGTGACTGACCTGTGTCGACAGGCTGAAATGCCTGTCGAGGCCGCGTCGCTGGCCGGCGTGCGGTCAAGCCTTTCAATGCAGGCCCATGATCCGGGCGGAGGTCCAGGCGTGTAGCCGGACCCGGCTGCATCCAAGCCCGGATCGCGTCGAACGCCTCCGGGCTTTTTGTTTGGTGCAGCCACCCGCTAGGAGAGTGTCATGAAACACAAGCATGAGGCGAAGAACGACTTCTTCTATGCCTTCGTGATGTTCGCGATGTTCGCGGTGGTGGTTTTCAACGTCGCCGTGGAGTTTGTCGAGCGCCATCCCGAGGCATATTTCGTGGACTTCAATGAGGCGGTTGAGCCTCACGTGATGGCCGCGAATGCCGACGCGCATGCCAGTGTGGCAGTGCGCGCGGTGTAGAAGTCATGATGACCACCCGGAGCCCGGCCAGTGCGTGACCCCGTGTCACCGCTGGCCGGAGCACGGCGGCAAACCATTGAACGCTGAAGAACTTTCGGCCCTGAACTGCTTCGGCCTCTCCCGGACACGCGGATCTCGATCGCCTTGGCCCATGTGCCTCGCAGATCTGACGCTCGCATCCGTGTGCGCGCACTACGACGGTGCATTGTCATGAAAGAGTGGTTGCGGAATGGCCCGCCGTCCGCTTACGCTCGCATTCCCGCGCGTTTGGCCAGATGAATCGTCACCCGTGCCGCGGGGCGGGAACAACAACAAGTGAATTGACCGCGAGGAGGAACTCCCCATGTTTCGAACTTCTGCCGCTGTGCTGGCGCTGGTCTTCGTGCCCAGTCTGGCGGCTGCGCAAACCCGCTGCGACCGTGTGCTGGCACAGCTGAGCAGCCAACTGGTCGACGCCGTCTGTTTCGAGAGCACCGACCTGACGACGACCAATGCCGCGACGACACCGGCGAACAATTCGATCCCCACGCTGCCGGCCGGTGCATTCACGCCGCAGACCGACCGCGCCACGATCGCGCCGAGCGAGGCCAAGCGTCCGCCCATCACCCGGGTCGTGCCGGGGCTGCAGATCCAGGCCCGGTTCGCGAACGATCCGACCAACCAGGGCCGCTTCCTGCTGCGCCTGCCCAATGACTGGAACGGCAAGCTGGTCGTTGCGGGTGCGTCGGGCACGCGCAGCGAGTTCAACGGCGACTTCGCCTGGAGCGATTACGTCGTCCAGAAGGGCTATGCGTACGCATCGCAGAACAAGGGCGTGTTGAATCTGCGGATCACCTCGTTGAACAGCCCCACGCCGCCGAATGCGCTCGCCTGCCGCCTGAACCCGACGTCCACGGTCTGGGTCAACTTCTACGACAACGATGACGGCCAGCCATTCACTCGCTGGCAGGAATTCATCGTTCGCGCGGCCAAGGTGGCACGTAGCGGTGTGAAAGCGCACTACGGCCAGTGGCCGCGGCACACCTATGCAGTCGGCACGTCCAACGGCGGCTACCAGGTCCGGCGTGCGGTGGAGACTGCACCCGATCTATTCGACGGCGGCGTCGACTGGGAGGGAACGTACGTCGACGAGCGCGACCCGAACCTGCTCAACGATCTGCCGAAGGCCGTCCTGAACTGGCCCGACTATCTGACGTCCGGATTCTCGCCGACGAGCACCGCTGCCAAGAACATCATCTCGGCCGGCTATCCGCCCGATATCGTCGCCAATCCCACGACATCGTTCTGGCAGAACCACTCCAACTCGTTCTGGGAGGTCACGCAATGCCAGTGGCAGAAGCGGCTGGACCCGACCTTTGACACCTACGCCAACCAGGGCACCGCCACCTACAACTACTACGCTCGCCTGTCAGAGTCCGACGTGGGCGAGAATGTGGCCGCCTTCGCGACGACCGGCAAGATCAAGCGCCCGCTGATCACCGTGGCAGGGACGATGGACGCGCTGCTGCCGATCAACCATCACGCGCGCGCCTATGCGCGGCGCGTTGAAGCACAGCGGGACGATCATCCGGGCAAGGGCCAAGGGCATGCATGGGGGCGCTGGCAGCGGGAGCCGCAGTACCGCCTGTATGAAGTGCAGAACGGCAACCACATCGAGACCTACCAGGACACGTTCCCGCAGCTCGAACTGATCATGCCGCACGCACAGAAGGCGTTCGATCTGCTGGTGCGCCATGTCGAACAGCGCACGCCGCTGCCCCCCGATCAGTGCATCGGTCGCGGCGGCATCATCGTCGATGCTCCGGCCGCCACCGGGCGGTGCGCGCAGCTGTTCGTGCCCTGATACACCGGCACGAATTGCGCACGGCCCGGCGGCTGCCGGGCCGTTTTCTTTGATGCTCACGGTGTCGCCACCGGCGCACTGCTGCGCGGGTCGCTATGCGCGCTTTCCGATGTGACACATGGCAACGACCTACGGCTAAGCGACCTGCCGCTGCGCCGCTGAATTTGTCACGGCTGGCCTTGCGCTGAGCCGTCGCCTTTGTCGGGCGCGAAGCGGTCCTGCAGGGCGACAAGCTGATCGTCCGACGTCGCCACGATCCATCGGCGCGCGTACTCGACGATGTAGCCGTTGTGCTCCCTGAACGGCCCCATCGTGCCGACCGGCTTCCAGAGCACGGGGCCGGCCCGGCTCTTCTTGCCGGACGGTGTGCCCACCAGAATGCAATACGGTCCCAGCGGCAGCGTGACAAACGGCTGAACCGGCTTGGCCTGCACGCGCCAGTCGATGAACGGCGCTTCGCTGATCAGCAGCGGCGTCGGCAGACCATGGAACACGGTGAAATCGTAGAGCGCCAGTTGCGCGCGCAGGCCGACATACCTGCTGCGGATGTCGTGGACGACCGCGGCGCGGATCTCGTCTTCGAACATCGGTTCGAGCGCGTACTTCGCCAGGGCCTGCTGGGCGAATTGCTGATAGGCACACACGAGACCCAACTCCACGCAGTCCTGCACGGCGCGCTGGACATCCGTCACCGAACCGGCTTCGTCGGGCTTGCCCAGCTGGGCCGCACGCAGGAATCGGGCGAGCGCTCCTTCGTGAACGGCAGGGCCTGATGCAGCGGTTGCGGCGTCGGCATCCGGACCGAGTGGTGCATAGAAGATGCTCTCGGTGGCAAAGCGCGCTTTCTTGCCGTCATCGAACCTGATCTCGCCGTCCGTGCAGTCGAGATAGCGGGTGCCAACGCGGCCGTGCTCCCAGACCCAGTTCCTGAGTAGGGGTCGTAACGGATGCGCGAGTTCGTGCTCGGTCATCTGCCTTCGTCTTCACGCTGTCTCATGGAGCCGACCCCGGTGGCGACCGAATCGCAGCTCCCGGGGTACACGGTAAACACGGTAGGCCCGCGCTGCCCGGCGTTGCACGCCGCGACGCCACCTTCAGGCCGCTTCGCCGAGGTAGGCTTCGCGCACCTTCGGATCCGTGAGCAAGGACTGGGCCTCGCCGCTCAGCGTGATCAGCCCCGAGTCCATTACATACGCCCGGTGCGCGGCTTCGAGCGCGAGGCGTGCATTCTGCTCGACCAGCAGCATCGGTACCTTGCGTGCCGCCACGGTGCGTATCACCTCGAAAATCTTCTCGACCATGATCGGTGACAGGCCCATCGAAGGCTCATCCAGCAGCAGCAGCTTGGGCTGGCTCATCAGCGCTCGTGCCATTGCGAGCATCTGCTGCTCGCCGCCCGACAGCGTGCCCGCGAGCTGCTTCGAGCGCTCCTTGAGCCGGGGAAAAACCGTGAACATTTCGTCGATGTCGCGACGGATGCCTTCGGCGTCGTTGCGCACGAAGGCGCCCATCTGCAGGTTCTCGGTCACCGTCATGCGCGCGAACACGCCGCGGCCTTCAGGGACCATCGCCAGCCCCTGCGCCAGCAGTTGATAGGAAGCCTGGCCGCGCGTCGACCGGCCCATGTAATCGATCTCGCCCGCCCACGCCTGCGTGCCGGTGATCGCCTTGAGCGTCGAGGTCTTTCCGGCGCCGTTGGCGCCGATCAGAGTGACCAGTTCTCCCGCGCGCACTTCGAGATCCACGCCCTTGACGGCCTGAATGCCACCGTAGGCCACCTTTAGTCCGGCGACGCGAAGGACGATCTCAGCCATGCGACATTCCGATAACGCGCACTCCCTCCCCCCTGCGGCGGAGGGCTGGGGAGGGGGCATCGGAATCGCCCGAGCGGGCGGCTAGCGATGCGAGCAAACCGCGAAGGACGACGTCAGTCATCTTTATGCCGCCTTCGTGGCCACGGCCTTGTGGCCACCGCCGAGATAGGCCTCGATGACCGCCGCGTTGCTCTGCACTTCGGCCGGCGCTCCAACGGCGATCATCTTGCCGTAGTCGAGCACGGTCACGCGATCGCACAACCCCATGACCAGCTTCACGTCGTGTTCGATCAGCAGGATCGTGATGCGATCCCGGCTGATGGCTTCGAGCAAACCGCGCAGCGCGATCTTCTCCGTCGCGTTCATGCCCGCCGCCGGTTCGTCCAGCGCCAGCAGCTTGGGTTCGGTCGCCAGCGCGCGGGCAATCTCCAGGCGGCGCTGATCCCCGTAGGACAGCGTGCGGGCCTGGAAGTCGGCGTACTTGCGGATGCCGACGTACTCGAGCAGTTCGAGGGAACGGGCCTTGATGCCGCGCTCCTCTTCGACGGTGCGCCGGGTGCGCAGGATCGCGCCGAGTGCCGTCGCGTGCGTGCGCACATGGCGGCCAACCATGACGTTCTCCAGCGCCGTCATGTCTGGAAAGAGCCGGATGTTCTGGAAAGTGCGCGCGATGCCGGCTTGGGCGACGCGGTGCACCTCGGTGGGCGAGTACGGCTTGCCGTCGAGTTCGAAGGTTCCGGAGTCCGGCGAGTACAGGCCCGTGATGACGTTGAAGAAGGTCGTCTTGCCCGCGCCGTTCGGCCCGATCAGGCCGTAGATCTCGCCACGCGAGATCTCGATGCCGACGTCCGACAGCGCCTGCAGGCCGCCAAATCGCTTGTTCACGCCCGAAACGCGCAGCACGATGTCGGCTGCCATGTCAGGTCCCCCGCGCCGCGGCGCGGCTCGATGGGTTGACGCCATGCTCGGGCGCCGGCCACAGTCCCTTGGGCCGATACAGCATGATCAGCACCATCGCGAGTCCATAGAGCATCATGCGCAGCACCTCGGCGTCGATGACGACGTGGCCGAAGAGAAAGGTCTGCACCGGGGTGACGGTGTGGCGCAGCACTTCCGGAAAGATCGCCAGCAGCACCGCTCCGAGCACGACGCCCGGAATGTGTCCGAGCCCGCCGAGCACGACCATCGCCAGCACGATGATCGACTCGTTCAGTGTGAATGATTCCGGCGAGACGAAGCCCTGGAACGCCGAGAACATCGCGCCGGACACGCCACCGAAGGTCGCGCCAAGCGAGAACGCGAGCAGCTTGACGTTGCGGACATTGATGCCCATCGCCTTGGCGGCGATCTCGTCCTCCCGGATCGCCATCCAGGCGCGGCCGAGCCGCGAGTCCTGCAGCCTGACGCAGATGACGATCGTGATCAGCGTCAGCACCAGGAACAGGTAGTAGTACAGATGCACCGACGGAAAGGTGATCCCCAGGAACTGCTGGGTCTTCGCCAGGCTTACGTTGCCGAAGGAAATCGGGTCGATCAGCGTGATGCCCTGGGGGCCGTTGGTGATGTTCACCGGGGCATTGAGGTTGTTCAGGAAGATGCGAATGATTTCGCCGAACCCGAGCGTCACGATCGCGAGATAGTCGCCCCGCAGCTTCAGCACCGGAGCCCCAAGCAGGATGCCGAAGAGTGCTGCCAGCCCTGCGCCGAGCGGGATCACGAACCAGATCGAGTTGTGCAGACCGTTTGGAAACATCTGCGCGATCCAGGGAAACGTCGACGTCAGGTGCGGAGAAGCGAGCAGCGCATACATGTAGGCGCCGACCGCATAGAACGCGATATAGCCGAGGTCCAGCAGCCCCGCGAAGCCGACGACGATGTTGAGCCCGAGCGCGAGCATGACGTAGAGACACGCAAACGCCAGTGCGCGGACCCAGGCGTTGCCCAGCAGGCCGAAGGCAAACGGCAGCAGGATGAGGGCGACGCCGACAATCGCGGTCGCGATCCAGACTGCGCTGCGATTCTGCGAGAGGCGGGGCAGCAGGGAACCCATGGCTAGGCCCGGTCCGCCACGCGTTCGCCGAGCAGGCCCGACGGCCGGAAGATCAGCACCATCACCAGGATCAGGAACGCGAAGACATCCTGATAGTGGCTGCCCAGCACGCCGCCCGTGAGCTGACCGATATAGCCGGCGCCGAGTGCCTCGATCAGTCCGAGCAGGAGGCCGCCCAGCATCGCGCCGGGGATGTTGCCGATGCCGCCGAGCACCGCCGCGGTGAAGGCCTTCAGACCGGGCAGGAAGCCCATGTAGAAGTGCGCGACGCCGTAGGTCGCGGCGAGCATCACGCCGGCCAGCGCCGCCAGCGATGCGCCGATGGCGAACGTCGCCGCGATGACGAAGTTCGGATTGACGCCCATCAGACCCGCGACGCGCGGGTTCTCCGCAGTGGCGCGCATGGCACGGCCGAGCTTGGTGCGGTTGACCAGCAGCATCAGGCCGATCATCACCAGCGCCGAAAGGGCGATGACGAGCAGCTTGGTCACCGTCACGGTCGCTCCGCCGAACTCGATCGGGGAGGTCGGCAGCAGCTGCGGAAAGGTCAGGTAGTTGCGGCCCCAGACCAGCATTGCAACCGTCTGGATGACGATCGAAACGCCGATCGCGGTGATCAGTGGCGCCAGCCGCGGCGCGTTGCGCAGCGGCCGATACGCGACGCGCTCGATGACGAGGCTCAGCACGACGCAGACCGGAATCGCGGCGAGCAGTCCGGCGCAGATCAGGAACCAGCCCGGCAACCCCGGAAAGAGTGTCTGCAGCAGCAGGATCGTGGACAGCGCTGTCAGCGCCCCGACCGTGAGCACGTCGCCGTGAGCGAAGTTGATCAGGTTCAGGATCCCGTAGACCATCGTGTAGCCGAGCGCGATCAGCGAGTACATGCTGCCGAGCACGAGGCCGTTCAGGATCTGCTGGATGAAGGTGTCCATTGATCTTTCGTGAAGCGGGCGGTGCTCCGCTCCGGCATGCGACGGCGCATCGTAGCAAGGTGCCGGCTACGCATTGCCAGGGCAAAAAAAGACGGCACCCGAAGGTGCCGTCACGGATGCTGCGCGGTGCTTAGCGGACCGTCGAGATGTACTCGAGCTTGTCGCCTGAGACCTTGAACATGGAGATGGCGCCGCCCTTGATGTCGCCCTTCTCGTCGAACGCGATCGTGCCGGTCAGGCCCGGGAAGTTCGTCGCCGGCATGGCTGCGGTGATCGCAGCCCGGTCGGCCTTGCCGGCGCGCTTGGCGGCGTCGGCGATGATGTAGACGGCGTCGTAGGAGTACGGCGAGTAGATCTGGACATCCTGGTTGAACGCCGCCTTGAACTTGGCCTTGAACTCCTCGCCCTTGGCCAGCTTCTCGACGGCCTCGCCGGCCATCGAGCAGTGCATGATGCCCGCTGCGTCGCCGGCCAGCTTGATGAACTCCGGCGAGCACACACCGTCACCGGCGAGCAACACGCTCTTGATGCCGAGCTGCTTCATCTGCTTGGCCATCGGGCCGGCCGTGGCGTCCATGCCGCCGTAGAAGACGACGTCGGGCTTGGTGCCGCGGATCTTGGTCAAAATGGCGTTGAAGTCCGTCGTCTTGTCGGTCGCGAATTCGCGCGCGACGATCTTGATGCCCTTTTCCTTGGCAACCTTCTCGACGACGTCCGCCAGGCCCTGTCCGTAGGCCGTGCGGTCATCGACGATCGCCATCGTCTTGGCCTTCAGTCCGTCGTGCGCGTAGTTGGCGAGCACGGCGCCCTGCTGGTTGTCATTGGCGACGACGCGGAACGTGGTCTTGAAGCCCTGCTCGGTCAGCTTCGGGTTCGTGGCCGACGGCGAGATCTGCGTCATGCCGGCGTCCGAGTAGATCTTCGAAGCGGGAATCGACGTGCCGGAGTTCAGGTGGCCAACCACGGCGACGGCGCCGGAGTCGACGATCTTCTGGGCGGCGAGCGTGCCTTCCTTCGGGTCCGCCTTGTCGTCCTCGCCGATGATCACGATCTCATAGACCTGGTCGCCGAGCTTGATGCCACCGGCGGCGTTGATTTCCTTGGCGGCAAGCTGGGCGCCGAGCTCGTTGTCCTTGCCCAGGTGCGCGATGCCGCCGGTCAGCGGCGCGACATGCCCGATCTTCATTTGCTGCTTGGCGGGGGCGGCAGGCGCAGCGGCGGCCTTGGGGGCCTCGGTCTTGGCCGGCTCTTCCTTCTTGCCGCAGGCGGCAAGCGCGACCGCGGCGGCAATCGCCAGCGGCACGAGCGTAATGGTGCGTCGATTCATGACCTTTTCTCCTCTGTGAGTGTCGGTCGAAAGTTGAATGGTTCTGGGAGTTTTGCCCGGTGATTCGTCGCTGCGGCACCAGACAACATGGGAGGGGTTTCGCCGACGAAACCGCGAAATTGTACAGACGCAAGCGCGCCCCGCAAGGCATCCGAAGCGGACGACGGGGGAAAGTTGCTCCGTTGACTCGGGAGCCGACGCCGGCCGCTCCGTAAAATCGTTCGCAGTCTGAACCTTGTGGGTCGGCAGCGTGCGTGTCCTTGTCCTCGGCGCCGGTGTGGTTGGGGTATCCACCGCCTGGTTTCTGCGTGAGCTGGGCCACGAAGTTGTGGTCGTCGAGCGGCAGCCGGGGCCCGCGCTCGAGACCAGTTACGCCAACGGCGGGCAGATTTCCGCCAGCCACGCCGAGCCGTGGGCCAATCCGGGTGCGCCGCGCAGGATCCTGGGCTGGCTCGGGCGGGCCGACGCGCCACTTTTGTTTCGCCCGCGGGCGGAGTTGCAACAGTGGCTATGGGGCGCCGCTTTCCTGCGCGAGTGCGCGGCGCGGCGCAGCAGTTCCAACATCCGCGCGATCCTCGCGCTGGCGCTGCACAGTCGGGCGGTCGTCAAGCGCCTGCGGCGGGAACTGCGGCTCGAGTACGACTGCGTCGAGCGCGGCATCCTGCACTTCTACACCGACCGGCGCGAATACGAGGCGTCGCTGGCACCGGCGGCACTGATGCGCGCCCTCGGCTGTGACCGGCGCCCGCTGACGCCGCAGCAGGCGATCGAACTCGAACCCGCTCTCGCGCCGGTCAGGGATCGCCTGATCGGGGCGGATTACTGCGGGGACGACGAGTCCGGCGACGCGCATCTGTTCACCCGGCAGCTGGCCGGACGCTGCGTGGAGCGTGGAGTGCAGTTCCTGTTTGGCACGACCGTCGAGTCGCTGCCGGTGGAAGACGGGCGGGCGCGCGGGGCGACCGTGCGGGACAGCGCCGGTAAGAGGCAGGAGATCACGGCCGACGCGGTGGTCGTCTGCCTTGGCGTTCATTCGGTGTCACTGCTGCGGCCGCTCGGCTTGCGCCTGTTGATCTATCCCGGCAAGGGTTACTCGGCGACGTTCGACGTCATCGCGCCGGAGAGGGCTCCGGGCGTGAGCCTCACCGACGATGAGCACAAACTCGTGTTCTCGCGCCTGGGCCAGCGCCTGCGCGTTGCCGGTACCGCCGAGATCGGTGGCTGGAGCCTCGATCTTGATGACGTGCGTTGCGCCGCGCTGACGCGCCGCACGCAGCAGCTCTTTCCCGGCGCCTGCGACTACGCGCGGCCGATCTACTGGGCCGGGCTGCGTCCGGTGACGCCTTCGAATGTGCCGTATCTCGGCCCGACGCGGGTTCGCGGGCTGTTTCTGAACGCGGGGCACGGCACGCTGGGCTGGACGCTGGGTCCGGGCAACGGCGAACTGATTGCGCAGGTCGTCAGCGGACGCCCAACGGGAATTGCATTGCCAGAAGCGACGCGCCCCGACAGGTAGTTTGCCCGCCATAGAGCAAAACGGGGCGCATGCGCGCCCCGTTTTGATTGGGTTTGGCCTGAAGCTACTGCGACAGGACCCACTTGGCCAGTGAGGCCGCTTCCTGCTCGTTGACCTGCGGGTTGGCGGGCATCGGCACCTGGCCCCAGACGCCAACGCCGCCTTCGCGGATCTTCTTGGCCAGCTTGGCGGCGGCGTCCTTGTCGCCCTTGTACTTGGCGGCGACGTCCTTGTAGGAGGGGCCGACCAGTTTCTTGTCGGTCGCGTGGCAAGCCAGGCAGTTCTTCTGCTTGGCGAGTTCCGCCTGGGCGAACACCGGGCCGCTGGCAACGGCCAGGCCGAGGGCGGCAAGTAGGAAGGCGTGTTTCATGGACTCTCCGTGATTGTCTGGGGAAGGGGGCGAAATAGCCGGCTGCTCAGCAGGTCTGAAAGCCCGAAGATTCTAACGGCTTGCCCGCTTTTGCGTTGACCGCGGGGCTGCTACACGGGGGTACGGGCGACTATAGTCGGCGCATCGTTCTGCGGGAGACTCCGCATGTGGCTGCTGTGGCTCGGCGTTGCACTCATCATCCTGAAGCTGCTGGAAATCAGCGTTTTCGCCACCCTGTCGTGGTGGTGGGTCACGGTGCCGTTCGTCCTGGCGCTGATCTGGTTCGAAGTGTTCGAGCAGCGGCTGGGACTCGACAAGAAGAAAGCCTTCGACGAGATGGAGGCTTACAAGAAGAAGCGCATCAAGGACGCGCTGGAAGCAAACAAGAGCCGGCGGGGAAGATAGGCGTCGCTCGTGTACGCGATTCCCGGCGTAGCCGGGAATCGCACGTGCACTCGCTCCGATTAGTTTGTCGGCTGCGCTCCGAAGCGGCCGCGCGCTCCGCCGAAGCACAAAGGCGGGCACTCCACCCCGCGACACTCCTCACAGAGCCAGGATTT
>DAOMFI010000091.1:0-12281 GCA_035429725.1 Burkholderiaceae bacterium | reverse complement strand
ATAATGTTTATGTCAACTCCTAGGATGGTTGCCGCAAGCGTCCGATCCGTGGCGTCGTTCATCTTCTAATGAATGTTCCTGGTTCTTTCTAACGAATGTTCCAGGGCACTGTCGGCAGTCTCCGGTAGCTGGCCGAGGCGCCAGCTAAGTCCAGCGCGTTCGCATTGCAATGGCGCCAGATGTAAGGACTGACGCCATGATTGAATCAACCATCACCGCGAAGGGCCAGACCACCGTGCCCGCCGACATCCGCGCGCTCGTGGACGCCAAGCCCGGCACGCGGCTGGTCTGGTCGGCGATGCCCGACAGCACCATCATCGTCCGGGCCAAGACCAAGTCGATTCTCGACATGGCCGGCATGCTCAAGGCCCCCAAGGGCAGACACGTCGGTATCGACGACATGAACCCCTGGCGTTAAGTTCGGCGGGTAGATGCCGGCGCTCGACACCAACGTCCCGGTGCGCTACATCGTCCAGGACGACGCAGCGCAGCCGGCCGCGGCAAAGCGCCACATCAGCCGCTGCGTCGCCGAGGGCGCGACGCTGTTCGTGCCCGTGACCGTCGTGCTGGAGCTCGAGTGGGTGCTGCGGTCCAGCTTCGAGTTCGGCAAGGACGATGTGCTGATGACCCTGTCCAGCCTGTTCTCGGCCGCCGAACTTACCTTCGAGTCCGAGCGCGCGCTCGAGGTCGCGCTGCAACTGTTCCGCAAGGGCTCGGCAGACTTCGCTGACTACCTGCACGTCGCTTTGGCCGGGGTCTCCTTGATTTCGGTGCAAAAAGTGACGGTTCGTGCCTGCCCGCAGAGCGAGCATTGACGCGGGGTACGGTTTCCAGCCGCCGCCAAGTGCTTGTCAGGCAACGAGTTTCTGTTGGTCCTCCGATCAGCCGATGAGGCCCTGTTCGCGTGGTCGGTTTCAGCCGGCGGCGCTTGTTTTCGTTGCCGCCTGTGACGGCAAGATCTGCTGGGCGTACCGCTCCAGTGGGAAGCGGAAGACGCCACGCAGGTTGATGCCCTCCAGCCGCGTCGGTGCGATGCGCCCGATGAGCTCTGGTGGCACGATTTGGCGACGGTTGGCCCAGCGATCCAGCACGGCCTGCATCTGGTGGGTGTTCCACCCCATCACGATATTGGCCAGCAAGCTCAGCGCGTCGGCCACCGCCTGCATCTCGTCGGCGCGCCGAGCCTGCGCGGGCCCGACACGCCCGGTGTAGATGGCGCGCTTGAGCGCGTTGACCACCTCGCCTCGGTTGAGCACGCGGCGCAGCTCCCTGCGGAAGCCGGCGTTGACGAAGTAGTCAGCCAGGAACGCCGTGCGCAGCGGCTTGCCAAGTTGCACACCGGCGCCATAGATCGGGTCACCTCTTGCGGCAGAGCCGAACCGGGCCAGCGCCGTCACCGCGCTGGCATGCCCGCTCGACACGGAGGCGGCCAGGTGCACTAGGGTGTCCCACTGGGCCTCGATCAGCGCCGTGTCGATGCCGGCCTCGCACACGGCTGCGAGTTCCTCGGGCACCGTCATACCGCGCGGCAGGAACAGGCGCCGCTGCTTGAGCTCCCGGAGCCTGGGGCACAGGTCGAAGCCCAGCAGCCGAGCCAAGGCCATCGCGAAGTCGGTATGCCCGTGCGTGTCCACCGCCAGTTGCGTCGTCTCGACCCGCTCTTGCCGCACAACGCCCTCGATGGCCGCGCCGGCCTGGCGCTCGTTGAGCACGATAGGCTGGGCGTGGAAGATCCCCCAGCGATCCTTGACGTGGCTGTAGATGCCGATGGAGGCGGTCTGCCGCCTGGGATCCTGCCGGGCCTGCCAGACCCGGCGGCTGGTCTCCAGGCTCATCGTGTCCGAGGAGGCCAGGTCGGCTCGGCCCCAAGTGGCGGCGATGGCGTGGCCCTGCATGAACTCCAGCACCGCCTGGCAGGCCAAGGCCAGACGCCGCTCGTCGCCGGCCCAGCGCATTGCCTGGCGGATGATGGCGGCCGACAGCGGCGGGATCATGCGCGCGCACTCGGCTGCCGTCAGGCTGGTGCCGTGGGCCAGGATGCCGGAGTAGGCCATCAGCAGTTCCTGGCCCGATCTCGGCTCGCGGCCAAGCATGATCCAGCTGAAGCGCACCTGGGCGTCCACGGCCAGGATGACCTCGGGCAGCTGCACCTCACCGATGCGTTGGTCGAGCCGGCTGCGCAGCTTGGTGACCTCAGGGTCTTCGTCATCGACCGCCAGCGGCGCCAGGTGCAGTTCGTCGTCCACGCGCAGCGTGCCGGCACGCACCGCTGCAGCCACCGCATCGACGCCGGTGCACACCCGCTCCAGCAGGGGCGCGAGGAAGTTCGCGGCCTTGGCCGGCATCTGCAGCCGTGCGTAGTGGCGCCGGGCCTCGGTCTGCCAACGTTCATCCGGGATGAACAGCCGCTCGCGGCCTCGGAAGCTCAGCGAGTGCTTGATCCAGATCGAGCCGTTGCGCAATCCCCGGCGCAGCGCGAACAGAGTGGCCACCTCCAGCGCGCGGAACGCCCGATCACGGTCGGGATCGGCAATGTCCTGCCGCCACGCCGCGCCCAGACGCGCCGCCGTGACATCGATCGGCAAGGTCTTGTCGCCGGCCGCGTACTGCACCCGCAGGGTGTCCAGGGCCTGCAGCGCCGGATGCTCGCCCGTGGCCTTCCATATCAGGCTGCTGACGGCCACCAGCAGCGAGCGCACCGGTGCGATGCCGGCGATCAACTGCCGGCGGATGCCCGAGGCCCGGCTCAGTGAGCGCTGGGCACGCTTGGCCGCGATGAGCTCGAGCAGCCGCGTGCGCAGTTCGGCTGCACGGTCTTCGTCCTGGGCCAGCTCAGCCAACTCTTGCAGCAGCTGGTACTGCCGCGACCAGTCGATGGCCCCCACTGCATCCTCGGCGCATTGGCGCCAGAGATCGGTCGCGCGGCGCTGGAACATGAGGATTAACTGGTCGGTGGCCGTGAGCAAGCAGTAGCGCAGGAAGCAGGCGATCTCGACGGTCCTTGCCGGCTCCTTGATGCGCTCGCTGATCGACGGTGGCCGTGTGGCCATGCGCCGGGCGTAGCGGCGCACGAGCGCATCGTTGAGCTCGCCAAGGTGCCGGTCCAGGCCCAGGCCGTTGAGGACGGTGATGCGCTCGAGCACCTCGGCGATCTGGCGCGTGGAGTGCTTGGCCGGCGCGCTCCACAACCAGCTCTGGCAGTGCTGGCCGTCCGGCCGGCAGGCAGCCACAGCGGTGGCCCACTGCTTCAAGGCAGCGGCCGGCACCGTGGCCCGGATGGACGCGGCCGTGGCGGCTTCGAGCTCGGCCAGTGCGGCCGCCACCAGCGCTCGGATGGCGCGCTCGTGCACGATGATCAGCCTGTGCTCGTACAGCCAGTGCCGGGCACGCAGCAGCAGCCGCTCGCGGTCGGCGGTGTGGGCCACCTCATCGCGCAGCACACGTACCAGTGCCCGGCGTTGGTGTTCGCTCATCCAGGCAAAGCCCAGGACCTCGCAGGCCTGCTGCTGGTGATCGAACAGGGTGCGGCCCCGCGCATACAACGCCCGCAGCGACGCCAGATCGGGCGTGGCGATGTCCAGCGTCTGGCCCAAGTGCCGCAGCAAAGCCACCGGCACGGCGCGAACGCTGTTCAACGGCCGCCCCCGCTCATGCGCACGAAGCCAATGTGCAACGCGAGGCCCAGCTTGTGGTGGTCTCCCCGGCGGCGTTCGATCAGCTCCAGCTCGGCGCGGCCGAAGGTGAAGAAGGCCTGCAGCTCGAACTGGCCGAACTCGCGCGGCAGCTCACGCAGGCCCAGGTACGGTGTGTGCCAGCCCTGCATCGCCGCCGCTCCTCACGAGTCGAAAGGCGGCCAAAGATGCCCCCGGCGCGACCGAGCAGCAAATGCCGTGAAATCAACGACTTACCACCGAGCACCCGCGCCGTTGCTTGGGAATCGAACCGTCACTTTTTGCACCGAAATCAAATGGACCCCTGCTTGCCCTCGACGGCCGCCCGGCGGTGCCCAACCTGGTGGTCGATATGGGGCTGGCGGCCGACGCCGACCTGCGCGCCGCCATGCCAGTGCTAAGCGGCATGCTTGCCGGCGTGGCCGCGATGCTGCCGATGTGCCTTTCGGCCGTGGCGGCCAATTCGGCCCCGATACGCGCGTGCGCCACCTGATCGGCCTGGACCCGCGCCGCGGTGGCGTGGCCGTTGCCGACACGGTGGCACCGGGCATGCGGCTGGCGTTCTGCCTGCGCGACGTGGTGCGCAACTGCACCGAGATCCGCGACGAGGTGGAGGCGCCCGCACCGCAGGCCTTCCTGCACACGCGTGGCGATGCGCTGGATGCGGCGCCAAAGCGCATCCAGTGGGCGATCTACGTGAGCTGCTCGGGCCGTGGCGGGCCGCCCTTTGGCGGGACTTCGGCCGAGCTGAAGCTGGCGCAGCACGCACTGGGCAAGGTGCCGCTGGCGGGCTTCTTTGCCGCCGGCGAGATCGCGCGCCAGCATCTGTATTACCAGACGGGGGTGCTCACGGCCTTTACCGGCGCCTGACACGCGCGGGCATCACCGTTCCCGACGCTCACCTTTCGCTTGTGGCGCTCGGCCTAGGGAATGTCCCAGCTTGAGGTTGAAATATATATGTCATACAACACCAATATGGATGGTCCGGGGCACCCGGTTCACTGGCTCGACGAGCAGGAGAGATTGCTTTGGAAATTGCAGACAGCCCGATGGGCATGCGGCAGCGCAAGTACAGGGAAACCTATCGCTCGCGCCTGAGCGGCTGGTACAACGGCTACTACCACGCGCTGCTGATCTTCGGCATCGGCGGCTTCGAGGTCTATTTCGCAGCGCGCCATCTCGAGACCGTGCAATGGTGGGAGTGGCTGGTGGTGCCGGCCGTCTTCCTGTTCGCACAGTGGATCGAGTACCTGTTCCACCGCTACCTCGCGCACCGGCCGTCGAAGTCGCCGTTCTGGCGCTTGACCTACGTGCGCCACACGCTGATGCACCACCAGTTCTTCACGGCCGAGGAACCGCGCTTTGCCGACCACAAGGACTGGCGCGTGACGATATTCCCGCCGTTCACGCTGGTGTTCTTCACGCTGACGACGCTGCCGTTCGCGCTGCTGGCCGGCGTGGTGGTCTCGGCCAACGTCGGCTGGCTCATCCTCGCCACGGCGATTGGAAGCTATGTCTTCTACGAGCTGCTGCACTTCCTCTGCCATGTGGACGACAACTGGTTCGTGCGCCACTGCCCGATCATCAACACCGCGCGCCGCCACCACACCGCGCACCACGACCCGAGCATCATGATGGAATACAACATGAGCATCGTGTTCCCGTTCTGGGACTGGGTGTACGGCACCTCCGATCTCGACCGCGGCCTGCTGGGCCACCTCTTCAACGGCTACAGCACCAAGTACGTCAAGAAGAACCTGCGCAAGACCGGCATGGCCCCGGCGCAGCGCCGGCAGGGCGCGCAGGACGGCCAGGCCTCGCTGAGCCACTCGTAGCCACAGCACACGCTCACGCGTCGAGGGGACAACGATGCCATTCGGAAAGAAACTGATGTTCTCCGTGCTGCTGCTGCTCGCGGGGGCGCTGGACTACTGGCTGGAGCTGCGCGCCGGCACGGCGGAGAACGTGCCGCACCTGATCGCGCTGACCGCCTTGCTGATGCTGGGCATTTGGTCGATGTCGGCGGTGGCGAAGAAGGACGGCGCCGCGCCGCAGGGGGGGCGACCGTGAGCGCTGCACCGACGCCCGGCGCGCGCGGCGTATACGCCGGCGAACGCACGATCGACGGCGTGGCCGTGAGCTTCGACGGCGAGCCGCTCGTCCGCCTGCTGGGGTGGCCGCCCGAAGCCGAACTGGACTTCGAGTGGGGCTACGAGGGCGAGTCGCCCACCCGGCTGGCGCACGCGCTGCTGCTGCACCACGGCCGTGACGACGCGCTGGCGCGCCGCCTGGAAGCGCCGCTGATGGCGCGCCTGGTGGCGCGGCTGTCCAACGAGTGGGAAGTCGAGGCCACCGAGCTCGAGCGGCTCGTCGGCGAGTTGCAGGCCGCCTCCGCAGCCACGGCCTGACGCCGCACCGAACGCGAGGGCCCCGTCATGCCGTCCACTGCGCGCGCGCAGCGCCGCGACGTTGTTGCCTGCGCCAACGGCGCCACCGCCGAGTTCGTGGCCGAAGGCCAGGGCCCGACATTGGTCCTGCTGCACGGCCTGCAAAGCAACCTGGCGGTCTGGGATGCCGTGTGTGCGCACCTGACCGGCTTCGAGTGCGTGCGGCTGAACTTCCCCGGCCGTGGCGGCTCCGCCGGGTGGCACGGCGCCCCGGAAGGTGCCGCCGCCTTCTACAGCCTGGCCGGCTTTGCCGACCTGCTGCATGCGCTGGTGCGGCAACTGGTGGACACGCGCGGCCAGACGGTCGGCATCGCCGGCTGGAGCATGGGGGCGATGGTCACGCTCGAGTACCTGCGGCGGCATGGCGCTGCGGACTTGCACTCGGTGGCGCTGTGTTCGGGCTTGTCGAAGGTGGCCGGCGTGGCCGACATCTTCCATGCCGACGACGATGCCTCGCTGCTGGCGGAGATCTCGCGGCGCTCGGAGAAGGCCGGGTTGACGGCCGCCGACCCGCAGGCGGTTCTGCACTGCTGGCGGTCGATGCAGCATTTCGACTGCCGGGGCGACCTGGCCCGCATCGACGTGCCGACGCTGGTCCTGCACGGCACCGACGACGCGGACTGTCCTTTCACCGACGCCATGCAAGTGGCCGAGCGCGTGCCGGGTGCGCGGCTGCGAGCGCTGCACGGCGCCGGGCATCTCGTGCTGTCGGAGCGGTCGGCGGAAGTGGCGCTTGCCCTGGCCACGCACGCCCGAGCAGCTGCCGCGGCGCGGTACGGCACGCGTGCCGTTTGAATTGGCTCATCGGCGGACGGGTGGGGAATGCGCGACCCGTCGGCCTTTCGTTCTACAAGCGCATTGCGGCATCTTAGGTTGAGGAGACTGTTGTGAGACTGGAAGGCAAGGTGGCATTGGTGACGGGCGGCGCCGGCGGAATCGGTTCGGCGATCTGCGAACTGTTCACCCGCGAAGGTGCCGTGGTGTATGTGTGCGACCTGCACGAGCAGGACGGCCGGGCGCTCGCAGAGCGCTACACGCAGCAGGGCAAGCAGGTGATCTACTGTGCGCTGGACGTGACCGACGAGGCGTCGTGGGCCGCGGTGCTCGAGCGCGTTGCCGCCGAGCAGGGCCGCCTGGACATCTTGGTCAACAACGCCGGCATCAGCGGCTCGGTGCCCGACCGCATGGACCTAGCCTACTTCGACAAGCAATGGCAGGTCAATGCGCGCGGCGTCTTCCTCGGCATGAAGCAGGCGCACGACCTGCTGGCCAAGGGGCGTGGCGCGTCGATCATCAACATGTCGTCGGTGCTGGGGCTGATCGCGCACGAGATCACGCACATGGGCTACAACGCGTCCAAGGGCGCGGTGCGCCTGATGTCCAAGGCCGCGGCGGTCCAGTTCGCCGACCAGGGCATCCGCGTCAACTCGGTCCATCCGGGCTGGATGAGCGCGATGCGCACCTCGGTCAGCAGCGCCGACCCCGAGCAGCGCAAGAAGCTCAATTCCGAGGTGCCGCTCAAGCGTTCGGGGACGGCCGAAGAGGCCGCTCAGGCGGTGCTGTTCCTGGCCAGCGACGAGGCTTCGTATGTGACCGGCTCGGAGCTCGTCGTCGACGGCGGGTTGTCGGCGCGCTAGCCGCGATCCCTGTTCCCCGCGGCGGTGCCGGCGCTGGTGCCGCCGCCGTTCCCCCGGCACCGCCCAAGTGCCACTGCCCGCCTGTGCAGCCGGCGGGACCTACTGCGGTTACCCACACATCACAAGGAGACAACATGACTCGACGCAGGCAACTGCTGCAGGCCGGTGCGCTCGGCACCGCGGCCACCTTCACCACCAGCCTGTATGCCCAGACCCGCCCGACGGTGCGCTGGCGCATGGCGGCGCTGTACCCCCGCAGCCTGGACACCTGCTACGGCGCGACCGAACAGATGTGCAAGCGCGTGGGCGAGCTGACCGACGGTAAGTTCAGCATCACGCTGCACCCGCCGGGCGACCTGGTGCCGCCGCTGCAGGTGCTCGACGCGGTCAGCGCCGGCACGGTCGAGGCGGGCCAGGTCTCCGGCACCTTCTACTTCGGCAAGAACCCGGCGCTGCTGTTCGAGTCCGGGCTGCCATTCGGCATGAACGCACGCCAGCAGAACGCCTGGTTGTACGAGGGCGGCGGGCTCAAGGAAGTGCAGAAGGTGTTCGCGCAGTTCGGCTGCCATTCGGTGCCCTGCGGCAACTTCGGCACCCAAATGGGCGGCTGGTTCCGCAAGGAGATCAAGAGCCTGAAGGACCTCGAAGGGCTGAAGATGCGCATCGGCGGCTTCGGCGGCCAGGTCATCAGCCGGCTGGGCGTGGTGCCGCAGATGATCCCCGGCGGCGACCTGTACGCCGCGCTGGAGAAGGGCGTGATCGACGCGGCCGAGTTCGTTGGCCCCTACGACGACGAGAAGCTGGGTCTGGCGCGCGTCTCGCAGTACTACTACTCGCCGGGCTGGTGGGAAGGCGGCAGCGCCCAGGTTTCGGCGGTGGCCAACAAGAAGGCCTGGGACGCGCTGCCCAAGGACTACCAGACGGCCTACGAGGCGGCGGCGTTCGAGGCCAACATGCGCCAACTGGCGCTGTACGACGCCAAGAACCCGGACGCGATCAAGCGCATCCTGGCCTCGGGCGTGAAGCTGCGCTGGTTCCCCAAGGACGTTCTCGATGCCGCCTACGACATGACGCAGACGATGCTCGAAGAGATTTCCGCGAAGGATGCGTTCTTCAAGTCGATCTACCAGCACTACCGCGGCTTCCTGGAAAAGCAGTCGTCGTGGTACCGGGTGGCCGACCACTTCCTCGACAACTACTCGCTGGCGAGGCGCGCCCGCTGAGCCGGGCCCGCTGCGTGGTGGCCCCGTGCCGGGGCCGCCACCGCCTTTGATTCATCGGGAAAAGACAGCGACATGTTGACAATCGTTCGCGGGATCGACCGCCTGAGCCAGGGCGTCGGAGTAACGGTGCGGTGGTTCTTTGCCGCGGCCATGGTGATCAGCGCGGGCAACGCGATCAGCCGGCGCGTCTTCGGCGCCAGCTCGAACGCGTTCCTGGAGCTGCAGTGGTACCTGTTCGCCGCCGCCGTGCTCCTGGGTGCCTCGTACGTGCTGCTGAAGGACGCCCACGTGCGCGTGGACTTCATCTCGTCGAAGCTCAGCCCCCGGACCAATGCGGTCTTCGACGCGCTGGCGCTCATGCTGGTCGCGATCTCGTTCTGCGTGATGCTGATCAAGTACTCCTGGCCGATGTTCGAGATCGCCTGGCGCACCGGCGAGCGCAGCTCCAACGCCGGCGGCCTGATCCGCTGGCCCGTGCTGCTGTGTCTGCCGGTGGGCTTTGGGCTGCTGCTGCTGCAGGCCTGTGCCGAGACGGTCAAGCGCATCGCCCTGATCGCCGGGCACGGCGGCACCGATGACGGGCAGCCGCGATGATCGAAGCCTTCATCGGGGCGAACTTTGTCCCGCTCATGTTCGCCGGCCTGCTGCTGCTGCTGCTCAGCGGCATTCCAGTGACCTTCGCTCTCATCGGTACCGGGCTGGCCTTCGGGGTGCTGGGCATGGAGCTGGGCCTCTTCAGCTCCAACCTGTTCAGCGCACTGGCCTATCGCGTCTACGGCATCGTCCAGAACGAGACCTTGCTGGCGATCCCCTTCTTCACGCTGATGGGGCTGCTGCTCGAGCGATCGGGCATGGCCGAGGACCTGCTGGAGGCGGTCGGCCACGCGTTCGGTCCGGTGCGCGGCGGCTTCGCAGTGGCGGTGGTGCTGGTCGGTGCGATGCTGGCAGCGACGACTGGGGTGATCGCCGCGGCGGTGATCTCGATGGGGCTGATCTCGTTGCCGATCATGCTGCGCTATGGCTACAACCGTCCGATTGCCGCCGGCGTGATCGCAGCATCGGGCACGTTGGCGCAGATCGTGCCGCCGTCGCTGGTGCTGATCGTGCTGGCCGACCAGCTGGGCCGCTCGGTCGGCGACATGTACAGCGGCGCACTGATGCCATCGATGGCGCTGATCGGTCTGTACCTGGCGGCGGTGGCGGTGATCGCGATCGTGCGCCCGGCCTGGGTACCCGCGATGCCGATCGAGGCGCGCGTGCACCGGGAGCACTCAGGCGCCAGCGGTCATGTCTCCTTGCTGGTGCTGCTGGCGCTGGCCGTTCTGGTCGGCCTGGCGTGGGCGCAGGTCCACGAGGCTGTCGTCCAACGGCTCGTCGGTCGGGTGGGCCCGGCGCCCACCGACGAGTTCGTGATCATCGGCCTGATGGTGGCTACCGCGTTTGCCTACCTGTGCGCCTGCTTGGACCGGTGGTTGGGCCTGGGCTGGCTGTCGCGCCTGGCACGGCAAGTGACGTTCGTGATGGTGCCGCCGATCGTGCTCATCTTCCTCGTTCTCGGGACGATCTTCCTGGGCATCGCCACGCCGACCGAGGGCGGTGCGATGGGCGCGGCCGGAGCGTTCGTTCTCGGCGTCGCGAAGCGGCGGCTGTCGTTGCGCCTGCTGACCCAGGCGGTGGACTCGACGGCCCGGCTTAGCATCTTCGTGCTGTTCATCCTGATCGGCGCCACCGTGTTCTCGTTCGCGTTCAACGCCGCCGAAGGGCACACCTGGGTCGAAGGGCTGTTCGAGCACCTGCCGGGCGGGCAGATCGGCTTCCTGCTGGCGGTCTGCGCGCTGGTCTTCGTGCTCGGCATGTTCATCGACGCTTTCGAGATCGCGTTCATCGTGATCCCGATCCTGGCGCCGGTGGCGGTGGCCATGGAGGTCGACCTGGTCTGGTTCGGCGTCGTCATCGCGATGACCCTGCAGACCTCGTTCCTGACCCCACCGTTCGGACTGGCGTTGTCGTACCTGCGCAGCGTCGCGCCCAAGAGCGACACGATGGCGGCCGACGGAAGCCGCAGCCGGGGCGTCAGCACCGGGCAGATCTACGCCGGCTGCGTGCCGTTCATCGTGCTGCAGATCGTCGCGACCCTGATCGTCATCTACCGACCCTCGCTGGTGCTTGACACGGTCAACAGCGGCAAGCCAGTGCCGGTGGTGGTCGACAACGACGCGATGATGCCGCCGAGCATGGATTAGCTGTGAATCTTCAATAGATTGTGTTCGGTGTTTGTCCGGACTGGGTTGGAGAGACTGGAGATCGCCAAACCCCAAGTCGTCAAGGAAGCCAGCCGGATGAACCACCACAAGCATGCCCGACTCACGTATGCCCGTCGCGTGGAGATGGAGATGGTCAGGCAGATGACCGAACAGGGGCTTGGCGCCAGCGAAGCCGCGATGGCGCACGGCGTAACGCCGCCGACGGCGCGCAAGTGGTTCGGGCGCTACCTCACCGGTGGTGTGGCGGGTCTGGCTGACGCGTCATCGCGTCCGGTGCGGTCGCCTCGGGCCATCGATCCGGCCAAGGCGCTGCTGATCGTCGAGCTACGACGCCGCCAGATGATCCAGTCGCGCATTGACCGCAGCGTCGGGGTGTCGGCCTCCACCGTCAGCCGCGTGCTCGCGCGGGCGGGCCTGTCCAAGCTGAGTGACCTGGCGCCAGCCAAGCAGGTGGTGCGCTACGAGCATGAGCGACCCGGCGATCTGCTGCACATCGACACCAAGAAGCGTGGACGCATCGTGCGGGCCAGCCACCGCCTCAGCGGAAGCCTGCGCGACTCGGTCGATAGCGCTGGCTGGGAGATGCTGTTCGTGGTCGTGGACGACCACGCGCGCTTCGCCTTCACGGCCATGCACCCGGACGAGAAGACACCCCAGGCCGTGCGGTCCCTGCACGACGCCGTGGCCTACTTCGCCGGCCTGGGCGTGATGGTGAGCCGCGTCCTGTCAGACAACGGCGCGGCGTTCTGCTCACGGGACTTCGCCAGCGCCGGCACCGAGCTCGGCATCCAGCACAGGTTCACCCGCGCCTACCGACCACAGACCAATGGCAAGGCCGAACGGTTCATCCAGTCAGCGCTACGCGAATGGGCCTACGGCTGAACCTACCAGAACTCCCACCAGCGAACTCGCGCTCTGGCCAGTTGGCTGCACCACTACAACCGGCACCGCCGTCACGCTAGCATCTGCGGCGCCTCCCCCTTGTCCAGGCTCATCAAGTCAAGAAACAATCTCTTGACGGTTCACAACTAGCGTCGCA
>DAOMFI010000090.1:11182-12645 GCA_035429725.1 Burkholderiaceae bacterium | reverse complement strand
CGCCGCAGGGCGCGGCGCGGTGACGGCATGACGCAGCGCGCCCTCGTGCTCGGTCTGGGTGACAGCGGGTTGGCGATCGCACGCTGGCTGGCGCGAGCGGGTTGGTCGGTACGCGTCGCCGATACCCGTGCGCAGCCGCCGCAGTTCGAGGCCCTCCAGAGGGACTGCCCCGCGGCTGAGTTTCACGGCGGCGCGTTCACCGATGCGCTGCTGGCCGAGGTTGGGCTCGTCGCGCTCTCGCCAGGCCTCTCGCCAACACAGTCAGCGGCGGCACCGCTGCTCAAGGAGGCGCGCCGGCGCGGTGTCGAGATCGTGGGCGAGATCGAGCTCTTTGCGCGCGAGCTGGCCCGGCTAAAGAACGAGCGGGGCTATGCGCCGCGCGTACTCGGCGTTACCGGCACCAACGGCAAGACGACCACCACGCGCCTGACGGGTCTGCTCGTCGAGCGCTGCGGGCGCAGCGTTGCCGTTGCCGGGAACATTTCTCCAGCGGCGCTGGATGAACTGACGGCGCGGCTGGATGCCGACGAACTGCCGGACATCTGGGTGCTCGAGCTCTCGAGTTTCCAGCTTGAAACGACGACCAGCCTTGACTGCGATGCAGCGGTAGTGCTCAACGTGACCCAGGATCACCTGGACTGGCACGGCTCGATGGCGGCATACACGAAAGCCAAAGAAAGAATCTTCAGCGCCCGCACGCTGCGCGTGCTCAACCGTGACGACCCCTTAGTGGCTGCGATGACGGGACGCAAGGCCACGGTCGTGACCTTTGGTTCCGACATGCCGGCACAGCCCGAGTCGTTCGGTCTCGTGCACGACGGCGGCATGAGCTGGCTGGCCTGGGCGGAAGACACGAGCCTGCCGAGCCGCAAGCGCAAGGCGGCCGCCGAATTGCCGGGCGTCCTGCCCGAGATCCATATCCACCGGCTGATGCCGGTCGATGCGCTGCGCATCCGCGGCCGGCACAACGCGCTCAACGCGCTGGCGGCGCTGGCGCTGGCGCGCGCGATCGGACTACCGCTGGCGCCGATGCTGCATGCCCTGAGGGAGTACGCGGGCGAACCGCATCGGGTTGAACTCGTTGCATCGCTGGCGGGTGTCGAGTACTACGACGACAGCAAAGGCACCAACGTCGGGGCGACCGTCGCCGCTATCGAGGGCCTCGGAGCCGAAGGGCGCCGCCTGGTCGCCATATTGGGCGGTGACGGCAAGGGACAGGACTTTGCCCCACTCGTCGATCCGGTGGCGCGATATGTGCGGGCCGCAGTGCTGATCGGACGTGATGGCCCGGCGATCCGCACCGTGCTGGCCGCTGGGGCGCCTGCGGTCAGGCTGGTGGAGGCGGCGACGCTGCCCGAGGCTGTGCAGTGTGCAGCTTCCGCGGCGCAGAGCGGCGACGCGGTGATCCTTTCGCCGGCCTGTGCCAGCCTCGACATGTTCCGTGACTACCGTCACCGGGCGGA
>DAOMFI010000090.1:9599-11082 GCA_035429725.1 Burkholderiaceae bacterium | reverse complement strand
GCTGTGCGCGAACTTGCCGCGGAGGCCGGGCAGCCATGTTGAAGCGCTGGCTGGATGGTCTGAAGCGCGCGAAGGGCGCACGCACGCGTTCAGTCGCGCGCGATGGCGGCGGCGCCGTGCTGGCGCTGGCCGGGCTCGGCAGTGCCGGATTCGAGAAGACATCGCGCGAGGCGTTGCCGCTCGTCGACCGGACGCTGATTGGCGTCGTTGCACTTCTGATCATGATCGGAACGGTGATGGTGTATTCGGCATCGATTTCACTGGCCGATTCGCCGCGCTTCAACGTCGCTCCCACGCACTTTCTGGTGCGGCACCTGTTCGCGCTCTCGATCGCATTCTGTGCGGCGCTCGTGGCCTTCCAGGTTCCGATGGCGACCTGGCAACGCATCGCGCCCTGGCTTTTCGTGGCCGCGCTCTCCTTGCTGGTGCTGGTCCTCGTTCCGGGCGTCGGCAAGGGGGTTAACGGCGCCAAGCGCTGGATTCCGCTCGGGTTTCTCAACCTGCAGCCGTCCGAGCTGATGAAGATCGCGTGCGTGCTGTATGCCGCGAACTTCACGGTGCGCAAGCAGGACTACATGCACGACTTCGCCAAGGGGTTCCTGCCGATGGCGATCGTGATGGGCGCGATTGGCGCGCTGCTGCTGTTGCAGCCCGATCTCGGCGCGTTCGGCGTCATCGTCGCGATCAGCATGGGCATCCTGTTTCTCGGCGGTGTCAACGGGAAGCTCTTCGCCGGCATCAGCGCCGC
The DNA here is from genome assembly GCA_035429725.1 of Burkholderiaceae bacterium. Taxonomy (GTDB): domain Bacteria; phylum Pseudomonadota; class Gammaproteobacteria; order Burkholderiales; family Burkholderiaceae_F; genus JALORV01. The sequence goes on along the minus strand of DAOMFI010000090.1, from coordinate 10,334 downwards.
ACTGACGATCGCGTTCATGCTGGTCATCTGGCTCTCGCCGTGGCGCCGTGACCGCATCTTCGCCTATCTCGATCCCTGGTCGGAGGCCAACGCGCTCGGCAAGGCCTACCAGCTGTCGCACTCGCTGATCGCATTCGGTCGTGGGGAGTGGTTCGGCGTCGGACTCGGCGCGAGCGTCGAGAAACTGCACTATCTGCCGGAAGCGCACACCGATTTCATCCTCGCGGTGCTCGGCGAGGAACTCGGCCTTGTGGGCGTGCTGGTCGTCGTCGTGCTTTTCTACTGGCTGGTCAAGCGCGCCTTCGAGATCGGGCGTCAGGCCATCGCGCTCGAACGCACCTTCGCCGGCCTGGTGGCCCAGGGGATCGGACTCTGGCTCGGCGTCCAGGCGTTCATCAACATGGGCGTGGCCACGGGACTGTTGCCGACGAAGGGCCTGACGCTGCCGCTGATGAGCTACGGCGGATCGGCGCTGCTGTCGACGCTGGTCGCCATCTCGATCCTGCTGCGCGTCGACCGGGAAAACAGGATCCTCATGCGCGGAGGCCGGGCATGAGTGCGTACGGTGCGTCCACGACACGGCTGGCAGGCCGCACCCGCTGCGCAGGAACAGCAGAACGCGGGTGCTGCTGCGAGGTTCGCACGTCGCCCGAGGCGCGCTGCCTGCACCGCCCTTTGCGGAAGGCAGGCCGATGAATCATCTCGTCGTCGTTGCCGCGGGCACGGGTGGTCATG
>DAOMFI010000090.1:0-9499 GCA_035429725.1 Burkholderiaceae bacterium | reverse complement strand
GAAGGCAGGCCGATGAATCATCTCGTCGTCGTTGCCGCGGGCACGGGTGGTCATGTGATGCCGGGACTCGCCGTGGCCGAAGCTCTGCGCGGGCGTGGCTGGTCGGTCAGCTGGCTTGGAACGAAGTCGGGCATGGAGCGTGGCCTGGTCGAGCGTCACGGCATCGCCTTCGATGCGATCGACTTCAGCGGGCTGCGCGGCAAGGGACTGAAGACACTACTGCTCGGTGGCTTTCTGCTGCTGCGTGCGATGTGGCAGAGCCGCCGGCTGCTGCGCGCTCGGGCTCCGAAGGTCGTGTTCTCGACGGGCGGCTACGTCGCGGTGCCCGCAGGACTTGCGGCCGGCTCGCTTGGCGTGCCGCTGGTGCTGATGAATGCTGACGCAGAGTCGCTGCTTTCGACGCGCATGCTGACTCCGGTGGCGGCGGGCGTGCTGTGCGGCTTCGATGGTGGCGCTGCGGCTGCCGCGGGCGACAAGGGTCTCGTCACCGGCAATCCGGTGCGTGCCGAGATTGCATCGATTGCCTCGCCTGGGCAACGCTTCGCCGGACGATCAGGTCCGCTCCAGTTGCTGGTCATCGGCGGCAGTCTTGGAGCGCGCGTGCTGAACGAAGCGATGCCGTCCGCGCTCGCGCGTATTCCTGCGGCGCGCCGTCCGCGCGTCGTGCACCAGTGCGGTGCCGGGAACGTGGAAGACGTTCGACGCGCGTACGCCGAGGCAGATGTTGACGCGGACGTGGTTCCATTCATTGACGACATGGCGCGGCGCTATGCCGAGGCCGATGTCGTTGTCTGCCGCGCCGGGGCAATCACTGTGACGGAGCTGGCGGTGGCGGGCGTCGCCAGCGTGCTCGTGCCGCTGGTGGTGTCAACGACGCAGCACCAGCGCACCAACGCCGAGTTCCTCGCGGAGCGGGGCGCGGCCGTGCACCTGCCGCAGGCTGAGCTGAGCGCTGAACGGGTCGCCAGCCTGCTCGAAAGTCTTGACCGTGAGCGACTGGTCGCCATGGCGACCGCCGCCCGCGCCGTCGGACGGCCGAATGCCACGTCGACCGTCGCCGCCGTGATCGAGAAGGTGGCCGCATGAAGCACGCCGTGAAGCACATTCACTTCGTGGGAATTGGCGGCTCTGGAATGAGCGGCATCGCCGAGGTCTTGCTGACCCTGGGATACAAGGTAAGTGGGTCGGACATCGCACGCAATGCGGCAACCCATCGGCTGGAGAAACTTGGCGCGGCCATCGCTCAGGGCCACGCCGCCGATCACATAGCGGGTGCCGACGCGGTCGTGATCTCGACGGCGGTATCGCCGAGCAATCCCGAAGTCGTCGCCGCGCGAGCAAAGCGCGTCCCGGTCGTTCCGCGCGCTGTCATGCTGGCCGAACTGATGCGGCTGAAGCAGGGCATCGCCATCGCCGGCACGCATGGCAAGACGACGACGACCAGCCTGGTGGCCAGCGTGCTCGCGGCCGGGGGGCTCGACCCGACCTTCGTCATCGGCGGCCGGCTGAACTCCGCCGGCGCCAATGCTCGCCTCGGCAGCGGCGAGTACATCGTGGTCGAAGCGGACGAATCGGATGCCTCGTTCCTGAACCTCGCACCGGTCATTGCGGTCGTGACGAACATCGACAACGACCACATGGAGACCTACGGCCACGACTTCACGCGGCTCAAGCAGGCGTTTATCGAGTTCCTCGGCCGTCTTCCCTTCTACGGCGCGGCCGTGCTCTGCATCGACGACGCCAACGTCCGTGACATCCTGCCCTTCATCTCCAAGCCGATCGTCAGCTACGGTTTCGCGGCCGAGGCGCAGGTCCGGGCCGTCGACGCCGTGGCGGCTGGCACGCAGATGCGTTTCACGGTTCTCCGTGAGAACGCGGCACCACTGCCGGTCGTCCTGAACCTGCCGGGGCTGCACAACGTGGCGAACGCGCTGGCGGCGATCGCCGTCGGGACCGAACTCGACGTGCCGGATGCCGCCATCGTCGCGGCGCTCGCCAGTTTCACGGGCGTCGGGCGACGCTTCGCGCGCCACGGCGATGTGCCGGCGCCTGGCGGCGGAACCTACACGCTGGTGGACGACTACGGACACCACCCTGTCGAAATGGCCGCAACGCTGGCCGCAGCACGCGGCGCATTTCCCGGCCGCCGGCTGGTGCTCGCGTTCCAGCCGCATCGTTACACGCGGACGCGTGACTGCTTCGAGGATTTCGTCAAGGTGCTGTCCACAACCGATGTGCTGCTGCTGGCGGAGGTCTACGCGGCCGGAGAAGTACCGATCGTCGCGGCCGACGGACGTTCGCTGGCACGGGCGCTGCGGGTTGCGGGCAAGGTCGAGCCGATCTTCGTCGAAGCGATCGAGGATCTGCCGATCGCACTGAATGACGTCGTGCGCGACGGCGATGTGGTCATCACGATGGGCGCAGGCTCGATCGGGCAGGTGCCGGCGCGCCTCAGCGGCGGAGGCGCCGAATGAGCTCATCGAGTGTCAACTTCGGCAAGGTCGGCGTGCTGCTCGGCGGCCGCTCGTCCGAGCGCGAGGTTTCGCTGATGTCGGGTACCGGCGTGCTCAACGCGCTGCGCAGCCGCGGCGTGGATGCGCACCCATTTGACCCCGGCACGCAGTCGCTGGCTGAACTCGAGTCGGCCCGCTTCGATCGCGTCTTCATCGCGCTGCACGGACGCGGCGGCGAGGACGGCACGATTCAGGGGGTGCTCGAGACACTGCGTGTTCCCTACACGGGCAGCGGTGTCCAGGCTTCGGCCATCGCGATCGACAAGCACACGACGAAGCAGATCTGGCTGCAATCGGGCATACCCACGCCCACCTATCGCATCGGCCACGCCAGCGCCGACTGGATGCGGGTCGTCGCCGAACTGGGTGACCAGCTGATCGTCAAGCCGGCGCGTGAGGGTTCGACGATCGGAATCACCAAAGTCACCCGCCACGACCACAACGAGCTGGCACTGGCGTTCGAAGAGGCCTCCCGCTACGACGCCGACGTGCTGATCGAACAGCTGATCGCCGGCCGGGAACTGACCTGCGCCATTCTGGGCGAGGGTGCGGCGGCCGAAGCGCTGCCGCTGATCGAGATCCGCGCGCCCGAAGCCAACTACGACTATCACCACAAGTATTTCAGCGACGACACGAAGTACCTCTGCCCTGCGCCGGTCGAAGGCGAAGTCGCCGCCAGGATCACGGAGCTCTGCCTGCGCGCCTACCGTGCGCTGGGTGCGCGCGGCTGGGGGCGCATCGACGTCATGCTACGGGCGGACGGTGCGCCGTTCCTGCTTGAACTCAACACGTCGCCTGGCATGACGGGACACTCGCTGGTGCCCATGGCGGCGCGAGCGGTCGGCATCAGCTACGAGGATCTGGTGCTGCGCATCCTCGCCCTGGCGACGCTCGACGACCGGAGGGCCGCGTGACGGGCGTGCGCCTGATGAACGTCGCGGCGCTCGCCGCGCTGCTGCTGGCGACGGCGCTGCTGCTGTCGGCCGCCGCGCGCTGGGTGGCGCAACGCCCGGCCTTCGAATTCAAGCGCATCGAGGTGCGAGGCGACCTGCAGCACGTCACTGCCGCGTCCGTGCGGGCGGCGATCGCCGGGCGGCTGAAAGGCAACTACTTCACGATCCGGCTCGATGAGGCGCGACGATTGCTCGAGACCGTGCCCTGGGTTGCGCAGGCATCGGTGCGACGCATCTGGCCGAATCGGCTGCAGGTCACGTTGCGGGAGCATCGCGCGCTCGGCGCCTGGAACGACGGCCGCCTGCTCTCGGACCGTGGCGAGCTGTTCGTCGCCAACGTGGCTGAGGCCGAGGTCTACGGACCACTGCCCGCCTTTTCGGGCCCCGATGCGGTGGCGCGCGACGTTGCGACCCGCTACTACGACTTCGCGGCACAGCTCGCGGCGCTGTCGCTGAGCATCGGAGGCATCGACGTCTCCGATCGCCGTTCCTGGGCGGTGGAGGCGAGCGGCACGGGACTTGCGACGCGAGTCGAACTGGGTCGTGAAGACAGTGCCGGCGCCCTGCAGCAACGTCTGGCCGACGTCGTTGTGGCCTACCCGATGGTGGTGGCGCGTGTCGGCGGCCCGCCGGCCCGCATCGACGCCCGCTATGCCAACGGCTTCGCCGCATCCACTCCCGCGCGCCCCAACGATCCGAGAACCCGCTGATACATGAGAACAGAAACCAAAGACCTGATCGTCGGACTCGACATCGGCACCTCCAAGGTGGTCGTCGCCGTCGCAGAGGCCTTGCCGGATGGACGATTCCAGGTCATCGGACTCGGACAGGCCGCCTCGCAGGGACTGCGCAAGGGCGTCGTGGTCAACATCGAGTCCACCGTGCAGTCGATCCGCCGCGCGCTGGAGGAAGCCGAGCTGATGGCCGCCTGCCAGATCAAGGACGCGTTCACCGGCATTGCGGGGAGCCACATCAAGAGCTTCAACTCCAGCGGCATGGTCGCAATCAAGGACCGCGAGGTCTCTGCCGGGGACGTCGGGCGCGTCATCGAGACCGCCAAGGCCATTCACATACCGACCGACCAGCAGGTGCTGCACGTGCTGACGCAGGAGTTCATCGTCGACGGCCAGGAGGACATCCGCGAGCCGATCGGCATGAGCGGCGTGCGGCTCGAGGTTCGCGTGCACATCGTGACGGGCGCGGTAAGCGCGGCACAGAACATCATCAAGTGCGTGCGCCGCTGCGGACTCGAAGTGCAGGATCTGATCCTACAGCCGCTGGCGTCGTCGCTGTCGGTGCTCTCGGCCGATGAGAAGGAGCTCGGCGTCGCACTGGTGGACATCGGCGGCGGCACCAGCGACATCGCCATTTTCACGGGCGGCGCGATCCGTCACACCGCGATCATCCCGATCGCCGGGGACCAGATCACGAATGACATCGCGATGGCGTTGCGCACGCCGATTCCCGATGCGGAAGAAATCAAGGTCCGATGGGGTGTGGCCAAGGAGGTGCTGGCCGATCCCAACGAGAAGATCGAGATCCCCGGCCTTGGCGATCGCGGCCCCCGCCTGCTGTCACGGCAGGCACTGGCGGCGGTCATCGAGCCGCGCGTAGAAGAGCTCTTCACGCTGACGCAGCAGGTGATCCGCGAGTCCGGCTATGAGGAACTGCTGTCGTCCGGAATCGTGCTGACCGGCGGCACGAGCCTGCTGCCCGGCATCACCGAGCTCGCCGAGGACGTCTTCCTGAAGCCCGCGCGCATTGGCTGGCCGCAGTACGACGGCTCCCTCGCGGATGTCGTCAAGAACCCGCGCTTCGCGACGGCAATGGGGCTGCTGGTGGAGGCCGACTCGCAGCGCCGCCGCGGCCGCAAGATCGCGCAGCAGACTGGTTCGTTCAAGCAGACGTTCAAGAGGATGAAGGAATGGATCGTCGGAAATTTTTGAGCGCGGCTCGTGTACGCGACCCTTCGGGTCGCACGTGCACTCGCCGCGAGTTAATTGGCGCGGCCGCCTTCGGGCGGCCGGGCGGCGGCCGCGATCTTGAGAGCGGGACTCGCCTGAGCGAGTCCCGCCGCGGCGACATTGGAGCTGTGGGCGGAGCGCTCGCAGCTCGAGGTCGTCCGTTCATAGCCTTTGTAGGCGCGAGCCGTGCCGAGCCGCCTCAAGCGGCTCGCGCTAATCCAAACACGCGCGGCGTGCACGTGCGAGCCGAAGGCTCGCGTACACGCCGTGCGCCCACTGAAGCGGGCAATGCCAAGCGCGTTGGTGCAGTTGCGCTTTTGGCCTTGCGCGTTTCGCATTGAAGCAGCAACCAAACCCACGAGCAGGAGAGCACTATGAGTTTTGAGATTCTGGAAACCGAGACCCGCGGGACGATCATCAAAGTGGTGGGCGTCGGAGGGGCCGGCGGCAATGCCGTCGAGCACATGATCCGGCGTGGGGTGCAGGGCGTGGAGTTCATCTGCGCGAACACCGACCACCAGGCGTTGGCGCGCTCGTCCTCGAAAAATGTGCTGCAGCTGGGCAAGACCGGCCTCGGCGCGGGGAGCCGTCCTGAGGCGGGCCGGCAGGCCGCCGAAGAGGCGCGCGACCGCATCGCTGATGCGCTGCGCGGAGCGCACATGGTGTTCATCACCGCCGGCATGGGCGGAGGCACTGGCACGGGTGCCGCGCCGGTTGTCGCCGAGATTGCCAAGGAACTCGGTGTCCTGACGGTTGCCGTCGTCTCCAAGCCGTTCGAATTCGAAGGTCCCAAGCGCCAGAAAGTGGCGGAGGCAGGGCTCGCCGAGCTCGAGTCTTCGGTTCACTCGCTGATCGTCATTCTCAACAACAAGCTCGAGGAGGTGATGGGCGAGGACGCCGAAATGGCCGATTGCTTCCGCGCCGCGGACGATGTGCTGCACAACGCCTGCGCCGGCATTGCCGAGATCATCAACGTCCCGGGCCTCGTCAACGTCGACTTCGAGGACGTAAAGACCGTCATGAGCGAGCACGGCAAGGCGATGATGGGCACCGCGACGGCATCGGGTCTGGACCGCGCGCGCATCGCCGCGGAACAGGCCGTGGCGAGTCCACTGCTTGAAGGCGTCGACCTGTCCGGTGCGCGCGGCGTGCTCGTCAACATCACCGCGTCGCAGTCGCTCAAAATGAAGGAAACGCGCGAAGTCATGAACACGATCCGCGCCTTCGCGGCTGAGGACGCCACGGTGATCTTCGGCACGGTGTGCGATGAAGCCATCGGCGACGCCTTGCGCGTGACGGTGGTCGCGACGGGCCTCGGCAGGGCGGCCTCCAAGAAGCAGTCCACGCCGTTCACGGTTGTGCGAACCGGCACCGACAATGCGCCGCTGATGGTGGCCCCGGGCAAGGAAGGTGGCGCGGCAACGTCCGACTACAGCCACCTTGAAACTCCGGCCGTCTGGCGCTCCCGCGACTCCGCCCAGCAGCGCGTGACAGCTCTCGAGGACAGCGGCAGCGATCGCTATGACATTCCGGCGTTCCTGCGGAAGCAGGCGGATTGAGGTTGGCGTCGCGAATGTACGCACGACCCGGCTGCGCCGGGTCGTGCACGTGCATTCGCTCCGGAATAGTTAGTCGGCTGCGCTTCGGAGCGGCCGGGCGCTCCGCCGAGTAACAACCCGGCGCACTTCACCCCGCGGTGCGGATCGCAGTGCCAGGATTTCTTTTCCCTCCTCGCCAGGCGAGGACGGCGCAGCACAGGAGTGCATTCTTCCCTCTCGCGCGGCGAGAGAGACAGGGTGAGTGCCGTGCAGTTCGAGGTCGGCGGAGCGCGCGACCGCTCCGGAGCGCAGCCGACTGAAACTAGTCGTTGCCGATGCACGTGCGATCCGAAGGATCGCGTACATCGGCAACGAGACTTTTGTAGGCATGCCACGTCGCGTGCCCGATGAGCGGAACGGCGACCACGAGCCCGACGAAGAAGGTGGCGAAACCGATGCCAATGATGACCACGATCAACAGCGCCCAGATCGCCAGGGGCAGGGGATTGGTGAAAAGCGCGCGCACGCTGGTCAGAGCGGCGACGATCGTGTCGGTGCCACGGTCGAGCATCATCGGCACCGACACGACGCTGACCGCGAACACGATGCCGGCGAACAGCGCCCCGACCGCGAAGTAGGTCAGCAGGAAATCGACATGCTCGATGGACACTACCTGAGCGACGAAACTCTTCAACGTTGGCATGCCGCTCGAGAAGAACAGGGCGAATGTGACCAGCGAGGCGCGTGCCCAGACCAGCATGATGACCGTCAGCACGAGCGAGAACAGGCTGAAGGCGCCCAGGTTCGCGCGCCAGGCTGTCATTGTTTCGCTGAAGCGGACAGCGCCGTCGCGTTCGAGCCGGCGACTGATGTCGTACAGCCCGGTGGCGAGGAACGGACCGACCAGCAGGAAGCCCGCCGTCAGCGCGGAGGTGAGTTCATAGGCGTTGCGAAAGACGAGGGCGATCAGTGCGCCCATCAAGGCGAAGACGACGCCGTATGCGAGGCTCGCGGCCGGCGCGCGCCGGATGTCCTGGAGGCCGCGTGCAAGCCACGTGAACGCCGCAAACGCCCCCACGGTCCGGATTGCCGGGAACACGGTCCGAATGACTACGGCCTGTCCGGGGCTGGACTCTGGCAAAGGGTCAGGGGAATCGGAAGGCTGCGGCACGGACTTGCGGGAAGGAGAGTGAGTCAGCGGCGAGCGGGATTCTCGGGCCCGGGACTCGCGAAAGCTCGCCGCAGTGCACAAGGAGACGGATAAAATAGGCGTCATGCTGAAACAGCGCACTCTCAAGCAACTGGTTCGCGCAGTCGGAATCGGACTGCACAGCGGCACCAAGGTGACCCTGGTGCTGCGACCTGCTACGGCCGAAACGGGCATCGTGTTCCGACGCGTCGATCTCGATCCGCCGGTCGACATCAAACTGTCGCCGGACGCAGTCGTGGATACGCGCATGGCCACGACCATCGGCCGCGACAGCGTCCGCATCGCAACGATCGAGCACCTGATGAGCGCGCTCGCCGGGCTGGGTATCGATAACTGCTATATCGATGTCGACGCCGCCGAGATCCCGATCATGGACGGCAGCGCGGCGAGCTTCGTGTTCCTGCTCCAGTCTGCCGGCGTCGAGGAACTCAACGCCCCGAAGCGGTTCGTGCGGGTGCTGCGGCCGGTCGAGGTCGTCGACGGCGACAAGTGGGCGCGACTGGAGCCTTACTTCGGATACCGGCTCAAATTCTCGATCGACTTCAAGCATCCGGCGATCGACTCCACCGAACAGGTGGTCGAAGTGGATTTCGCGCGCGATTCCTACGTGAAAGAGGTCTCACGCGCGCGGACGTTCGGCTTCGTGAACGAGGTCGAGGCCCTGCGGGCGGCCGGGCTCGCCATGGGCGGCAATTTCGAAAACGTCATCGTGATGGACGAATACCGCGTGCTCAACACCGACGGGCTGCGTGCAGGCGACGAATTCGCCAAGCACAAGGTCCTGGATGCGATCGGCGACCTTTCGGCGCTCGGCCGCCCCCTCGTGGCGGGCTATGTGGCCCACAAATCGGGCCACGCGATCAACAACCGGCTGCTGCGGGCCTTGCTGGCCGACGAAACAGCCTACGACATCATTTCCTTCGAAGACGACACCGCCGCGCCCGCGGCGTACCGGCTGCAGCCGGAACTCGCCTAACCCCGCTGGCCGCGCTCTCGCCGCCGGTGGAGCGTTGCCGCGAGGCGTCTCAGCGCACCTTGCAGCGACGATGCCGGCAAGCGGTCGGCCGCCTCCTCGACCGCCGCAGCGCCCCGCGCGGTCACTGGGGGGTAATCCAGTCCGGGACTTGAGGGTCCTGCCGTACCTTGTCCGGGGTAGGTCGTGTTGCCGGCTTGTATGCGGGTCTTCATCTCGTAGACTTGCAGGCCATGGGAGACGAGTTCGGCAAGCAATCGCGGCGCGGCCTGGCGCAGTTTGGCTGACTCGGCAGCGGAATCGACGGCGATCCACAGGACGCCTTCCCGCAGCTCGCAGCAGCCGGGC
>DAOMFI010000089.1:0-12687 GCA_035429725.1 Burkholderiaceae bacterium | reverse complement strand
CCGGCGTGCGGGCGACGCTGGCGCTGAAGATCTACGGCGAGGACCTGGACAAGCTCGAGGAGCTATCGGCGAAGCTGAAGACCGTGGTCGCCGGCGTGCCGGGCGTGGCCGACCTGTCGGCCGAGGCCAACAAGGGCAAGCCGCAGATGGTCATCAAGGTCGACCGCCAGGCCGCGGCGCGCTACGGGCTGAATGCCGACGACATCCTGGCCGTGGTGCAGGCCGGCATCGGCGGCGAGGCGGTGTCCACGCTGATCGACGGCACGCGCCGCTTCGACATCGCGGTGCGGCTGCCCGAGGAGTTCCGCTCCAGCCCGTCGGCGATCGCGGCGATCCCGATCCGCACCGCCGAAGGCGCGATCGTGCCCTTCTCCAGCGTGGCGAAGATCGAACTCGACGAGGGCTACACCTTCGTGCGCCGCGAGTCGCTGCAGCGCTACGCGGTGCTGCAGATGGACGTGCAGGGCCGCGACATCGACGGCTTCGTGAAGGACGCGAACGCCGCCATCGCCGCCAAGGTGCAGCTGCCCACCGGCTACTGGGTCGAATGGGGCGGCGCCTTCGAGAACCAGCAGCGCGCGATGGAGCGGCTGGGGGTGATCGTGCCGCTGACCATCGGGCTGATCTTCATCCTGCTGTACACCGCGTTCAACTCGGTGCGCCATGCCACGCTGATCATCGCCAACGTGCCCTTCGCGATCATCGGCGGCATCGTCGGGCTGTTCTTCACCGGGCAGTACCTGTCGGTGCCTTCGGCCATCGGCTTCATCGCGGTGTTCGGCGTAGCGATGCTGAATGGCATCGTGCTCGTCAGCTTCCTCAACGACCAGCGCAAGCACGGCCTGTCGATACGCGACGCGGTGCGCCAGGGCGCGGCACTGCGCTTGCGGCCGGTGCTGATGACGGCCTCGGTGGCGATCCTGGGCCTGATCCCGATGTTGATCTCCACCGGCGTCGGCGCCGAGACGCAGCGCCCGCTGGCCACGGTGGTGATCGGCGGGCTGATCACCTCGACCCTGCTGACCTTGCTGCTGCTGCCGCTGATCTACGAATGGTCCGAAACCCGGGCCGAAGCGAAGCAGCGCGAGCGCGACGCTGCCGCCGACCAGGCCGAAGCCTTACCCCTTGCCCAACCGACCCCGGAGACACCATGAAAGAGATCAAGGCCTACGTGCACCGCAGCCGCATCGCTGACGTCATCGCAGCGGTCAAGGACTCGCCCGCCTGGGGCGGGCAACGCAGCGGCCGGCGCCACAACCTGGCTGTGTACATCGTCAAGGGCTCGCTGTTGCCGCTGGACAGCGACGAACAGCACTATTCGATGGACCTCGGCGACGAGGTCGTCAACGAATACAAGCTGGAGCTGCTGTGCGAGGACAACGAGGTCGAGCCGCTGAAGGCCGCGATCGCCGCAGCCGCGTGCACCGGCCAGGCGGTGGCCGGCTGGATCACGGTCATCGACGTGGTCAGCGCGACGCCCATCCATTGACATGCCGATTCATCCACGACCCACCCTGAAAGGAAGAACCATGAAGACCTTCGCTGCCGCCCTGCTGATTGCCTCCGCCTTCACCCTGCCGGCAACCGCCGCCGAAGACCACACGCCCAAACACGGCGGCGTGGTCGTCGAGACCAAGGCCGGCGATCTGGAACTGGTCGCCAAGCCCGAGCTGATCGTCATCCATGTCAGCGACCACGGCAAGCCGATGAAGCTGAGCAGCGGAAGCGGCAAGGTGACGGTGTTCAACGGCAACGACAAGACTGAGGCGGCGCTGGCGCTGGTCGGCGACAAGCTGGAAGCCAAGGGCATCTTCAAGGTCGCGCCAGGCACCAAGGTGCTGGCCGAGGTGTCGCTCAACGGCAAGCCGCCCGCATCAGCGCGATTCACACTGAAGTAGCCGCATGGGCCGTGGCCTGGCCAACCTGCCCACGCCGCCCAAGCAGACGCAGCCGCCGACGATCAACTTTGCGTCTGCCGATGCGCGGCCGCGTCCGCAGCGCGGTTGACCATCCGTCGAAGCGACCCCGGAAAGTCAACACTTCATGCACACCCGGACGGACCGTCTGCCTTGCATTGCCGTACGAGCCGGCGAATGAGCGGCAGCCACGCGCACGCCGTGCCCGACACCGGCAACGAGCGCGCCCTGTCGATGGCGCTGGGCCTCACGGCGAGCTTCCTGGTGGCCGAAGTCGTGGCAGGCATCGTCTTCAACAGCCTGGCGCTGCTGGCGGACGCGGCCCACATGTTCACCGATGTCGCGGCGCTGGCGATCGCCGTGGCAGCGGTGCGCGTTGCGCGCCGGCCGGCGGATGCGAAGCGGACCTACGGCTACCACCGCTTCGAGATTCTGGCGGCGGCCTTCAATGCGGTGCTGCTGTTCGGGGTTGCGATCTACATCCTGTACGAAGCGTATCGGCGCTTCAGCGCCCCGGCCGATGTGCAGCCCATGGGCATGCTCGTGGTCGCCATGCTGGGCCTGGCCGTGAATCTGGCCAGCATGCGGCTGCTGCACGCGGGCAAGGATGCCAGCCTCAACGTGAAGGGGGCCTACCTCGAAGTGTGGGCGGACATGCTCGGTTCCTTGGGCGTCATCGTCGCGGCCATCGTCATCCGCTTCACCGGCTGGGCCTGGGTCGACACCCTGGTGGCCGTGGGCATCGGCCTATGGGTGCTGCCGCGGACCTGGGTTCTGTTGAAGGAGAGCCTGAACATCCTGCTTGAAGGTGCGCCCGAGGGTGTCGACGTGGGCCAGGTCGAGCAGGCCATCCTCGGGGTCGAGGGCGTCATCGGCGTTCACGATCTGCATGTCTGGGTGCTCACCAGCGGCAAGAAGGCCCTCACTGCACATGTCGTGCACGCCGAGGGAGTGGAGAGTGCTGCGCTCGTCGAGCGGATCAAGCAAGGCCTTGCCGATGGGTTCAAGGTATTTCACACCACCTTGCAGCTCGAACGGACGGCTTGCGAACATTCCGACGATGGCTGCAACTTCGTGGACCGAAGGTTGGAGGCCGAACGCGGTGGTCATGGCACGCAGCACTCTGGACAGCGGGCCGGCAACGCAACATCGCGCCTGGCCAACACGGGCAGAGGGTCAGGATGACCCCTGGTCCAGGCGCCCACGCACTTGTCTGGCTTGCACTGCTCACGGGCTGCACGACGGTCTACGAAGGCCGCTACGACTTCCGTGATGGCTGGCGCACCGCCGAGGTGGTCGAGGTCGGCACGGCCGACAGTCTCACTCGCAAGCCCTCGGGTGACTGCCTTCACGCCGCTTCGGCACGGGCGGCGGATGTGCGCTTTGCGGTGGTCAGGTACAGAGGCCCGCGACGCCCGGCTTTTCGGGTCGTGCCCGTGCCTGAGGATAGAGATGTCAAGCCGGGCGATCTTGTCTATCTCAAAGTCACCGATTGCAACGCGCCCCTGCCGCCCAGGACCGCGTCCCCAGCACCACCTTGACCCCAGCCATGCATGCGCGCTGTGCAGCGATGACCCGTCAAGCCTTGCCTCGCCGAGCGGCCTCGGCCACAAACGCGCGCCGCGCTGGATCAATGCCTGTGTTCGGTAGCGTGCGGTCTCTGTGCACGGGCGTTGCTGTGCACCACATGCCGCAAGTTCAACGCCGCCTTGCCCTCGGACCCGATGCTGCTGTCTGCCACCGCGTTGGGCGCGTTTTCCGTCAACGTGGGTGGTGCGCTGCTGATGGCGCGCTTTCGCCACGTCAGCGGCAGCCTGCCGCGGGTGGCCTTCCTGCCGGCGCACAGCGATGCGTTCTCCGACATCGCCGCCTGGCCCGATCCGGTGGTCGGCCTGGCCATCCCCGCGATCAACGCGGACGCCGTGAAGTCCGTCTGGCACGCGATACGCGACAAACATGCGGCAGCGGCGAAGGCATGAGGCCGGGGGCCGCGGTCACCGACGCGGCGTCCGCGCCTTCGGTCAGTTGCCGGCGAACCGCCGAGGAGCGTAGCGGCCTCTCCCGAGAGGCCTCTACGCGCGAGCCGATCGAATCCGGCTCAGCTGCCCGCGAGCAGGTTCATCCGTGCTCTGCGCTCGTCGGCGCTTTCGTTGTTCATCTCGGCCATCACCTGCGCGCGCGTCTTAGCCGGTCCCGCATCCTTGACCGGCACTGGTGCATTGAGCTGGTATTGCGCATTCAATTGGTCGAGCGTGCCGTTTTTGCGCGCCGCCGCCGTCTCGGCGGAAATCTGTGCACGCGTATTCGTGCTCTTGAAGTGCTCGGGATAGTAGGTGATTCCCGCCTCGCCGTTCGAGGCGTGCCACATCGAGCCGGCGTGAGACAGAGTGGGCAATGCGATGGCCGCGGTGGCGGTAATTGCAAGGACAGCGTGCTGGGCAAAGTTCATGAATACCTTTCCTGGGTGCTGGGATCCGCGCAGACAGGCTGCGGCGGCATGCCGAAGGGCATGAACAGCACTCTACGAACCGGACATCGACACCAAGCGGTCGCGCACATGACAACTTCGTCATGCACGCGCGCCCGGTTGCAGGGGGCTGCCCGGCCATGAGGCTTCTGGTAATCGAAGACGAGCTCAAATTGGCTGCCTACCTGCGCAAGGGCCTGACCGAAGAGGGCTTCGTCGTCGACGTCGCGCACAACGGCGTGGACGGGTTGCACCTGGCGATGGAGGGCGACTACGACCTGCTCGTGCTCGATGCCATGCTCCCCGGCATAGACGGCCTGGGCGTGCTGGCCGCGCTGCGGCAGAGCAAACAGACCCCCGTGCTGATGCTGACGGCGCGTGTGCGGGTCGAGGACAGGGTCAAGGGCCTGCAGAGCGGCGCCGACGACTACCTGGTCAAGCCCTTCGCCTTCTCGGAGCTGGTGGCGAGGATCCAGGTGCTGCTGCGCCGCGGACGCCCGCGCTCGGCCGCCGGCGAGACCGTGCTCGGACTGGCGGACCTGGAAGTCGACCTGCTGCGCCGCAAGGCAACCCGAGCCGGGCGCAGGCTGGAGCTCACGGCCAAGGAGTTCAATCTGCTCGTCCTGCTGCTGCGCCGCCAGGGTGAAGTGCTGTCGCGCACCGAGATTGCCGAGCAGGTGTGGGACATGAACTTCGACAGTGCCACCAATGTCATCGACGTCGCCATCCGGCGCCTGCGCGGCAAGCTCGACGTGCCCTTCGAGCAAAACTTGCTCCATACCGTGCGCGGCATGGGCTATGTGCTGGAGGTCCGCGACGAATGAGCCGCAGCCGCACCGGTTCGCTGGGCAGGCGCCTTTCCTATTGGCTGGCACTGCAGAGCCTGGTGGGGCTGGTCGTCGTCTGCGCGCTGGTCTACGGCGCCACAAAGCTTGCCTTCCAGAACCGCCAAGCGGAAGAGTTGGCGCAGAAGCGGACCCAACTGCAGCACCTGCTCAGCGAAGCCGCACGCGATGGCGATATGCCGGCGCTGAAGCACAAGCTCGACGACTTCCTCATTGGGCATGAGGATCTTTCGTTGTGGCTCGAGCAGCCCGACGGCGTCCTGTTCTACCGCAGCCCGGCGTCGCCAACGGCCGGCAGCGACGCTCGCCGATTGCGCTTCGGTCTGCCCTCCCCGTGGTCCGCATCCGGAACACTGACCGCAACCATGATGCTCGATACCGGCGACGACGCGGCGCTGCTGCGGCGCATCGGCTTGACCTTGATGGCCGCTGCGCTGGCCGGCGCGCTGCTCATCTCCGCAGGCGGCTTCCTGCTCGTGCGCCTGGGTCTGCGTCCGCTGCGCGAACTGGTCGCTCAGACGAGCCGCCTTGCGGCCGACACGCTGCATCGGCGCCTGGACGGCTCGTCGCAACCCCAGGAACTGGAACCGATGATCGCGCAGTTCAACGAGTTGCTTGGGCGGCTCGAACAGGCCTACGAGCGCCTGGAGGGGTTCAATGCCGACGTGGCCCACGAACTGTGCACGCCGCTGGCGACGCTCATCGGCAGCACTGAGCTCGCGCTGCGCAAGCCGCGCGGTGCGGGCGAATTGCGCGAAATGCTGGGATCGAATCTCGAGGAGCTGCAGCGGGTTGCCGGCATCGTGCAGGACATGCTCTTCCTGTCGCAGGCGGATCGTGGCGCGACGGCCCGGCGAGTGGCGACGGCCAGCCTGGCCGCGGTCGCTCGACGCGTGGCGGACTACCACGAGGCAGCGTTGGCTGAGGCAGGGCTTGGCCTGGAAGTGCGCGGTGATGCGGCAGGGGCTTTCGACAACGCGCTGTTGCACAGGGCGTTGTCCAACCTGATTGCCAACGCGACGCGCTACGCGCGCCGCGGAACCCTCGTTCGGGTGGAGATCGACTCGGCCCGAGAAAGCGAAGTGACGATACGAGTCGTGAACCTCGGTGACACCATCGCTCCCGAGCATCTTCCCAGGTTGTTCGACCGCTTCTATCGCGGCGACCCGTCGCGCAGCGACGCGGCTCGCAACCACGGCCTCGGGTTGTCGATCGTTGCGGCCATTGCACGCATGCACGGCGGCGTGCCCTTGGCGGAATCCAGCGCCGGCATGACCGCGATTGGCCTGATGCTGCGCGCGGAGTGGGACGACCCACAGACAATGGCGGTGGCGCCTCCGGTCGGGCCCGCGAACCCGGGCCAGGCGCTGAACGTCCGCGCGTGACGCCACTCAAAGTCTTGCCGCTCGGGGCTCGTCGACCCGGGCAACGCCGCAAGGGGGGTTGCGCATGCCGGTCTTTCGCCGCCTTTCGATGGGCGTCGTCTTGGGCCTCCTGCCGCTTTCCATTCTCGGGCAGCGCCAGTTGGTCCAAGTGGCGCTGCCGATGCATCAAACCCTGGTGCGGCAGTTGGTCGCGCCGCCGGCCGAGTTCATCGAACTCTGCACTCCCCTCAATGCCGGCCGAGTGATCACCTGGCAGTTCACGGCCGACGCGCCGGTGGCGTTCCATACACACTTCCACGTCGATGGCGACGTGAGAGCACCCGAGACCATGTCCGCCGTCACTGCCGCGCAAGGTCGCTTGACGCCCAAGGGCGCCAACGACTATTGCTGGCTGTGGTCCAACCGGAGCGCGGTGCCGGTCGTGATCCGTGTGCGGCTCGGGCCATGAAGCGTCGGGCGCGGTGTGCAACGGCTGCGTTGGCACGGCCGGCTCCAAGGTGCGTTTGCCTTCTTGGCCTCCTGATCGACCAGCGCATTTAGCTGTTCCTCGCCGAAGTCGACGTCAGCCAACACGGCAATCCGATGAAGTTCAGCGGCGCCAGCGGCGAGGGGCATGGTATTCAACGGCAACGACAAGACCGAAGCGCCGCTCGTGCTGGTCGGCGGCAAGTTGTTGGCCAAGGGCAGCTTCAAGCCCGATGCCAGCATCAAGGTGCTGGCCGAGGTGTCGCTGAACGGCAAGCTGGCAGCCTCGGCAAGGTTCACGCTGAAGTCGAGTCGGCTGCGTATGTCCGGCTTCCAGCTTACGCGCGGCATTTGGATACCCTCGACCCTACCGGTTCAACCTTGCGCCGCGCCGTCACAGTCGTGGCGCTGGCCAACCTGGCCTACTTCTTCGTCGAGTTCGCCGTCGCCCGGCGCATCGGCTCGGTATCGCTGTTTGCCGACAGCGTGGACTTCCTGGAAGACGCCACCGTCAACTTCCTGATCGTCGCGGCCCTCGGCTGGTCGGCGCGCGACCGGGCGCGCGTGGGCATGCTGCTGGCCGCGGTGCTGCTGGTGCCGGCGCTGGCGCTGCTGTGGACCGCATGTCAGAAATTCAACGCCCCTTTGCCCCCAGACTCGATGCTGCTGTCAGCCACCGGGCTGGGCGCGTTGTTTGTCAACGTGGGCTGCGCACTACTGCTGGCGCGCTTCCGCCACGCCAGCGGCAGCCTGACACGGGTAGCCTTCCTTTCGGCGCGCAACGATGCGTTCGCCAACATCGCCATCGTCGTCACGGGCCTGATCAAGCTGCGCTGGGCCTCCGCCTGGCCCGATCTGGTGGTCGGCCGGGCCATCGCTGCGATGAATGCGGACGCCGCGAAGTCAATCTGGCGCGCGGCACGCGACGAACACGCGGCAGCGGCGAAGGCATGAGGCCGGCCGCGGTGGCGTTTCGATCGCACTCAGCCTAGCCTGGACAACTCCATACCCGTCGGTCGCGAATACCCGCTGATGGCCGGGTCCGGTTCTACGTTGAGGTCGCCGTAACCTGACCTTGGCAGGGAGCCTGCAATCAGTCGGGGGTCAGCTTCCTGGAACGGCCGCGAATGGGTAGTCCCGGCCAACTCCAGTCATTCACCAAAGGCAGCTTTGGTGTCGTCCATGAGCATTATCGAATGTGCGGCACGCTTCATGCATAGGGTGACGCCCGCCCGCAACGGCGTGCCGGCCGCCGTGCAAGCCAGGATCCGCGCGTCCGCGCTGAAGGCGCCGGCGCAGTCCGCCGTCAAGGCGCGCCTGCTCGAGTTCGGCCTCGACCAGGACTCGGGCGCGAACGCCGAAAGAGCTGTCCAAGGTCATACACGCCGCCTACAACAAGCAGGGCGCGACGCTGCGCGCGCTCGGCGTCAATCCGCAGGACTTGGGCAGTTGAGCGGACCCCGCAACGTGGCGCGTGCCGCTACCGCACCGGCTCGGTCCGATGGCGGCGCAGCGTCTCCGACGGCAACTCGCCGAAGCAGTGGCGGTAGGCGCGCGAGAACTCGCCGAAGTGCCAGAAGCCCCAGTCGAGCGCGATCGACGACACCGTCTTCGCGCTGCGCGTGGGCGTGCGCAGCGCGTCGCGCACGCGGTGCAGCCGCAGCCGCGCCAGGTAGGCCACCGGCGTCAGGCCCATCGTCTGCTTGAACGCAACCTCCAGCGTGCGCTCGCCGACCCCCGTCGCGCGGCACAGGTCCGACACGTACAGCCGCTCGCCCACATGCGCGAGCGCATGGTCCTCGGCGATCCTGACGATGCGGCTCTGCTCCTGCTTGGCCAGGTCCTTGCGGTCCGGCTCGCGGCCCGCGGCTTCGCGCAGCGTGGCCAGCAGCGTCTCGACCCCCTCGACCTGCGCCGCCGCACGCCGCTCGGCGCTGTGATTGAACGGTGCGGGTTCGAGCGCCGCCGCCTCCACCAGGCGCTGGCCCCACGCGAACAGCCCCTGCACGGCCGCCGCGCTGGTCTGAAGTGTCTCCACGCCGCGCGGCAGGCGGAACTCGTCGGCGCGCTGGCGGGCGTCGAGGTGCGCCGCGATGTACTCGGGCCGCAGCAGGAACGTGATGCTCTCCCAGCCGGCATCGGCGACGAAGCGGGCCTGGACATTCGGTTCGGCCGCCAGCAACAGGTCCGCGCGCACCGGCAAGCCGTTGACGGTGCCTGTCGTCTGCGGGCCGAAGGTGACGTAGGCGATCAGACCTTCGTGCGCCGACGTGCGTGTGCGCATGCGCACGTTGGTCGCCTGGGAGACGACCGTGGCCTCGCCGAGGCGCACCGTCACCCGCCGCACACGCAGCGGGCTCGATTGCAGTTGCACCGCGTCCTGTGCAAACAGCTCGAAGCCCTGGCCGGCGACGGTCGGGTCGGTGAACTCCTCCACCGTGACGGCGGGGCTGTCGGACGTGAAGGCTTCGGTCATGTGCGGTCGGCGGTGGGGCATCCGCATCGTCGCGGACGCTGGCCCATCGCGTCAAGCGCGCTGCGGATTTCCGATAGACCCGCTTCGCCGTCGCCCGGACACTGAGCGCACCGATCACATAGACAGCCGATGAGCAACGACATCTTCATCGCCGGCGTGGGCATGACCCCGTTCGGCCGGCACCCGAACCTGAGCGTCAAGGACCTGACGCGCCAGGCCGTCACCGGCGCGCTGGCCAACGCGGGCTGCGAGCTGGCGCAATTGCAGGCCGCGTACTTCGCCAACGCGACGCAGGGCCACATGGACGGCCAGCACATGATCCGCGGCCAGCTCGCGTTGCGCGCGATGGGGCTGCAGAGCGTGCCGGTGGTCAACGTCGAGAACGCCTGCGCCAGTGCGAGCACCGCGCTGCACCTGGCGGTGCAACACGTGCGCGCCGGCGCGGCCGACATCGTGCTGGCGGTCGGCGCCGAGAAGATGTTCTCGGACGACAAGGCGCGCATGTTCGCGGCCTTCGACGGCGCCTGGGACGTGCACGACACCGAGGCCGGCCGCGCCCGCCTGCTGCGCATGGGCGAGGGCATCGAGCCGCCGCCCGGCAGCACCTCGCCCCGGCCCTACAGCGTGTTCATGGACATCTACGCGGCGATGGGCCGCATGCACATGCGCGAGTACGGCACCACGCAGCGCGAGTTCGCGGCCGTGTCGGCCAAGAACCACCAGCACTCGGTGCACAACCCGCTGGCGCAGTACCGCGACCCGTACACCATCGAGCAGGTGCTGGCCGCGCCGCCGATCACCTACCCGGTGACGCTGCCGATGTGCTCGCCGGTGAGCGACGGCGCTGCCGCGGCCATCGTCTGCAGCGAGGCCGGGCTGAAGGCGCTGAAAGGCAGCCGCGCCCGCGCCATCCGCGTGTTGGCCTGCGCGCTGCAGACCGGCAGCGAGCGCGGCGCCGCCGACTTCGAGCGCCACCTGGTGCGCCTGGCGTCCAAGCGCCTGTACGAGCAGGCCGGCATCGGCGCGCAGGACGTGAGCGTGGCCGAAGTGCACGACGCCACCGCCATCGGCGAAGTGCTGCAGTCCGAACTGCTGGGCCTGGTGCCGATGGGCCAGGGTGGCACGGCCGCCGAGCGCGGCGAGACGACGATCGGCGGCCGCATCCCGATCAACCCGTCGGGCGGGCTGGAGTGCAAGGGCCACCCGATCGGCGCGACCGGCCTGGCGCAGGTGTTCGAGCTGGTCACGCAATTGCGCGGCGAGGCCGGAGCGCGCCAGGTGCAGGGCGCGCGCATCGCTCTGGCCGAAAACGGCGGCGGCCTGGCCGGCGTCGAGGAGGCCGTGGCCTGCCTGACGCTGCTGGGCAAGTGAACCGCGCTTGCGAAGGAGTCATGACATGAGCGCCCGCCCCGAGAACATCCTGGCGAACCTGATCGCCAACCGCGCCGACAAGTTGCCCGACTTCGAGGTGCTGAGCTTCGAAGACGGCGGCGTGCGTGCCGACGAGGTGCGCAGCTACCGCACGCTGTGGGACAACGCGCGCCGCATGGCGCAGGTGCTGGTCGACCAGGGCGTGCGGCCCGGCGACCGCTTCGCGCTGCTGATGGCGAACCACCCCGAGTTCGTCGAGGCGATGATCGCCGCCAGCATCGTCGGCGCCGCGGTGGTGCCGATCGACCCGCGCACCAAGGGCGACAAGCTGCACTTCATGCTCGCCAGCACGCAGTGCGGCGGCGTGCTCGCGGCCGACTACACGCTCGCCCAGCTGCAGCCGCTGCGTGCGTCGCTGCCGGCGCTGCGCTGGGTGCTGGGCTTCACCACCGACGAAGGCAAGCGCCCGCTGGCCGACGAGCCCGGCGTGATCGACTGGGCGGCCGTGGCGCCCGCGAGCGCGCCCGATCTGCCGGTGCTGAGCACCGACCCCGACAGCGCGCTGGAGCTGCTCTTCACCTCGGGCACCACCGGCGACCCGAAGGGCATCGTGATGACGCACCGGCGCTATTGCGAAACCGCGCTGCTGACGAAGCGCCTGTTCAGCTACCAGGACGACGACAAGCTGTACTCGGGCCTGTCGCTGACGCACGCCAACGCGCAGCTGATCACGCTGGGCGCGGCGCTGGCCTGCAAGTTGCCCTGCGTGCTGTCGCGCCGCTTCACCAAGTCGCGGCTGTGGGACATCACGCGCCAGTACGGCGCGACCAGCTTCACGCTGCTGGGCGGCATGACGACGGCGGTCTACGCCGAGCCTTCGCGCGCCGACGACGCCGACAACCCGGTGCGCCTGGTCGTCTCGGCCGGCATGCCGGCCGCGATCTGGGAGGCCTTCGAGCGCCGCTTCGGCGTGCGCATCCTCGAGTTCTACGGCGCGGCCGAAGGCGGCCTGAGCTTCAACTACCCCGGCAGCGGGCCGGTGGGCAGCATCGGCAAGCCGGCGCCGACGCTGCAGTACCGCATCGTCGACGACGACGGCCACGACGTGCCGCGCGGCACGCCGGGCGAGCTGTGGTTCCGCCACGCCAGCGGCGCGCCCTTCGTCGTCGAGTACTTCGGGAACCCCGAGGCGTCGGCGAAGAAGTGCGCCGGCGGCTGGCTGCACATGGGCGACGTCGTGCACGAGGACGCGGACGGCTTCCTCTCCTTCGACTACCGCAAAGGCGGCGGCATCCGGCGCAACGGCGACTTCATCAACACCGCCTTCGTCGAGAAGGTGATCGCCGAGTCGGGGCTGGTCGACGACGTCTACGTCTACGGCATCGCCAGCGCCGGCCTGGCGCCGGGCGAGAAGGACGTGGTCGCGGCGGTGGTGCCCAAGGATCTGTCGGCCTTCGAAGCGCAGGCGCTGTATGCCGTCTGCCGCGCGAAGCTCGAGGCCAACTTCGTGCCCGGCTTCGTTCAGGTGCTGGTGCAGATCCCGAAGACCGCGTCCGAGAAGCCGCAGGACCGGTTCCTGATCGAGGCCTTCGAAGCCCGGCCCGACACCGTTCATCGGCCTGCCGCCGCAGCGCGCTGAACCCATCCACACCGATCCGTTTCACCCCCCGAAACCCGCCGGCTCCGTCCGGCCCCAGGAGAAGCCCCATGCCCCGCCTGATCGACCTGACCGCCACGCTCGACCCCGCCAACCGCGCCAAGC
>DAOMFI010000088.1:5356-12728 GCA_035429725.1 Burkholderiaceae bacterium | reverse complement strand
GCGGAGCACGTTGGGCGCGCGGTGCGCTGCGTGCACCCACTGGAACTGGCATGAGCGCGCACGGCCGCTCCGAAGCGCTCATCCCGCAGCGCGCAGCGCGAAGGGTCCATCGATCCGCGCACGGCCGCTCCGAAGCGCTCTTCCCGCAGCGCGCAGCGCGGAGGGCCGTGCGATGACGGCGCTGCTGCAGATCGACGGCGTCAGCAAGCGCTTCAGCAAGAAGCTGGACGCCATCGAGAAACTGGCGCGCGCACTCGGCGCGAAGGTCAGCGAGCACACCGTGCATGCGGTCGAGCGCGTGAGCTTCGAGGTGGCGGAGCGCGAAGTGGTCGGCCTGGTGGGCGAATCGGGGTGCGGCAAGTCGACCCTGGGACGGCTGGCCTGCGGCCTGCATGCGCCGACCGAGGGGACCGTGCGATACCGCGGCCAGCCCGTAACGACCGAACCCGGCGTGCGGCGACCGATCCAGATGATCTTCCAGGATCCGTTTGCATCGCTGAACCCGCGCATGCGAGTCACCGATATCGTCGGCGAGGCGCCGCGCGTGCACGGACTCGTCGCCCCGTCCGAGGTCGCGGACTACGTTGCGGACGTGCTGCAGCGGGTCGGGCTCGACGCTACGTTTGCGCGCCGCTACCCGCACCAGTTCTCCGGCGGTCAGCGGGCGCGGATCGGGATTGCGCGCGCGCTGGCGGTCAAGCCCGAGTTCCTCGTGTGCGACGAAGCGGTGGCCGCGCTCGACGTCTCGATCCAGGCGCAGGTGCTCAACCTGTTCATGGACCTGCGTGACCGTTATGACCTGACGTACCTCTTTATCAGCCACGATCTGGGCGTCGTGCGGCACCTCTCGGACCGCGTCGTCGTCATGTACCTCGGCCGCATTGTCGAGACCGCCGCGACGGAGGAGCTCTTCGCCCGGCCGAACCACCCTTACACGCAGGCCCTGCTCTTCGAGGTCCCGCGACTGGACCGCAAGCGGCGCACCTTCGTCCCGATCAAGGGTGAAATCCCGTCGCCGCTGGCACCGCCGTCCGGCTGCCACTTCCACCCGCGCTGCCCGCGCGCCATGCCCCGCTGTTCGGTCGAGGCACCGGCTCTGCGCGAAATTGCGCCCGGACGCCTGTCGGCATGTCACTTGAACGATCACTGATGTCGCAACATCGAGTTTGCCCCGACTGAATCACGATGTCTGACGCCCTGTACCTGCACGGCCCTGCGCAGCCACGCGAGCCGATCGTCCTCGATTCGCCGCACTCCGGCCTCGACTTCCCTGCGGACTTCGACGCTGCGGTATCGGAGTTCGACCTGCGTGATGGCGAGGACTGCTTTGTCGACGAGCTGTATCTCCCGGCCACCGAACACGGCATTCCACTGCTGGCAGCCCGCTATCCGCGTACGTACCTCGATCCGAACCGCCATCGCGGCGACATCGACCTGGAGTTGATCGAGGGCGGCGCCTGGCCGCATGAATACGTGCCGAGCGGCAAGGCCGCCATCGGCAAGGCCCTTGTCTGGCGTACGCTGGACGACGGGCGCCCGATCTACACGCGCAAGCTGCGGGTCGACGAGGTGCGACGGCGCATCGATCGCTTCCACGCGCCCTATCACGAGGGCCTGACCCGGCTGATTGATGCCGCACACGGCGCCTTCGGCGTCGTTTACCACCTCAACTGCCACTCGATGAACTCGGTCGCCGGCAAGATGGGCGAAGGCGGCGAGGGAACAATGCGCGCGGACTTCGTGCTGGGCGATCGCGACGGGACGACATGCGACCCGGCGTTCACCGAGTTCATGCGGGCGACGCTCACCGCGCTGGGCTATCGGGTTGCCGTGAACGACCCCTACAAGGGCGTCGAACTGGTGCGCGCCTACTCCGACCCGGTGCGCGGCCGCCATAGCCTGCAGGTCGAGATCAACAAGCGTCTCTACATGGACGAGGCCGCGCGCGAGAAGCACGCCGGCTTCGCGCCGCTGCAGCAGAACCTGCAGCGCATGCTGGAGGCGGTCCGCGAATACGTCCGCCGGGAGACACGCCGTGCCTGAACATCATCCAATCGAGATCCAGCCTCCCGATATCACCCGCTACCGCGCAAGCGCGAGCGGTGTCGACTTCGTGCACGTATTCGATTCCGGCAACGCCGGTCCCACCGTGATGCTGCAGGCGCTGACGCACGGCAACGAATTCTGCGGCGCGCATGCGCTGATCGAACTGCTCGAGTCCGGGCTGAGGCCGCAGGCGGGTCGCTTGATAGTCGCTTTCGCCAACGTTGCGGCTTTCGCCCGCTTCGACTTCGCGGACCCCGACGCCTCGCGTTACATCGACGAGGACTACAACCGCGTCTGGGCCGACGAGGTACTCGACGGTCCGCGCGACTCGGCCGAGCTGCGCCGCGCGCGTGAACTGCGCCCATTCGTAGATTCCGCCGACTTCCTGCTCGACCTGCATTCGATGCACGAACCCGGCCGTCCGATCATGGTCTGCGGCATGGTCGACAAGCACCTCGCACTCGCGCGCCGCGTCGGCCTGCCGGCGGACCTGCTGATCGACACCGGACACCCGGCCGGGCTGCGCATGCGCGACCGCGGCGGCTTCAACGACCCTGCGAGTCCGAAGCAGGCCCTGCTGATCGAATGCGGCCAGCACTGGGAGCGCCGTGCGCTCGCGGTGGCGCGCGACACGACGCTGCGCTTCCTCGCGGCCACCGGCAGCGTCCCGTTCGAGCGCATCGCGGCACGCCTGACGGTGCCACTGCCAAAGCAGCAGCGTGTCGTGCGGGTCACCGAGCCCGTCGTGGCCCGGTCGCTGGCATTCGAGTTCCTGGTGCCGATCGAAGGCCTGGGCATCGTCCCGAAGGCCGGCACGCCGATCGCGCGCGACGGCGATACTTTATGGATGGCGCCGTACGATGAAACGGTGCTGGTGATGCCATCGCTGCGGCACCTGAAGCCCGGCAATACACAGGTGCGGCTCGGCCGCTACGACTCATGATCAAGACCCGCTTCATCCGGTATCTGCAGAGCCCCATGGGGCTGACGGCTTTCATCCTGCTCATCGGTGCAGCGTCGGCACAGCAGACCCTGACGCCGATTCGTGCGTCGGAGCATGTCTACTACTTCCAGGGCGACTCCGGCATGGCCTCGACGGCCAACCATGCCTTCAACTCGAATGCAGCCTTCGTCATCACGCGCGACGGCGTGGTGGTGTTCGACGCCCTCGGCACGCCGGAACTCGGTGCCGCGATGAAGCGGGCGATCGCAACGGTCACGCCACAGCCGATCCGCGTGGTCATCGTCAGCCACTTCCATGCCGACCACTTCTACGGCCTGCAGGCGCTCGCCGGCCCGGACGTCGAGATCTGGGCCAGCGCGAAGGGGCGCGAGTCGCTGGCGGCCCCTCAAACGCAGGAACGGCTCGAGCAGCGGCGTCGCGACCTCTGGCCCTATGTCGACGAGAAGACGAAGCTGCTTGGTCCCGGTCGCTGGATCGAGTTCCCGGACGGCAAGGCGTACTCGTTCGAGCGCGGCGGCATGCGCTTTCGCCTGATCGATGTCGGCGGCGCGCATTCGCCCGAAGACATCATGCTGTGGATCGAGAACGAGCGCGTGCTGCTGGCCGGCGATCTCTACTTCAGCGGACGGATTCCCTTCGTCGGCAACGCAGACACGCGCTCCTGGCTCGCCACGCTGGATCTCATCGCGCCGCTGAAGCCGGCAGTCGTGATTCCGGGTCACGGCGCCGCGTCGCGCGACCCGGCCCCGGACATTGCACTGACGCGCGACTACCTGCTGTACCTGCGCGAACAGATGGGCAAGGCCGTGCGCGACCTCGTGCCGTTCGATGAAGCGTATGCCGCCGTCGACTGGTCACGCTTCGACAAGGTGCCGGCGTTCGCGGCGGCCAATCGCATCAATGCCTACGGCACCTACCTGGGTCTGGAGCAGGAAGCGCTGCGCAAGTAACGCGGTGCGGGCGCCGGCCCCTTTTCCCGACCGAACCCTGCCCCGTCACGCGCAGCCGGCGACCGGCCCGCTGGGCGTGCCGGGGACGGTCGTGGCGACGACCAACGACGTCGCGCCCTTATCGCCCGGCCTGCAGGGCAGCTCGCACTACTGATGCGCAACAACGGGACCGGCGAGGTCGATCAGCGTGTCGGCCACCTGCACGCAGTCCTCGATGTGCCGGTCACCGAGGTACTTCAGCGCGGCGAAACTCAATGAGGCGGCCACCATCTGGCCGGCGAACGGAACGGCCCGGGCAGCCTGCTTTGCCGTCAGGCGCACGCCTACTGTCTTCAGCAGCTTGATCACCAGTTCACGCGTGACAACGCGGCCGACCAGCGCACTGCCCACCGCCATCACGGCCTTGTAGGCAAACACCTTGCGCCGCGGCGCTAGGCGATCGATCTGCTCGGGCGTCAGGCCGAAGGCGGCGTTGATGTCCTCGATCATCGACATCAGCACGCCGATGTCGACAGCCACGTCGACCCCCGGAATCGGCACGACCGAGGCGCCGGCGGAAATCAGCGCCCGCCGCGTGGCCAGCCTTCGGCATTGGCGCGCGACGGCGTCGATGTCGCGGCGCGTCGACGGCACGACGACCAAGTCGCGCGATTGGCTGGCGGCCCTGCCCATGGCGCAATCGTACGCGGCACGTGGGCGGCTCGGCCAGATTGGCGTTCGTGTGAGCGGCCCGGACTCCCGCGGCCTCGGGCCCGAAACCCGAATTAGATGTAGATCAACCCAAACCCCTGCAGCCGTAAGCCGTGTGACAGGTAAGGGGTCTACCGTTGGCCGCGCCGCCATAACAAACGCCGCGAAGGGTTTCCGGGTCAACGCGTACTCGGAGCTCTCGCAGGCAAAGCGGCGCCATAACAAGACTTTTCCTCGGGAGGGAAGAAATGTCCACTGCTGCACTCGCCGGCGCGACCGGGCAGAGGGCGCCGCTCAATTGGGTGGCGATCGATGCCGATCCGCGCTTTCAGTCGCTCCACGCCAAAAAGGTCCGCTTCCTTGCCGGGCTGATGATCTTTTCCGTCGTATTTTATTTTCTGCTGCCGATCGGCGCCGCTTACTTCCCTGAGCTTTTCAGGGTGAAGGTCTGGGGTCCCCTCAATTTCGGCATCCTGTTCGCCTTGTCGGAGTTCGTCGTCGCGTGGGCCATCGCCTTTTACTACGCCCGGCGCGCCAACCGCGAGTTCGATGCCATGGCACGCGAACTCATCGCTGACGCCGAGAACATCGGGAGGCAGGCATGAACCGGCGCACTGGCCTGTACCTCGCGGCGGGCGCGCTCGCGCTGCCGCTGATCGCTTTTCCCGCCTTCGCTCAGGGAGCCGTCGGCGCCGAATGGCGCTGGCTGACCTTCGCCGTCTTCGCTGCGATCATCGGGATGACGATGTTCGTCACCTACCTTGCCGCCAAGCGGGTGAAATCGGCGGCCGACTTCTACACCGCGGGCGGCGGCGTCTCGGGCCTGCAGAACGGCTGGGCGATCGCTGGCGATTACCTGAGCGCGGCCTCGTTCCTGGGCATCGCGGGACTGATCTCGCTCTACGGCTACGACGGCTTCATGTACTCGGTGGGCTGGCTGGTGGCCTACATCACGGTCCTGCTGGTGATCGCCGAGCCGTGCCGCAACATCGGCAAGTACACGCTGGCCGACATCCTCGCCTACCGCAACAACCCGAAGGCGACGCGGATCGTCGGCGCGCTGTCGACGATCACCGTGTCGACGTTCTACCTGACCGCGCAGATGGTCGGCGGCGGCGTGCTGGTCAAGACGCTGATCGGCATCGACTACGAGATCTCGGTCATCGTCGTCGGCATCCTGATGCTGGGATACGTGCTGTTCGGCGGCATGGTGGCCACCACGTGGGTGCAGATCATCAAGGCCGTGCTGCTGGTCACGGCGTCGATCCTGCTGGTGATGTTCGTCTGGCTGCCCTACGGATTCTCGCTGCCGGCCTTCCTGCAGGCCGCGGTCGGTGATGCCAAGGTCCAGGCTCAGGTCGCCACACTGCTGGGCGACGCCAGCAAGAACATGACGCCTGCCGAGCTGGGCCAGCGCTTCCTCGAACCCGGACTGCTGTTCAAGGCGCCGATCGACCAGATTTCGCTCGGCATGGCGCTGGTGTTCGGCACCGCCGGACTGCCGCACATCCTGATGCGCTTTTTCACTGTGCCGACGGCGCAGGAAGCGCGCAAGAGCGTCATTTGGGCGATGGCGATCATCGGCGGTTTCTATGTGCTGACGCTGTTCCTCGGCCTGGGTGCGGCGATGAACGTCGGTGCGGCCAATATCCGCGCCGTCGATGCAGGCGGCAACATGGCCGCTCCCTTGCTGGCGCAATTCGTCGGCGGCGGACCCGACAGCTTCCTCGGCAACCTGTTCCTCGCGTTCGTTGCAGCGGTGGCCTTTGCGACGATCGTCGCCGTGGTCGCCGGCCTGGTGCTGGCGGCGGCCAGTGCAATGGCGCACGATCTCTACGTCGGTGTCATCCGCAGCGAGCACGTCACACCACAGGAGCAAGTAAAGGCGGCGCGCATCGCTACGGTGATCGTCGGCGCGATGGCAATCACGATCGGCATCGCAGCCAAGGGTCAGAACGTCGCGCACCTGGTGGCACTGGCGTTTGCGGTCGCTGCCAGCGCGAACTTCCCGTGCGTGCTGCTGACGCTCTACTGGAAGCGCTGCAACACCGGCGGAATCATGGCCGGCATGGTGATCGGCACGCTGACGGCGATCGGGCTGGTGCTGGTGTCGCCGAACATGACCTATCCGAAGGCCATCAAGGCGGCCGCGCAGAAGGTCGTCGATGGCGCGCCGGCACGGCTGGCTGCACTCAACGAAGCACTCGCCTCCGGCGACGCCACCCGGGTCGCCCGTGCCGAGAAGGACAAGGCCGGACTGGAAAAGGCCGTGGCGGCCGCGCAGGCCAACCTCGAAAAGTTCAAGAATGAAAACACCAGCCTGGTCGGTCTCGAAGCGCCGCTGTTCGAGCTGAAGAACCCGGGCCTGATTTCGATCCCGCTCGGCTTCCTGGCTGTGATCCTCGGTTCGCTCCTGTATCGCGACAAGCGCGCCGAGGACATGTGGGACGAGCTGTACGTGCGCCAGAACACCGGCATCCTGGCGGCCAAGGCGCACGCGCACTGAGGCGACGCCGGGAGACCGATACGACGCCGCTACTCACAGGGCCCCGGCTGCGGGGCCCTTTTTCTATCCTTGCGCCGATGCGAGAACATGCGTCCCTATCGGTTGCTCCGACCCGCGGCGCCGCGCTGCGGCAATGCACTGGTGGCCGAACACCTACGACACGCGCGCTGCCATGACCACGCCGACCACACCGCCGCTCGTTTTCGCGGCCGTTCG
>DAOMFI010000088.1:0-5256 GCA_035429725.1 Burkholderiaceae bacterium | reverse complement strand
CGCGCGCTGCCATGACCACGCCGACCACACCGCCGCTCGTTTTCGCGGCCGTTCGCGACTTTCTGGGCCGGCATACGCCGTTTTCGCGCATGTCCGACGATGCGCTGCAGTTCCTGATTCCGCGGCTCAAGCTCGCGTACTTCGCCAAGGACAGCGTCATCGTTGACCGCAGCGCGGAGTTCCCGCCGCTGCACATCATTCAAAACGGGCACGTGGCGAGCGTCACCGCGGGCCTCGACACGATGCCGGACCGCGTGCTGCAGGCTGGCGACTGTTTCCCGGTGGGCGCGCTGTCGGCCGGCGGACATCCGACGCGCAGCTATCGGGCGACCGACGACGTGTTTGCCTACCTGCTCGCGGTCGATGATTTCCAGCGGCTGCGCCAGGTCTCGCCCGAGTTCGCCGCCTACTGCACCGAGGCCATCACTGTTCTGGCACAGCAGTCACTGGCGGAACTGCAACGTCATTACAGCCAGGTGGCGTCGGACCAGCATTCGCTGACTCGCCCGCTGGCCCAGTTGCTGCCCGCGGAACCCGTCACCTGCCTGGCAACGACCTCGCTGCGCGACGCCCTGACGCAGATGCGTGAACATGCGGTGCGCTCGATCATCATCGTCGACGAGGATTCGGCACCCGTGGGCGTGTTCACACTCAATGACCTGCGCGATCGCGTGGTGCTGCAGGGACTGCCGCTCGAAACCCCGGTGGCGCGCGTGATGACACCGGACCCGATCACGCTTCCGGCCGAAGCAACCGCGGCAGAAGCGATCCAGAGCATGGCTGCCGGCGGTTTTCACCAGATGATCGTGACGGCCCACGGCAAGGTGCTCGGGACGATCTTCGAGCATGACCTGTTCGCGCTGCAGCGCGTGAGCCTGCGCCAGATCCACCATGCCATCCGCTCGGCGCGTTCGATCAAGCAGCTGGGTCACGTCGCCGGCGACATCCGCAATCTCACGCGCAACCTGCTGGCCCAGGGCGTGTCCGCCGAAGCGCTCACACGGACAGTCGCTGCTCTTAACGACGCGCTGACGCGCGAAGTGATCAACCGCACGGTGCAAGAGCACGAACTGGAAGGCCTCGACTGGTGCTGGCTCGCGCTCGGCAGCGAGGGGCGCGGCGAGCAGACACTGGCCACCGACCAGGACAATGCACTGATCTTCGTCGCGCCGAGCGACGGCAAGGAACTGCTGCGTGCCCGGCACGAGCTGATTGCCTTTGCGCGCGATGTCAACGCCGCACTCGATCAGCTGGGCTTTCCGCTCTGCAAGGGCAACATCATGGCCAGCAATCCGCAGTGGTGCCTGACCGAAGCGGAATGGCGGGCGCAGTTCACTACGTGGATCAGCGAGCCGACGCCCGAACGGCTGCTCAACGCGAACATATTCTTCGATTTCCGGCCGCTGTACGGCGACAGCACGCTGGCCGATCGCCTGTGGGAATGGCTGCTGGCGCGTACTCAGGACAACAAGCTCTTCCTGCGGCTGATGGTGGCCAACGCGCTCCAGACGGAACCGCCGCTGGGGCTGATCCGAGCGTTCCAGGTGTCCGACAAACCGGGGCGCGAAGGCACGCTCGACCTGAAAAAGCGCGGGGCGCGGATCTTCGTCGACGCCGCACGCGTCTTCGCACTTGCGTATGGCAGCCGGGCCACGGGCACGGCCGATCGCATGCGGCTCGCGGGCGAGGCGATCAAGGCCGATCCCCGCCACGTTGAGGCGACCA
Source organism: Burkholderiaceae bacterium (assembly GCA_035429725.1). Lineage (GTDB taxonomy): Bacteria > Pseudomonadota > Gammaproteobacteria > Burkholderiales > Burkholderiaceae_F > JALORV01. Next base: position 3,531 of record DAOMFI010000088.1, on the reverse strand, counting down.
TCGAGGCGTTTCATTACGTGCAGGTGCTGCGGATGCGGGCGCAGGAACATCCGCACCCGACCAATCCCAACCGCATCGACCCGAATTCGCTCAACGAAGTCGATCAGCGCATGCTGAAGGAAGCCTTCCGCCAGGCCCGCAAGGTGCAGCAGAGGCTCAAGGAAACCTTTTCCTTCGCGCTCTAGCGCCTCCGACATGCCCGCCCGGCGCAACCGATCGGACACTGCACCATGGGGTTGCTGAGCCGCCTGCTGCGTCCGGCACCGCGCCTCGCTCCCGAACTCAGCGTGCGCCTGCAGCGGCTGTCGGAGCTCTCGCCGCCGCCGACGCGCAACCGCCACCGGGCCTCGCGCTACGTGACGGTGGACGTCGAAACCACCGGACTCGACATGCGCCGCGACAAGGTGCTGTCGATCGGAGCAGTCGCCGTGGAGCGAGGCACGATCGATCTCGCCCACTGCTTTGAAGTCGTGCTGCGCCAGCCAGAGTCATCGAGCCGCGACAACATCCTGGTTCACCGCATCGGCGGCCAGCGGCAGCTGGGCGGCGAGGATCCGGCCGAGTCGCTGCTGCGCTTCCTGGAGTACGTTGGCCACTGTCCTTTGGTGGCGTTTCGCGCCGAGTTCGACCAGACGATGATCGATCGCGCGCTCGACGAGACGTTGGGCACGATCAGCCAGAGCCCCTGGCTCGACCTTGCCGAACTGCTCCCGGCGCTTTATCCGTCGAACGAAAACAAGACGATGGACGACTGGCTGGCGATGATGAACATCCGCATGCTGGCGCGCCACGACGCCCTGGCGGATGCGCTGGCCACGGCGCAGATGCTGCAGGTCTGCCTGCAGCGGGCCGAGACGCTCGAAATGACGTGCCCGGCGCACCTGCTGGAGATGCAGAAGGCGCAGCACTGGCTCGGCAAGCGCTGAGCGCGATCCGCACCCCCGCGAATGGCCCAGACCAGTGTCGTTGCCTGGCGCGCACACCGGGAATGGCCCTCGAGGCCCCAGGGTTGGTGCGGCGCAGTGCCGGACGGGGGCCCGGGCGGGTAGTCCGTCCGTCGGGGCGACCGACGACAAAGATCAAGACTGGTGCAGAAGGCCGGCGCCTATAATTCGGCGATCCAAGTTCTCCCGGCAGCACCCCATCCGGCAGCGATGCAACTTCTTACCCTGGGCCTGAACCACACGACCGCGCCGCTTGCCGTGCGCGAACGGGTGGCGTTCGTCCCGGAAGAGGTCTGCCTGACGATCGGACGTCTGCGCGAACGGCTTTCGCAGCCCTCCGGCGGCCGCGTTTCCGAGGCCGCGATCGTCTCGACCTGCAACCGCACGGAGCTTTACTGCGCGGCGGACGAACCGGACCGCGCCCAGCAGGCATTGCAGGAGTTCGTTGCCACCGAGAAGCAGCTGAGCCTGGACGAACTGCAACGTCACACGTACGTCCTGCCGCAGGCGAGCGCCGTGCGCCATGCGTTCCGCGTGGCGAGCGGTCTCGATTCCATGGTGCTCGGCGAACCGCAGATCCTCGGCCAGATGAAGCAGGCCGAGAAGCTGGCCCGCAGCGCGGGCGGCCTCGGCCTGATGCTGAATCACCTCTTTCAGCGCACCTTCGCGGTGGCGAAGGAGGTGCGGACGACGACCGAGATTGGCACGCAGTCGGTTTCCATGGCAGCGGCGGCAGTGCGGGTGGCGCAGCGCATCTTCGGCAACCTCGGCGGCGAGCAGATCCTGTTCGTCGGCGCCGGCGAAATGATCGAGCTCACCGCCACGCACTTCGCCGCGCAGCATCCGAAGTCGATCACGGTGGCCAACCGGACGCTCGAGCGAGCCAACGCGCTGGCGCACCGGTTCCACGCCAACGCGATCAAGCTTTCCGAGTTGCCCGAGGCGATCGCGCACTTCGACGTTGTCGTGTCCTGCACCGCGAGTTCGCTGCCGATCATTGGCCTTGGCATGATCGAGCGCGCCATCAAGACGCGCCGGCGCAAGCCGATGTTCATCGTCGACCTTGCCGTGCCGCGCGATGTCGAGCCCGAGGTTTCGCGGCTCGATGACGTGTACGTCCACACGGTCGATGACCTCGGCCGCATCGTGCAGTCGGGTAGCGAGAGCCGGCAGGCCGCGGTGGCCCAGGCCGAGGCCATCATCGAGTCGCGCGTGCGTGATTTCGAGGAATGGATCAAGGCGCGCCGCGCGGTGCCCGTGATCCAGGACCTCCGCACGCGGGCCGACGCGCTGCGGCGCCGCGAGCTGGATCGGGCGCTCAAGCAACTCGCGCGCGGCGAAGCGCCGGAGGCCGTGATCGAGCAACTCTCGCAGGCGCTGACGAACAAGTTCCTGCACGACCCAATGAGCACGCTGCGCGATGCCGGCGACGACGCCGAGCAGGCACGCGTGCAGGCGCTGCTCGCCCGCTTCTACACCGCCGATCATTAGCGTCCGATGCTCCGGCCCGCACTGCGGGCCGCATCGGTCGCGCGCACGACGGCGTCCTCCGATTTGCGGCCCGGCCGACCAAGCACCTGCTGCCCACCTGCGCCGGGGCCGACGCTCCTGTGCCGGCACCTAACCACCCCGCGAGTTCAATGAAAACTTCGATGAAGACCAAGCTCGAGCAACTCGCGAAGCGGCTCGATGAAATCGACCTGCAGCTGTCGAGCGCCGACGCGGCGCGCGACATGAATCGATTCCGGGCGTACGGCCAGGAGCGCGCCGAGATCGAGCCGGTCGTCACGCGCTTCCACGAGTACAACCGGGCCAGCGCAGACCTGCTCGGCGCGCAGGAGATGCTCTCCGACCCTGACATGAAGGCATTGGCCGAGGAAGAGGTCCACGCCGCCAGGGCGCGCATGGAGTCGCTCGAGGATGATCTGCAGCGGCTGCTGCTGCCGAAGGACCCCAACGATGAACGCAACATCTTCCTGGAGATCCGCGCCGGCACCGGCGGTGATGAGTCGGCACTGTTTGCCGGGGATCTGCTGCGCATGTACATGCGCTTTGCCGAACGCAACCGCTGGTCGACGGAAATGATCTCGGAAAGCGCGTCCGATCTCGGCGGCTATAAGGAGGTGATCGTGCGCATCGTGGGTGCCGGGGCGTACTCGAAGCTCAAGTTCGAGTCCGGCGGCCACCGCGTGCAGCGCGTGCCGGAAACCGAGGCGCAGGGGCGCATCCACACCTCGGCCTGCACGGTGGCCGTGCTGCCCGAAGCGGACGAAATCAACGAAGTGAAGATCGATCCGACCGAGATTCGCATCGATGTCTACCGAGCCTCGGGCGCCGGCGGACAGCACGTCAACAAGACCGAGAGCGCGGTGCGCATCACGCACCTGCCCACCGGCATCGTCGTCGAGTGCCAGGACGACCGTTCGCAGCACAAGAACCGCGAGCGCGCGATGAAGATCCTCGCCGCGCGCATCATGGATGCGCGCACGCGCGAACAGCAGGCGAAGGAGGCATCGACGCGCAAGAGCCTGATCGGCTCGGGCGACCGCTCGGAACGCATCCGCACCTACAACTTCCCGCAGGGCCG
>DAOMFI010000087.1:0-12797 GCA_035429725.1 Burkholderiaceae bacterium | reverse complement strand
GGTTCCTTGGCGGCTCGCTAGGCATGGTGGGCATAGCCATGGCCGCGAAGGCCTTATTCGCGAAACGAAGATAGGCGGGCCGCGGCCAGAAGCCGACTTCCAGTTTTGCCGACCGATTTGCCTTAAAGCGGACGTCGCAAGGCAACTTTCCGTGGGCCGACCGGGTGTGCAGCCGCGGCAGGGCCGTTTAGAGCTCGCCAGTCTCTGGGGCTCTGCTGTGCCCAGCTGCGGAAGGCCCGCGAGAAGACGGCCGCGTCAGCGAAGTGCAAGGCGGCAGCAATTTCAGACAGCGGAAGTTGCGTGTTCTGCAGCAGTTGCTTCGCCAGTTCGAAGCGCGTCTGAGAAACGATCCGTTGCAGGCTGGTCCCCTCTGCGGTCAGGCGTTTGCGCAGTGTCCGCTCGTGGATGCCGAAGAGCATCGCCACGTTGTCTGCCGACGAGGTACCGCTGAGCACCATCTGGTGGAGCGCAGCGCGAACCACTTCGGCAAAGCTCACGATACTGCCGGCGCGGGCCTGTTCGATGGTCCGCATCACCCGCTCGCGCAGCCTGGGATCCGCACCGGGAATTGTCTGGTCGAGCCAGGACGATGCGAACACGATCCCGGAGACCTCCGCATTGAAACGAACGTTCGGGCCGAAGACGCGCCGATACCGGCGGGGATCCCGGGTTCGATCATGAGAGAACTGGACGTGCGCAGCCTGCCACTGGGCTCCGCACACGCCCTTCAGCACGCGATAGCCGATCGCAATCGCAGCGTCGTAGAGGTGCGGAGTGCCGGGCGTCCCGTGGCGATAGATCGAATAGCCGAGCAGCACATACGACGCGTCCAGATTGATCAGTATCGGGACCGCGCCCCGATCGTGCAGGTTGAGATGAAGCAGCAGCGCCCGGAGCGCGTCGCCGACGGTCGCTGAGTTGCGCATCAGATCGCCGATGTCCCCGAGCCCTTGCAGCTCGAAGCATTCGCCGACGAGCAGCCCGAAGTGCTCGCATGCGGTGGCGGCTGAGCATTCCGCAAACAGTCGCCCGAGCGCTTCGAAGGTGATTCTCGTTTCGGGGTTACTGAACGCCCGGAGCGGGACTCTCGCCCGCGCGAAAGGGCCTGCGGGGGTGACACCCAGCGTTCTCAGCACGTGAGGAATCGCGGCAACGGGACCGATCCTCACTTCGCCGTCGCCGGCGGCCGTTCGGGCATCCGCGTGCGCGGGGCGCTGTTTGCCAGTTGTCATCGAACCTGTGCCGAAACGATCAGCCCATCCCGGGCGCTCACCCCGGCGCGATGGGCGGGAGGGCCGGATTTGCAAAATGTAACCGACCAAGCTCTGTTAGCGTCGCGCGCCTGTTCCGGCCGTCCAGCGCACCCGCGGCGGCGAGAACTTCACGAGAAGTGCCTTGACCCTGGGGAGGGCTCATATGAGGAATCACCTGCTTGTTGCGGCGACAATCTGCGCCCTGATTCAGCCTGCTTTCGCCGAATCCGCGTGGGAGCGACTCGATCGCGGCGTCGACGTCGTCAAGGAGTGTGCCGGCGAAGTTGTGCAGTACTGCAAGGGCATCACCCCCGGGGACGGGCGCATCAAGGGCTGCATGCTCGGTCACCTGAAGGACATGTCGACGACCTGCCTGCAGGCTCTGGCGGGGCCGAAGTCCGAGGTGTTCTCAGACGGCGCCAATGCCGTGACGAAGCGCATCGACATGAAGGACATGCGCTACATCGAGATCTTCCTCGCGGACATCGATCCGGCGACGAAGGGACTCGTGGCGGCGTGCTACGGCACCTATGCCATGCCGGTCATTCCCGCCAACAGGGACTCCTCGCCGCAGGCGCAGGTCGCGGCCCTCAACATGAAGGAGATCGCCAGCAAGTACGGTGTGCTGGCCGCGTCCCTCAACGGCCCGAAACTTTCGACTGCCGACTGGTGGGACATCGAGGTCGGAAAGACCCGGCAGTTCGGCGCCCTGGAGTTTCCGCACACGGCGCAGCTGAATCTGACCGGAACCGCGAACGTGAACGACGTCACGCCCTATGTGCCGACGACCATCGCGCGCAAGAGCGCGATCAACTGGAACAAGGGCAGGAAGGTCATGGTGCTTGACTCGCCCGACGGCAATGTCTGGATCATGAAGGGCTTTCAGCTGGGCCTCGACCCGAAGATGTCCTATGAGGCGTTCATGGCTGCCGGTCCTGCCGTCTTCAAGAAGCTGCCGCCCGGCTGGAAGGCCCGCGTTGTCACGCTGGCGCAGGACAATCTCGAAGTCCCGCAAGGCGGAGTGGCATGGATCCTGTCGGACGAGTTCTTCAACGTGTACGACAAGACCGGTCCTGGTATGAGCAGTTACAAGCCGTGAGCTAGACAAACTGTCGCTCGCGCAGGAAGTCGCTGCTAGGGAGGGTTCGAGGGCAAGCCTACATCGATCAGACCGATGTCGGCTTTCAGCGTGAAATCGATGGCTGCTTCCGGGACACGCGAGTGTCAGCAAGGGGTCGAACTCTACCCATGACTCCGTGCGTGCAACCCCAGTGGCTAAGTCGTCCCACGCTGGCCGTTGCGCGCTTAAGGCAAGGCGGAAGTTGTTGCTGCGCGAGTAATTCCATCGCCATTCGGCGTCGCCGGAGCGGCGCGCAGTGTCAGCGCCTCGCGCGCCCAGTGCTGGCGGTCGCGGCGCGGGAAGTCGCGCATCTGCAGCACAATCGCTGCAGCGCGCTCGCGCTGTGGCGTCTGCGCGCGCCATTCGTCCACATAGGCCGCGTGCGGGCGGCGCAGGATGCCGGCGAGCCACGCAGCCTCGATCGGCGTGAGTCGAGCCGGCGACTTGCCGAAGTATGTGCGGGCGGCGGCGCGTGCGCCGCAGAGGCCCGGGCCCCAATCGACCGTGTTCAGATAGAGCTCGATGATGCGTGCCTTGCCGAGCGTACGTTCCATTTCCACCGCATAAAGGAGCTCGCGCACCTTGCGCGCGGCGGTGCGCTCACCGCCGGTGAAGAGCGTGCGGGCGAGCTGCTGGGTCAGCGTGCTCGCGCCGCGCGGCGGGCCGCTGGCATCGACGGCGGCGAGCAATGCAGCGAGCTCTTCTTCGTCATAGCCGCCGTGCTCATGGAAGCGCTGGTCTTCGGCGGCGATCACCGCGGCGGGCAGGTACGGGCCGAGCTTGTCGAGCGCGATCCACGTCGTTGCGCCGTCGCCGCTCGGCTGGCGGCGCGGCCTGCCATCCGGTTGCTGGCACGACAGCGTGAACGCGCCGAACTGCAGTGCCTCGGTGCCGAGATCGGCCACCTGCAGCTGGTCGATGTGAAACTGAGTGCCGCTCGTGCCCTGTGGCAGCGTCAGCACGCCGCTCGCTTCAATGGCGCCGTTGAATCGCCCCCAGCGCGCTTCTGGAACGATCGAAGCGATTATTTGCACCGCGTCGCCGACATCGGTGCGCGGCAGCGTCCAGCGCACACGCACGCGGTCGGCGGCGATTTCAGCGGTGTAGTCGACTCGCACGGCACCGCTGGCGACCCAGCCGCTGACGGTCGCATCTCGGCGCGCGAGAGAAAGTTCGACTTCCGCCAGCTGCAGCGGCTCGGACGCCAGCACAGCATGCTGCAGGCGGCACGGGGCGCAGCGGGCGGTCAGGCTTTCACCCGCGCGGCGGAAGTTGATGCGGCCCGCGCGCGTGTTGACGCTGCGACCGTCGAGCAAGTGAGCGACACCGGGCGCGGTGGCCAGTCGCACCAAGCCGGCCACGTTCAGATCGAGCTGCACGCCAAGGAACGCGATGCGGGTCGTCCACGCTGGAGGGGCCGTGGAGAGAACGCCGTTGCCCGATACCAGCACGGCGAGCGCGCCGCCGGCACCCAGCGCGGCCGCCAGCAGGAAGAGCAGGGCGGCGACGAGCAGCCGGCGTGTCACTCGGCGCGCCTTCACGGAAGGACTCTCCGCGTGCCGCGGTGCTCCGTAAGTGCCTGGGGGCGCTGCCCTGCGCTCACTGGACTACCCTCCCCGCCAGGCGCTTCGGGATGAGCGCTTCGGAGCGGCCGTGCGCGCTCACTGGATCCTCCATGCGCTCGACCACGGTCGTGGCCCACCACGGTCCACCGCCGTACTGCGCGGCCCAGAACCACGCCGAGGTGTCGGTCCACTCGCGGCCCTCGCTGTCGTGGATGCGTTCGCATACGCGCAGGCGCGCGCCCTCGCGCTTGGCGGCGAAGCAGCTCCACCGCTCGCCGCGATCGTCGACGACGGGCCGGGGCCGCTCGATCGTGTAACCGAGTGCCTTGAAGCAGTCGGACGCTGGGTGCAACTGGCGCGTCGGGCGCTCGACCTGGCGCAGGACCAGCATGCGTTCACCGTCGGTGAATCGCGCCACGGCACCCGGAAAGCGGCGCGCGAAACGATCTTCGAGATCGGACAACGGCAACGGGGTCAGCGGCTGGTCGCGGAAGTGGGTGGGCCAGTCGATGCCACGCGGGCCCTCGGGTTCCACCACGGCCGACCGCAGGGGTCGCCCGCCCGCCTGCAGCAGCGTGTACTGCGCTGCCAGAGGCAACACGCCCGCGACCAGCAGGGCGCCGACGAAGAAAGTACGAACGTTCATGGATTTCTCCTCGAGGCGAGCAGTGCCAGCGGCACGATCGCGGCGGCGAGAGCCAGCAGCCCCACGACTTCGTGCGACCAGGCGGGCCACTGCACGCGGCCGGACTCCGGGAAGTACAGGACCACATTGCGGGCGATGTTCGCGAGCAGCACCAGGAGCGCCGCGCAAACTCCATTCAGCAGCGTGCGGCGTGCGTCCGCTGCGTGCAGGTACGACAGCAGCGCGGCGAAGTAGCTGCCGATCCACAGCATGCCGATGCCGGCGCACGGCGCATCGATCAGCACCGTAGTGCCGTCGTGCACGATCGACGCGCCGGCGGCCGTAGCGCTGACTCCGACGAGTGAAAGCAGCAGCGCGCTGGCATGCGCGACGAGCAGTCGCAGCGGGAAGCCGAGATAGAACTGCAGCGACGCGATGATCGGCAGCGCGAGCAGCAGCAGCGCGACAAGCGCCGTGGCCGGCCGGCGCAGGGCATGCACGAGGTAGACACCGACGGCCAGCATCGCGATCGCCGCCGCCGCAAGATCCGGCAGCACGAGCTCTGCGACCGCCGCAGCGACGGCCAGGGCAGAGGTTGCGACCAGAGCGGCACGCGGCGGCGCAACCATCTCGCCGCGGTCGCGCCACAGCAGGACGGCGACGGTCGACAGCGCGACGATGCCCCAGGGCTCGTCGGAGCCATCGACCAGGCGCCGCGCAACATAAGTCCAGTGCGGCCAGAGGGCCAGCAGCAGGGCGGCGGGCAGCCACCACTCGCGCGGGAACGACGCGGCCCAGCGCAACGAAGCGCTCTGCGGCTTGGCGTCGCGAACGCCAGCCTCGACCAGCACGCCGTACAGCGGCGACGGCACGGTGCGGCCAATGCGCCCGTAGTGCTCATGTCGCATGGCGTTCCCTTCCGGTGCGGCGGCGGCGCAGCCACCACACCATGCCGCCCGCGGCGAGCATCATCGACAGGATCTCCGGCTCGGGCGTGCTCGGAACCTGGCCGACGGCCAGTTCGCTGACGCCGGCGGGCAAGGCCTGCGGCTGATCGACGCTCGTCTGCTGGCCGGTCGGGTTGCGCACAACCTGGTCGACGGCAATGAACGACGTGTAGTCAGTAAGCAGTCCGTACTTCAGCCCGAGCGCGGTGATCTCCTGCGCCGCCGGCGCGTCGTTGACCAGCTTCTGGTAGTCGCCGAGGGTGGCGATGCGGCTGCGGGCCCACAGGGTGGCCAGCGCGGGTGCACTGCGTCGCGTCGAACCGGCCGCGACATCGATCGATTGATGGAAAGCCCCGGCGGCGGTGACGCCTTCAATCTCGATCGAGCCGGTCGGTGGCCCACGGAACTTTCCGGTCAGCACGACGGGTCGCTGGGCGAAGAGGTCCGGCACCTGGGGCGGATCGACGTCGTACGCGTCGAAGCCGCGGAAGTTGATCCGGATGCGCGTCAGCACCGGCGCCTCGATATAGGCGCGGAAACGGTCCGCCTCCACGGCGGCCTGCACAGCGTTGAGCACGACGAACGACTCGCCCCGGCCGGCACGCGCCAGGCCTTCGATCAGGTGGCGGTTGACCGATGACCCGATGCCGAAGGCGAACACGTTTGCCTGGCCGAGATTGGCGCGCACCAGGTCCATGGCTTCCTTTTCGATCGACACATAGCCGTCGGTGATGACGACGAAGCTGCGTGCGCGTTCGACATCCGATGGCATAGCGAGCGCCGCTCGCAGCGCCGCGAGCAGTTCGGTCGAACCGCCGCCGCGTTGCGCGTTGATGAAGCCGATCGCGGCGTCGACGTTCTCGCGCGTGGCCGGGAGCGATCGCGGCGCGAGCTTCGAATGGCCACCCGCAAACGGGATGATGTTGAACGTGTCGGTCGGACGCAGGTTCGCGACCAGACCGCGCAGCAGTGTCTTGGCGGTCTCGATGGGAAAGCCGTGCATCGATCCCGAGACGTCGAGCACGAAGACGTACTCGCGCGGGACGATCGCGGCGCTCGGCACGCGCGCCGGCGGCTCGATCATCGCGAGGAAGAAGCTTTCCTCGGGGCCTTCATGCAGTAGCACGCCGGAGGCGATCGCGCGACCTGCCAGGCGATATTCCAGAATGACATCGCGATTGCCATGCTCCGCCGCCGGTGCCAGCGTGGCCCGCACGCTTCCATCCCCTCCGGCGACCTCGAGTCGATGCGTCGGTGAGCGCAGTTCCTGCACCGGAACTGGCGCACTGATCTCGACGTTCATGCCGAACACCGCCTTCGGAACGACGCCGGCGCGCAACGTGGGCTGGGCGATCCAGCTTTCGGGCTGGTGGCTCTCGCGTCCCGGTGTGCCGTTGTAGCGCGGCCCGACGACAGTGGGAAACACGAAGCGGTAGACGCCGTCGGTCGGCACAATGGTTTCCGCGTAGCGCAGTTCGACGGCGATTTCGTCGCCGGGCATCACGTTGGCAATCGCCATCTGGAACACATTGGGGCGGTGCTGCTCGAGCAGCGACGCGCTCTTGCCTTCGCGCCGGGCGCCCTCGTACTCGCGGCGCGCGGCCTGCTTCTCCCGGATTTGTGCCTGCACGACGCGGTCGCCGACACGCATCGTCATGGCCGTGACGGCGGCGCGCGTCGAGGCGGGAAAGACGTAGCGCGCCTCGATCGGCGTGGTGCCTTCATTGCGGTAACGCTGGGTCACGCGCACGTCGGCGATGACGCCGCTGACCTTGACGTCGACCTGGGTCGCCTTCAGCGGCAGTGCATCGACGCCGGGGGCCGCCTGATCGACGACGAAGTAGGGCGAGAGTGACTTGTCGGCGCTTTCGGCGGTCTGGCCGCGCACCGGTTCCGGCAGCAGACAGAACATCAGGCTGGCGGCGGCGAGCACGGCCATCAATGGCCAGCGAACCGCTCCGGTGAGCATTGAAGTGCGCATCGTCCGGCTCATTCAGCGTGACTGGTGTGCGACCAAGCCGACGTCGGCGCGACGGATCGACGGCGGCAGACTCGTCCACTGCCTTTGGTCACCGTCCACAACCTCGATCTCGACGGCACCCGCGGCGAGCTGCGCCAGGGCGGCGGCGTCAGCGAGTGGCACCGCAAAGGCTGCGCCATCGGCGCGGCCGAGCGCAATGACCTGCGCTGCGCTGCCGTCGGGCCGAAGCGTCAGCGTGGCCTCGCCGCGGCTCGCAGCGGGCGGCACGACGATCAGCACAGGTCCATCGTCCGGGTGAATCAGGACGGCCTGCGCGCCGAGCGGCAGAACCGTTGCCGGCAAGGCGAGTCGCCAGGCTTCTGCCTGACGTGCCAGGACGTCGACGGCGACCACCTCGATCGTCGCCTGCTGGCCCGCCGGCAGCGACAGGACTTCGGCGAGCACCTCGTCGAGCGTCGTCTGAGCGTGCCCGACATCTTTGTCGTCGTCCTCGCCGCCGCAGCCGTCGAAATCACTTCCGATCAGATCGACCGCATGTCCAGCGCGCTCGATGCGGAGGAGCGCAATCTGCGGGTCCGTGGCTGGCAGCCGCGCGCCGAGGTCGATCGGCCGTGCACTGGTGTTGTGGACCGCCTGCACGATGCGGATGTCGGCCAGCGATCCGAGCAGGCGGACATCGAACGCGGAACTGGTCAGATGCAGATCGCGGGCCACTCGCAGTGAATTCGACAGCGACGTCGAGGTGTCCGGCTCAACGTGAGCCACCGCCGTCGGAGTGGCGGGGGTCGTGGGGCCGGCGGCTACCGGTGCCGCGAATACCAGGGCCAGCAGCTGGGCCGCCGTCGCGGCGCCATCCCGAAGCAAGGTCAAGGCCGTCATTTCGTTCTCCTCGAAGGGCCCGCGGTGCGGGCACGGGACGCACGATCGGACCCGCTTGCGAAGCGATGACGAAATGTCGGCGTGTCGAATGTGAAAGCGGCGTGAAGACCCGGCCGCCGAACAGCCTATGCCGGATGTCTTCGACACCTAGGCCAAGTGATGAATGGCCAGCGAAGCGCCGGCCGTCGACGATATGGTCTGCCGACGTGGCGCTGCTCACCAACTCCGGAGATGCCCATGCGATTCCACATGAACAAGTCCCTGCCGCCGACGGACGACGAGATTCGCTTTGTGCGACTTGCGCGCAGTTTGCGTGCTGTCGCGGCTGCGCTGGTCGTCTGCGGCCTCGTCATCGCCATGTTCGAGGCCTCACCGCCGGCTCAGCGGGTCCGGCCGACCGACAACCAACCTGAGGACGCCAGGGCCTATGCCCTCGTGGAGCCGCATGCGGCGATGGCGACCGCCACTCCGGCCGACGCATCCCTCGTGGCCGCGGCCCGCGACCTCGATCCAGGCTACCCGCACCTTGACCGCGGCAATGAACACCGTGGCTGAGTCGGGTGGTCGATGCAGGCAGGGACCATTTAGGCCGTTTGGCATAAGTCGCCTGTTGAAGTGCTTTTGCTGCGCGCCGCGTTTAGGGTCGCGGTCATCGGGATGATCGGTATGAAACTGAACCGTTGGTCGGTACTTCTGGGGATGGGCACGCTGGCTACGGCGGTCGCGGCCGGACCGCGCGTCGTGGCGGACAGCGCGTGCCCGCACTACGCCGTGGACATCGAGGCCTTCGCGACCTGTGACGGCGACCGCGTGGCGGGCCCGGAGCCGATCCGGATCGATGCCGGTGATCTGCTCGCCGAGCTCGACGTCCCGCAGCACAAGCGCACCGCCAGCGGTTTGTACGTTGATGCCCTGCATGCCGAGGCGATCAAGCGCAGGTATCCGGACGAGGTGGTGTTCGTCGACATACGCAGCCCGGTGGAACTTGGGCTGACCGGCCACCCCACGGCGGTGGACATCAATGTGCCCTTCCGTGATTTCGTCCAGCCGCTCGTCTGGGACGATGCGAAGAGCGCCTGGGCGATGGAAACCAACCCCCGCTTCACGGAGCAGCTTGACGGCGAACTGCGTCGCCGCGGCGCCACGCACGACACCGTCGTGATGCTGCTGTGCCGTGCAGGCGACCGCAGTGCGCAGGCAGCAGACGCGCTGTCTCTGCTCGGCTATCGCAATGTGGTCAGCGTCGTGGACGGATACGAAGGAGACATCGCGCCGGACGGCCGGCGTTCCCTTAACGGCTGGAAAAATGCGGGTCTGCCGTGGACCGCTCAGGCGAACGCCGCGCTCGTGGCCCGACGTCGCTGACGGAAGCTTCCCTGGCACTCCAGGCGGTCCGGGGCTCAGCCTCCGGTCGTCTGGAGTTTTTTTTGCGCAGCGACGACCGCTTCCGTGCGGTTGCTGACGTCGAGCGCGCGAAAGATCGCGAGCAGATGCACCTTGACCGTTCCTTCCGACAGGCCGAGTTCGCGCGCAATCAGCTTGTTCGGCAATCCACGCGCCAGCAGTGCAAGAACCTCGAGCTGCCGCTGCGTCAGGCCATGATTCGACGCCTCGGGCCGGTCTGTGCTCGCTGTGCCGTTCGCGGCCCTGTTCCCCCCGCCCAGCAGCCGCAGCGGAGCGTACGTGCCCCCCGAAAGGACCAGGCGTACTGCCTGCAGGATCACAGCGGCGGTGTCCGACTTCGGAATGAAGCCGGCCACGCCCAGGTTGATCAAGTCGCGCACCAGCGCCGGCGACTCCTCGGCTGAGACAACGATGATCGGCAGCGTCGGGCAACGGTCGCGCAGACGACCGATCCAGGGCACGCCGTCGGATCCCGGCATATGCAGATCGAGCAGTGCCAGGTCGGGGTCGCGTACCGCCAGCCGCTCGACATCCCCGGCGTTGGCCGCCTCCAGCCACTCGACGTCGTCGGCGAGCGCAGACAGGGCGTGGCGCATCGCCAGTCGGACCATTTCATGGTCGTCTGCGAGCAGGATGCTCAGGCTGCCACTGGCGGCGTCCGGATCAGGGCGGTAAGGTGTGTGGGGCATCGCGCGGTGAACATACGCCCGCCGCTGTGCCGCAGGCAAGGGGAAGCAGTCCGGACATGAATTTTCACGCGGGTCCGCGGCGGGGCGGCCGGCTGCTGCTGGCGCTGGCGGCTGTCCTGCTTGCAGGCTGCAGCCTCGCGCCGCCGTCCGGTGTGGAACGATTGGACCGCGCGCAGGCGGCTGACGGTCAGCCCATTACGCTGCCGCACAGCTGGAATGAGTCCGAGTTCATCCAGGGAACCCGCGTCGAACTGATCTTCGGTGTCGCCGCGCTGGCCGAACCGACCTCGGTCTACGTTGCCAGTACGGGCCTGACGTTTCGGGCGTCCGTCAACGGACGCTTCGTGGACGAAACGGGTGACGCGAATTCTCCGACCGTCAATATCGCCAGTTATCGCTCGACGCCCTCGTTTCGGGTGCCGGTTGAGTTCCTTCACATCGGTCCGAACACGCTGACACTCGAGCTCTTTGCGCCTCCCGGGTCGCGTTACCGCCAGCTCGGAATTCTCTATGCCGGTCCGGCCGAGCTGGTTGAGAAGCTGGCGTTTCGCCGCTGGCTCGCGTTTCATGCCGGGCCGATGGCCATGGGCGTCATACTCTTCGCGATCGGACTGGTCTCTCTGGGGCTGTGGAGCGGACGGCGTGACCAGGACCTGTTCATGCTGCTGGCATGCGGCTCCCTTCTCTGGGCGGCGCAGATCCTGCTCTACCAGTGGCCGACGCCGCTGCTGCCGGGACGGCACTGGGGCATATTCACGATGGCGCTGTACATCTGGTGGCCCGTTCTTCTGGGCGTGTTCTTCCTGCGCTTTGCCTACCGGCAGTCGCGTTTCCTCGAACGGTTCGCGGTGGCGCTCGCGGTGGCCGTGGCACCGGTGCTCTACCTCGGCAGCGAATTCGGCTGGGGCCTGCAGGCGTCGATCGGCGTGCGGCTGTGCGTGCTGATCTTCGTCGGGATCGCATTGACGGCGGTTCTACGCTACGCACTCGAGCTGCGTACCAAGACCGGCTATGCGCTGTTCGTGGCGGGATCGATCGGCGTGTTCGTGGCGATCTTCGACTTTGTCCGGTCGCTCTATCCGGACTCTGATCGCGTGCTGATCCTCAATCCGTATTCCGGCGTCGCCGTGGTGCTGTTCACCGGCTGGATGCTGCTGGAGCGTTATCACAAGGCCTATGCCGATTTCGAACTGCTCAACCGGGACCTGGAGCAGCGGGTCGACCAGGCCAACGTGGAACTGCACCGGCGGCTCGAGCAGGTCGAATCGGCCCGTGCGGCTGCCGAGCAGGCGAACGTTGCCAAGTCGCGCTTCTTCGCGGCCGCCAGCCACGATCTGCGCCAGCCCCTGCATTCTCTGGGCCTGTTTGCCAGCGCGCTCCGGGATGTCGTCGGGTCGTCGCAAGGCCACGACCTGGTGAGCCGCATCGGCGACTCCATCGGAGCGCTCGACCGGCTGTTCGACGAGCTGCTCGACGTGTCACGACTGGACGCCGGTGTGGTCGAGGTGCGTCGCGCCAACCTGGCATTGCAGCCGTTGTTCGACCGGCTCGAAAACGGGTTCGCAGGCGAGGCCGTGGCCAAGGGTCTGGAACTGCGATTCGTTCCGACGGCGCTGGCAGTCAACTCGGACCCGCTTCTTCTTGAGCGCGTGCTTACGAATCTGGTGTCGAACGCGTTGCGATATACGCAGCGCGGAGGCGTGCTGGTCGGTGCGCGCCGGCGCGGGCTGCGAGTCCAGGTACAGGTCTGGGACACCGGCGCCGGCATTCCGGCCGACCAGCGGACGCTGATCTTCGACGAGTTCTACCAGATCGGCAATCCGGGGCGCGACCGGCGCAAGGGGCTCGGACTCGGACTGGCCATCGTGCGTCGGCTCACGGTCCTCCTGGACCATCCGCTGACGTTCCGCTCTGCCGTGGGCCGCGGTTCGTGCTTTGCAGTGATGCTGCCGGCGGCCGACGCTCCTGTCGATGTCGCGCGCGTGGAGGAGGACGCGCCTCCGGTGTCGCCATTCACCTTCGCCCGCGCGCTGGTGATCGACGACGATCCGGACATCTGTGAAGCAACGCGACGCCTGCTCGCCGGTTGGGGGGTCGACGTCCGCACCGCACACGGCCCCGCGGACGCGCTCGAACAGATCGGGCGGGGATTCACGCCTGATGTGCTGCTGGCCGACTTGCGGCTCGGTCAGGCAATCGACGGAATCGGTCTGGTCGAAGAGCTGCGAGCGAACCTCGGCGCGGACGTGCCCGCGCTGCTGATCTCCGGCGACACCGGGGCGCGGGAGTTCGCGCGCGTGAAGGAAAGCGGCCTGCTGCTGCTGACGAAACCGG
>DAOMFI010000086.1:3253-12888 GCA_035429725.1 Burkholderiaceae bacterium | reverse complement strand
TGCGGCCCGAGCTCGACATCTACATCCTGATCGAGAAGGAAAAGGAAGACCAGGTCGTCGATGCGCTGTTCGCCGAGGCGGTGGACGGGTACTTCTACCGCGAGGAACGCGACTATCGCGGCATCTACCGCATCCTGAATGCCCAGATCGCCGAGCGCGCTCGCACCCCGTTCTACGACGCGCTGAAGGCCTACGTCATGGCCGCCAAGGACGCCTGGCACACACCGGGGCATTCGAGCGGCGACTCGATGCGCGGCAGCCCGTGGGTCAACGAGTTCTACGATTTCATGGGCGAGCACGTGTTCGACGCCGATCTCTCGGTCTCGGTCAAGGCGCTCGACTCGCTGATGGAGCCGACCGGCGTCATCGCCGAGGCGCAGCAGATGGCGGCCAAGGCGTTCGGCGCGCGACGCACGTTCTTCGCGACCAACGGCACGTCAACGGCGAACAAGGTGATCCTGCAGACGCTGATCGCGCCCGGCGAGAAGCTGCTGCTCGACCGCAACTGCCACAAGTCGGTGCACCACGGCGTCGTGCTGTCGGGCGCGCGCCCCGTCTACCTCGACTCGTCGGTCAACCGCAAGTACGGCGTGTTCGGGCCCGTGCCGAAGCGAACCATCCTGAAGGCGATCGAGGAGCATCCCGACGCGGAACTGCTCGTATTGACCTCCTGCACCTACGACGGCCTGCGCTACGACCTGCGGCCGATCGTCGAAGCCGCGCACGTACAGGGCATCAAGGTGCTGATCGACGAGGCCTGGTATGCACACGCGCGCTTCCACCCGGCGCTGCGGCCGACCGCGCTCGAGTCGGGCGCGGACTATGCGACGCAGTCGGCGCACAAGACGCTGTCGGCGCTGTCGCAGGCGGCCTACATCCACGTCAACGACCCGACGTTCAACGAGCACATCTTCCGCGAGAACTTCAACATGCATACATCGACGAGCCCGATGTACAGCATGATCGCGAGCCTCGATGTCAGCCGCAAGCAGGCGGTGCTCGAGGGCTACAAGCTGCTGCAGCGGACGCTGATGCTGGCCGACGAACTGCGCGAGCAGATCAATTCGACCGGCGTGTTCCGCGTGCTCGAGCTGGAGGATCTGCTGCCGGAGGAGGTGCGTGAAGACGGCATCCGGCTCGACCCGACCAAGGTCACCGTAGACATTTCGTCGTGCGGCATGACGGTC
This sequence comes from Burkholderiaceae bacterium, assembly GCA_035429725.1. Classification (GTDB taxonomy): domain Bacteria; phylum Pseudomonadota; class Gammaproteobacteria; order Burkholderiales; family Burkholderiaceae_F; genus JALORV01. Next base: position 11,701 of record DAOMFI010000086.1, on the reverse strand, counting down.
GACGACCTGCAGAACGAACTTTTTACGCGCTTCAACATCACGGTCGAGAAATCCACCTTCAACACGCTGACGCTGCTGCTGACGGTCGGCACCACGCGCTCGAAGTGCTCGCGCCTGTACGACGCGCTGATGCGGATCGCGCGCGAGAAGCGCGCGCCGCGGCGGCTGTATCGCACGCCGGATCTGCCGCCGTTCACTGAACTCGTCGTGCTGCCCCGCGATGCGTACTACGCGACCGGCGAGCTGGTGCCGCTGCTCGACGAGAATGACCAGGTCAACGGCAAGCTCGCCGGCCGCATCAGCTGCGACCAGATCGTGCCGTATCCGCCCGGCATCCCGGTGCTCGTGCCCGGGCAGCGCATCACCGCCAACATTGTCGACTACCTGGTGCGCTACCTGCGCGTGCAGAACAAGGTCGAACTGCACGGTGTCGTCTACCAGGGCTACGTGCCGTCGATCCGCGTGCTGGCGGACGCCGAGGAACACAAGCTGGTTCACCTGTCCGCCGGGAAACGGCGCAAGCGCGACACCTGACGGCGCTCAGTCCGCGCGGCGCAGGGAGCCAGCCACGAGCTGTGCGCCCTTTTCAGCGATCATCAGCGTCGGCGAGTTGGTGTTCCCGGAAGTGATGGTCGGCATGATCGAGGCGTCAATCACGCGCAGGCCACCGATTCCGCGCACGCGCAGCGCGCCGTCGACGACCGCCGAGGGATCAGCGGCGGGGCCCATTTTGGCGGTTCCGACCGGGTGAAAGATCGTCGTTCCGATCTCTCCGGCGGCGCGTGCCAGCGCGGCGTCGCTTTCGTGGTCCGGTCCGGGGAGGAACTCCCGCGGCTGAAACCGCGCCAGCGCCGGGGAGCCAACAATGCGGCGCGTCAGCCGCAATGCGGCAACGGCCACCTGCCGATCCTCGTCGGTGGAGAGATAGTTCGGCGCAATCTTCGGCGCGTCGGAGGGATCGGCCGAACGCGCGGTGATCGAGCCGCGCGACGTGGGCCTCAGGTTGCACACCGACGCAGTGAACGCCGGGAACGGATGCAGCGGCTCGCCAAACTTGTCCAGCGACAGCGGCTGCACGTGGTACTCGACGTTCGGACGCGGCTGGTGCGGGTCCGACTTCGCAAAGGCGCCCAGCTGGCTCGGACTCATCGTCAGCGGTCCGCTGCGGGTGAACAGATATTGCAGCGCCATGCCGACCTTTGCCAACGGATTGTTCGCCAGCGTGTTGAGCGTTCTGACACCCTGCACCTTGAAGGCCATGCGCAACTGCAGGTGGTCCTGCAAATTGGCGCCGACGCCCCGCAGGTCGTGCAGTACCGGAACGCCGAGCGACTGCAGCAGCGCGCCCGGCCCGATGCCGGACAGCTGCAGCAACAGCGGCGAGGCGACCGCTCCGGCGGCGAGAATCACTTCCCGCCGCGCACTGATGCGAAGCGAACGTCCGCCCCGCACGATATGGACACCGGTGCACCGGCGCCCGTCGAAGGCGAGACGCTCGGCCCGAGTATCGGTCAGCACCGTCAGATTCGGGCGGTTCTGCACCGGCCGCAGGAATGCACGGGCCGCGTTCCAGCGCACACCCCGCCGCTGGTTGACGTCGAAGTAGCCGCAGCCGAAGTTGTCGCCGCGGTTGAAGTCATCGCTGGACGGAATGCCATTTTCGGCGGCCGCCGCGCGAAACGCATCGAGGATGTCCCAGCGGACTCGCGGCTTCTCGATGCGCCATTCACGCCCGGCGCCGTGCAGGGCATCCTCACCCGCATAGAAGTCTTCGTGCTCCCGGAAATGCGGCAGCACGTCGTCCCAGCCCCAGCCGGGATTGGCGCCGAAGCCGTCGCCGTCGCGCCAGCCGTCGTAGTCTTCGCGCTGCCCGCGCATGTAGATCATGCCGTTGATGGACGAGCAACCGCCCAGCACCTTGCCGCGCGGATAGCGGATCGATCGTCCATTTAACCCCGCTTCCGGCTCGGTCGAGTAGCACCAGTCGGTGCGCGGATTGCCGATGCAGTACAGGTACCCGACCGGAACCCGGATCCAGATGTAGTCATCGGTGCCGCCGGCCTCGAGCAACGCCACCCGGCAGTTCGGGTCCGCCGACAGCCGGTTGGCCAGCAGGCAGCCAGCCGTGCCGGCGCCGACGATGACGACGTCGTACTCACCGGAGGGTTCGGGGTTGCCTGCCATGGTTGCGCGTGACGCCACTTCCCTATAATCGTTCAAACGCGGCTGCAGCATTCCGGCGCCGCGTTTTTTCTTTCCGCCATCGCCCGGAGCGCGCCATGACGCACCTGATGAACACCTACAACCGGCTGCCCGTCGCGTTCACGCACGGCCGCGGGGCGTGGCTCTCCGACGAACAGGGCAAAGAATATCTCGACGCGCTGGCAGGCATCGCCGTCAACGGGCTGGGCCACGCGCATCCGCGCCTGGTCGCCGCCCTCAGTGAACAGGTCGGCCGGCTGATCCACACGTCGAACATCTATCGTGTGCGCGAGCAGGAGGCGCTGGCCGACCGTCTGTGCGAACTCTCCGGACTGCAGGAAGTGTTCTTCGGCAACTCGGGCTCGGAAGCCAACGAAGGTGCGTTGAAGCTGGTACGCCTGTACGGTCACAAGAACGGCGAACCCGCGGCCCAGACGATCGTCATGGAACGCGCCTGGCATGGACGCACGCTCGCCACGCTGGCCGCCACCGGCAGCGAGAAGGCACGCAAGGGCTTCGATCCGCTGCCCACCGGCTTCATCCGCGTCCCGTACAACGACCTGGCCGCCGTGGAGCGTGCCGCGGCCGCCGATGCGCGCGTGCGGGCCGTGTGGCTCGAAGTGCTGCAGGGCGAAGGCGGCATCCAGGTTGCCGATAGCGACTATGTGCGCGGGCTGCGCCGGCTGTGCGACGAGCGCGGCTGGCTGCTGATGATCGACGAAGTGCAGAGCGGCATCGGCCGCACCGGCAAATGGTTTGCCTACCAATGGGCCGGCATCCAGCCCGATGTCGTCACGCTCGCCAAGGGCCTGGGCTCCGGCGTGCCGATCGGCGCGCTGCTGGCCGGCGGGCGCGCCGCCGGAGTGTTCGGGCCCGGACAGCACGGCACGACGTTCGGCGGCGGACCGCTGGCGATGCGCGCCGGCCTCGAGACGCTGGCGATCATCGAGAGCGAGGGCCTGATGGCGAACGCCGTCGCGCAGGGCGAGCGCATCCGCGCGGGCCTGGCGCGCGAACTCGCGGGCGTGAGCGGCGTGAAGGAGATCCGCGGCATGGGGTTGATGTGCGGCGTCGAACTCGACCGTCCGTGCGGCGAACTGGTCAAGCAGGCGTTGGCGGCCGGCCTGCTGATCAACGTCACGCAGGACACGGTGATCCGGCTGCTGCCGCCGCTGATCCTCTCGTCGGCGGAGGCGGAGCAGATCGTGGCGCGGCTGGCGCCCGTCATCCGCGCCTTCCTGTCGCCGGCGGCACGCGCCGCCTGACGCGATGACGGCTCCGATCCGCCACTTCCTGCAGCTCGCGGACTTCGCGCGCGACGAGCTGGAGTGGGTGTTCGAGCGCACCCGCGTCATAAAGGAGCGCTTCAAGCGCTACGAGTTCTACCAGCCGCTGCGCGACCGCACGCTGGCGATGGTGTTCGAAAAAGCCTCGACGCGCACGCGCGTGTCGTTCGAGGCCGGCATGTACCAGATGGGCGGCTCGGTCATCCACATCACGACGGGAGACTCCCAGCTGGGGCGCGCCGAGCCGATCGAGGACACCGCACGCGTCATCTCGCGCATGGTGGACCTCGTGATGATCCGCACCTACGAGCAGGCGAAGCTCGCGCGCTTTGCCGCGCATTCGCGCGTACCGGTCATCAATGGCCTCACCAACGAGTTTCATCCGTGCCAGATCCTGGCGGACATCTTCACGTATCTCGAGCACCGCGGCCCGATCGCCGGACGCACCGTCGCGTGGATCGGCGACGCCAACAACATGGCCTACACGTGGATCCAGGCTGCGCAGCTGCTCGGCTTCAAGGTCAACGTGTCGACGCCGCCCAGCTACGCGCTCGATCCGCAGCACGCGCCCGCCGGCCCGCACCTCGCCGTCTTTGACGCGCCACTGGACGCCGCGCGTGGCGCCGACCTCGTGACGACCGATGTCTGGACCAGCATGGGATTCGAGGCGGAGAACGAGTCGCGCCGCCGCGCCTTCGCCGACTGGCGCGTTGACGAGGCGATGATGCGCAGCGCGCAGCCCGATGCGATCTTCATGCACTGCCTGCCGGCGCACCGCGGCGAGGAAGTCACCGCGGCCGTGCTCGACGGGCCGCAGTCCGTGGTCTGGGACGAGGCGGAGAACCGCCTGCACGTGCAGAAAGCCCTGATGGAATACCTGCTGCTGGGCCGCGAGGTCGAGTAGCGCACCGAATCCCGCGCGCCGCCGGCGTGCCCTCGCAAGAATCCACCATGTCAACGATCCTGCAAAGCCTGCCCACCGGCCAGAGAGTCGGCATCGCCTTTTCCGGCGGGCTCGACACCAGCGCCGCACTGCTCTGGATGCGCCAGAAGGGCGCGATTCCCTGCGCCTACACCGCCAACCTCGGCCAGCCCGACGAGCCCGACTACGACGAGATCCCGCGCAAGGCGCTGCTGTACGGCGCCGAGAAGGCGCGCCTGGTCGACTGCCGCGCACAACTCGTGGCCGAGGGCATCATGGCCCTGCAATGCGGGGCGTTCCACATCTCGACCGCGGGACTGACGTACTTCAACACGACGCCGATCGGGCGCGCCGTGACCGGCACGCTGCTCGTCATGGCGATGAAGGAAGACGACGTCCACATCTGGGGCGACGGCAGCACCTACAAGGGCAACGACATCGAGCGCTTCTACCGCTACGGGCTGCTCGCCAATCCGTCGCTCAAGATCTACAAGCCCTGGCTCGACCAGACGTTCATCGACGAACTCGGCGGCCGCGCCGAGATGTCCGAGTTCATGAAGCAGGCGGGCTTCGCCTACAAGATGTCCGCCGAGAAGGCCTACTCGACGGATTCGAACATGCTCGGCGCCACGCACGAGGCCAAGGATCTCGAGTACCTGTCGAGCGGCATCCGCATCGTTCAGCCCATCATGGGCGTGGCGTTCTGGCGCGACGAGGTGGACATCAAGCGTGAGGAGGTCACGGTCCGCTTCGACGAAGGCCGCCCCGTCGCGCTGAACGGCATCGAATTTGCCGACCCGGTCGAGCTGATGCTCGAAGCCAACCGCATCGGCGGCCGCCACGGCCTGGGCATGTCGGACCAGATCGAAAACCGCATCATCGAGGCCAAGAGCCGCGGCATCTACGAGGCGCCCGGACTCGCCCTGCTCTTCATCGCCTACGAACGGCTCATCACCGGCATCCACAACGAGGACACGATCGAGCAATATCGCGACAACGGCCGCAAGCTCGGGCGGCTGCTCTATCAGGGACGCTGGTTCGACCCGCAGGCGATCATGCTGCGCGAAAGCGCGCAACGCTGGGTCGCGCGCGCAGTCACGGGGGAAGTGACGATCGAGCTGCGGCGCGGCAACGATTATTCGATCCTGAACACCGAATCGCCCAACCTCACCTACAAGCCCGAGCGGCTGACGATGGAAAAGGGCGAGTCGATGTTCTCCCCGGCCGACCGCATCGGCCAGCTGACGATGCGCAACCTCGACATCGCCGACACGCGCGAAAAGCTGCTGGGTTATGCGAAGTCCGGGCTGCTCTCCGGGCCCTCGGGAACCGCGCTGCCGCAACTGACCGAAGCCCCGAAGAAGAAGTAACCCCGGGAAGGCGGCGATTTCCCGCGGCCGACAAGACGTTTGGATGAGTGCGCCGCGCCCCCATTGGTGCGACAGTGGAGTCGTTCGTGGCCGCCGGTGCTCTGCGCGTTCTCCTCACCGCAAGCGAGCTCTCCGACCGGCGACCACGACACGTGCGTTGATCGCAGCGAAACTTGGCCCGCATTGCGGGCCTCTTTTTTTGCCCGGCCCGCTACACGATGACCGGTTCGGGCTCGAGCGCCACGTCGAACTTCTGTCGCACCCGATCCTGCACTTCCTGGGCCAGGGCGAGGATCTCCGCTCCGGTGGCACCGCCGCGGTTTACCAACACCAGCGCCTGGCGCTCGTAGACCGCGGCCCGCCCGCGCGCATAGCCCTTGAGTCCGCACGCGTCGATCAGCCAGCCGGCGGCCAGCTTGCAGCGCCCGCCGCCGATGTCGTAGCTGACGAGCGACGGAAACTTTTCGCGCAGCCGGTCGCGCGTGGCCCGGGGCACCACCGGATTCTTGAAGAAGCTGCCGGCGTTGCCAATCACGGCCGGGTCAGGCAGCTTGCGCCGCCGGATGCCAATCACGGCTTCGAAGACGTCGCGCGGCTGCGGTCGCGCGCAGACCCTCGACTTCAGTTCGTGCTCGACGTCGGCGTAGCCGATGACCGGCGTCCACTCGACCGGCAGCGCCAGCGTGACGCTCAACACCACATAGCGCCCCGGCATCTGCTTGAACACGCTGTCGCGATAGCCGAAGCGACATTGCTCGGCATCGAGCACGACGCGCTCGCATGAGGTCGTGTCATGGGCCTCGAGCGACTCGAAGCGCTCGGCCAGTTCCAGTCCGTAGGCGCCGATGTTCTGGATCGGCGCAGCTCCGGCCGAGCCCGGAATCAGCGCGAGGTTCTCGAGTCCGGCCAGCGACTCGTCAAGCAGGCGTGCCACCGTGGCGTGCCAGTTTTCGCCCGCGCCGACGCGCACGAGATGCCGGCCGTCCTTTTCGCCGAGCCGCTCGACGCCAGCGATCTCGATCCTGGCGACCAGCCCTTCAAAGTCGCGCGTGAAGAGCACGTTGCTCCCTCCTCCGAGCACGAGCAGCGGGAGCGACCTGAGTTCGGGATCGCCTAGCAGTTCCGAAAGTTGCTCCGCACGCTGGATACGCACAAAGCGCGCCGCGCGCGCCTCGACACCAAACGTGTTCAAGGCCGCCAGGCTGACATTGCTCTCGACGTTCACGGGCATCGGTCGATTGTAGGGGCGAGCGCCTAGACTTCCGCCTTCAGCGAGTTTCCCGCTTTTCGGAGAGGCCCCATGCCGTCATTCGACGCCGTCTGCAAGCCGAACATGGTCGAGGTCCGCAATGCGGTCGAGCAGGCCAACAAGGAGATCACCAACCGCTTCGACTTCAAGGGCTCCGACGCGCGCATCGAGTCCAAGGATTACGAGCTGACCGCCTTCGCCGACGATGACTTCAAGCTGGGCCAGGTGCGGGACGTCCTGACCGCGAAGATGGCCAAGCGCGGCGTCGACGTACGCCTGCTCGACCTCGGCAAGCCGGAAAAAATCTCCGGTGACAAGCTGAAGCAGGCGATCAAGGTTCGCAACGGCATCGAGTCCACGCTTGCCAGGAAAATGGTGGGCCTCATCAAGGAGAGCAAGCTCAAGGTGAGCGGCAGCATCCAGGGCGATGCCGTGCGCGTCACGGGAGCAAAGAAGGACACGCTGCAGGAAGCGATCGCGCTGCTGCGCGCCCAGATCACCGAAGTCCCGCTCACGTTCGAGAATTTTCGCGACTAGGCCCTCGCAGCCCATGGCCTGACCGTTCGTCGATCACGACCGGCCTGCCGGAACCGCAGTCTCTCACCCCGGTTCCGCCGGGCGCCGGTCATGCGCCGCTCGCTCGGCTCGCGCTTGCATCGGCGCGCGCCTGCGCCAGACTTCTGGCCAACGACGCTCGGAACGTGAATCTTCGGACCCTCCGAATGTCGGCTTGGGCTTGTCATCCGAATGGATGGGCTTTACCCTAAACGCGGTATGAGAACGACGCCATCCCGGTTCAGCAGTTATGTCGGCTCCGTCGACGCGCGGCTCGATGGAGCGCGTCGCGCTCCGATTTCAGACGACGCGTCCGTGCTCGAGGAGCGCCACCCTGCCGTCGTGCGCGCGCTGACGTTGCTCTGGGGTTACCCGGAGATGAACCAGTACTTTGAAAAAGCCTGGTCGGGGCAGGACCCGAACCTGGGCCAGCTCGAGCCGGAAGCCATGGCGGAACTGATGATGTTGGCGGCCATTCACCAACGCATCTGCCCATATCGCCCTGCCAAGAAGGTGGAAGAGCTCTACGGCGGCGGCCGCTGGGCCGACACCTGGCAGCCGGCGCGCTTGCGGCGCTGAACCCGCAGCCTTCGCTCAGCGGCGCACGCCGCGCAGCCAACGGTCGTACAGGTGAGCCGCCACGTGCTGCATGCGCGCGGCACGCTGCTCCAGCGCCTCGACCATCTCCTGCGGTGACTGCACGGCAGGACCGCCCGTGCGCGCCGTTTCACGCTCGTACTCGCGCGCTGCCATCGGGTCCGCGGTCCAGCTGCGCACAAGCTCGGGCGTCATCTCGATGTGGAACTGCATGCCGACATGGTCGTAGCCCGGCCGCTGCACCACGAACGCCTGGTTCGCGCAATG
>DAOMFI010000086.1:0-3153 GCA_035429725.1 Burkholderiaceae bacterium | reverse complement strand
GGAATGCCCCGCGCGTCCGCGTCGCGCAGGAAGGCAATCTCGTCCGCGATCCACGGCAGCGGATCATTGACACTCATGTTGCCGCCGAGCGAACAGACACCGGCGTACGGTTCGGCCGAACTCGGCAACGCGGCGCCTGAATCGATGCGGATCACCTCATAGCGCCGCCCCCGGGCCTGCAGGTGCTGTTCGAAGTTGCCGGGCCCGACGTCGGCCTCGTGCTGCACGATGGCGATCGGCTTCATGCGTCGCCGCGATGCCGGATCAGGCGACCGAGCGGGCGTGATGCGTGACGATGGCGCCGAAGCGCTCGCGGATCGCCGCCGCGATGCCGGCCGCATCGAGGCCGCATTCCTTCAGCAGCAACGCGGTGTCGCCGTGGTCGACGAAGCGATCGGGCAGACCGAGCTGCAGCACCGGGATCCTGACGTCCGACTCCGCCAGCGCCTCGAGCACGGCGCTGCCGGCGCCGCCTTCAACCGCGTTTTCTTCCAGCGTCACCAGCGCGTCGTGTGAGCGCGCGAGCTGCAGCACCAGTGCAGCATCGAGCGGCTTGACGAATCGCATGTCGGCCACGGACGCGTCGAACTCCGCGGCCGCAGCCAGCGCCGGCGCCACCATCGAGCCGAAGGCCAGCAGCGCGACGCGGTGCCCACTGCGTGCCTTGGAAGACCGCCGCAACACGCCCCTTCCCAGCGGCAAGCTCGCCATCTCCTGCTGGACCGCTGCGCCCGGGCCGGTGCCGCGCGGGTAGCGCACGGCTGCGGGCCCGTCGAGCTGCAGCGCCGTGGTCAGCATCTGACGGCACTCGTTCTCGTCCGATGGCGTCATCACGACCATGTTCGGGATACAGCGCAGGAACGACAGATCGAACGCGCCGTGATGCGTGGCGCCATCGGCACCCACAAGACCGCCACGGTCGAGCGCGAACACGACCGGCAGGTTCTGCAGCGCCACGTCGTGGATCAGCTGGTCATACGCGCGCTGCAGGAACGTCGAGTAGATCGCGACCACGGGCTTCATGCCGTCGCACGCCAGACCGGCGGCAAAGGTCACCGCGTGCTGCTCAGCGATGCCGACGTCGAAATACCGGTCAGGGAACTCCTGCTCGAAGCGCACGAGTCCGGAGCCTTCGCGCATGGCCGGCGTGATGCCGACGACGCGCGCATCCGCCGCGGCCGCGTCCACCAGCCAGTCGCCGAAGACCTGCGTGTAGGTCGGCTTGCCGGGCGCGGCCTTCGTGATGCCGACGCTGGGGTCGAACTTGCCCGGCCCGTGATACAGCACCGGGTCGACCTCGGCGAGCTTGTAGCCATGGCCCTTGCGCGTCACTACGTGCAGGAACTGCGGACCCGGCAGCTGCTTCAGGTTCTGCAGCGTCGGGATCAGCGACTCGAGATCATGGCCGTCGATCGGCCCGATGTAGTTGAGCCCGAACTCTTCGAAGAGCGTTCCGGGCACAACCATGCCCTTGGCATGTTCCTCAAGCTTCCGGGCGAGTTCGAACACCGGCGGGAAGTTCTTCAGCACCTGCTTGCCGGCCTGCTTGGCCGCGGCGTAGAAGCGGCCGCTCATCAGCCGCGCAAGATAGCGGTTGAGCCCGCCCACTGCCGGTGAGATCGACATGTCGTTGTCGTTCAGCACCACCAGCAGGCGAATGTTCTCGGTGACGCCGGCATTGTTCAGCGCCTCGAAGGCCATGCCGGCGCTCATCGCGCCGTCACCGATGACGGCGATCGCGTGCCGGTCGCTGCCCTGGTTGCGCGCCGCCACCGCCATGCCGAGCGCTGCCGAGATCGAGGTCGACGAGTGCGCCGTGCCGAAGGTGTCGAACTCGCTCTCCGAACGCCGCGGGAAACCCGACACACCACCGTACTGGCGCAGCTTCGCCATGCCTTCGCGCCGTCCGGTCAGGATCTTGTGCGCATAAGTCTGGTGGCCGACGTCCCAGACGATGCGGTCGTCCGGCGTGTTGAACACGTAGTGCAGCGCGATCGTCAGTTCGACCGTGCCCAGGTTGGAGCTCAAATGGCCGCCCGTCTTCGACACCGACGCCAGAACGAACTGCCTCAGTTCGTCGGCCAGCACCGGAAGCTGTGAGCGATCGAGCCGACGCAGTTCGGCCGGCGTGTTGATGTCCTGCAGCAGCGAACTCATTCCTTGCCCTAGTGGTTCCGGCAGACGATGAAGTCCGCCAGCTCCCGCAGCCGCGCCGCGCGCGGCCCGAGTCCCGCGACCGCCTCGAGCGCCTGGGCACGCAGCCGCAGGCTCAGCGCGCGTGCCGCATCGAGTCCGAGCACCGAGACGTAGGTGGGCTTGCTCTGCGCGGCGTCTTTGCCCGCGGTCTTGCCGAGGTCGGCGGTACTGCCTTCGACGTCGAGGATGTCGTCCACGACCTGGAACGCGAGGCCCATGGCGTCGCCATAGCGGTTCAGCGCCTCGCGGGTGCACTCGGTCAGGAGCGCCGACTGGCCCGACAACGCCCCCATCAGCACGGCCGCCTTCAACAGCGCGCCGGTCTTCATCCGGTGCATGCGCTCCAGCTCAGTCGGCGCGATCTGACGCCCGACCACCGAAAGATCGATCGCCTGCCCGCCGCACATGCCCTGTGTGCCGGCCGCATGCGCCAGTTCCCGCATCAGCGATGCCGTCTGCGGTGCCGGCAAGGAGCCGTCGGCGATGACTGCAAACGCCTCCGCCTGCAGGGCGTCGCCGGCGAGCATGGCGGTGGCTTCATCGAAGGCCACATGCACCGTCGGCTTGCCGCGGCGTAGAACATCGTTGTCCATGCACGGCAGGTCATCGTGCACGAGCGAATACGCGTGCACGTACTCGACCGCCAGCGCCGCGCGGTCGAGCGCTTCCGCGTCGGCCGCGGTCACCTCTCCGGCCGCGTACACCAGCAGCGGTCGCACGCGCTTACCACCGCCCAGCACCGCATATCGCATCGCCGCGTGCAGACGCTGCGGCTCGCGGTCCGGCGGGGGCAACATCTCGGCGGCGGCGCGCTCGAAGCGGTCGCCGGCCGCGCGCACCCACAGGTCGAGCGCCTCTGGCGCCTGGACTCCCACCAGCGCAGAAGCCGCAGTCAATGGATTGCCCTCCGCGCCAGGCGCTGCGGGATGAGCGCTTCGGAGCGGCCGTGCGCGCTCA
>DAOMFI010000085.1:0-13325 GCA_035429725.1 Burkholderiaceae bacterium | reverse complement strand
CAAATGGCCGGCAACGGCCATTTTGTTTCGTGAACGGGAAGCGCAGCACCTGCGTGCTTCCTGATGCCCACCTGCCCCTCAGTTCGATTGCCAGCGGATTCAGCTCGTCTCGCCGCTGCGAACCCGCGCTGCAAGACCCTCGGGACCCATCGCGTCGTAGACCTCGAAGGGCTGGTGGATCCAGGGGTTCGTCGGCAGATACTCGACGTAGTAGTCGGGTTTGAACGACGAGCACGCCTTGTACCAGATGACACCAGTGCGCACGTCGGTGATTTCCGGATAGCGCTGCCTCAGATGCTCGATGACGCGGCTCAGTGTGATTCCGGAATCGACCAGGTCATCGACCAGCAGCAGCGAGCCGTGCAGCGAACCATGCGTCATCGTGATGTACTCGCCGATGTCGAGTTGGCCCTGCGCCCGTCCCGCAGCCTCGCGATACGAGCTTGCCGCCAGGATCGCGAGCGGCATGTCATAGACGCGGGAAATGATGTCGCCGACCCGCAGGCCGCCGCGCGCGAGGCAAAGCAGCGAATCAAAGCGCCATCCCGATTCGTGCACCGCCAGGCCGAGCCTTTCGATCAGCCGGTGGTACTCGTCCCAGTTGACGTAGAGATCCTTCACCGGCGTTCCGCTTCAGTGGCGGAACGGATGCCGCAGCACGATCGTCTGCTCGCGGTCCGGCCCGGTGGAAACGAGGTCGATCGGAACACCCAGCACGTCCGCGAGCCGCTCGAGATAACGCCGTGCGTTTTCCGGCAGCGCGTCCCACTCCCGGATACCAAAAGTCGACTCGGACCAGCCTTTGAACTCCTCATAGACCGGTTCACAACGCCCGACCGCATCGGCGCCATAGGGCAGGATGTCGACCACCCGCCCGTCAAACCGGTAGCCGACACCGAGCCGCACGGTCGGCAGCCCGTCCAGGACATCGAGCTTGGTGATGCAAAGACCCGTCGTGCCATTCAACTGCACCGCCCGCTTGAGCCCTGCCGCATCGAACCAGCCGCAGCGGCGCGGACGTCCCGTGACAGAACCGAACTCCTGCCCGCGCTGCCGCAGGTGTTCGCCGGTGGCCTCCAGCAGTTCCGTCGGAAACGGCCCCGACCCCACCCGCGTCGAGTAGGCCTTGGTGATGCCCAGCACGTAGTCGAGCCGTTGCGGGGCGACGCCGGCTCCGGCCGCAGCGGCGCCAGCGACCGTATTGCTCGACGTCACGTACGGATAGGTGCCGTGGTCAACATCCAGCAACGTGCCCTGCGCGCCCTCGAACAGCAGGCGATGCCCGCTCGCCATCACGGCGTTGAGCCGATACGAGACGTCGGTCACCATCGGCCGGATCCGATCCGCGAGCGCGAGCGTGTCATCGATCACCTTCGACGCTTCGACGGGCGGCGCACCGAAGTACCGTTCAAGCACGAAATTGTGGAAATCGAGCGCCTCGCGCACACCGTTGGCGAAGCGGTCGGCATCGAAGAGGTCCTGCGCCCGCACCGCCCGGCGCGCCACCTTGTCCTCGTACGCGGGGCCGATGCCACGGCCGGTCGTGCCGATCTTGGCGTCGCCACGCCGGGCCTCGCGCGCCTTGTCGAGAGCCACGTGGTAGTCGAGGATCAACGGGCAGTTACCACTGATCAGCAGGCGGGAGGCGACGTCGACACCCGCCGACTGAAGTTCATCCACTTCGGCCAGCAACGCGGTCGGCGACAGCACAACCCCGTTGCCGATGTAGCAGGCCGTCCTGGGCCGGAGAATGCCCGACGGGATCAGACGCAGAATTGTCTTCTTGCCGCCGATAACCAGGGTGTGTCCGGCGTTGTGTCCGCCCTGGAACCTCACGACACCATCGACGTCCTCGGTCAGCCAGTCGACGATCTTCCCTTTGCCTTCGTCGCCCCACTGGGTGCCGACGACGACCACGTTCTCTGCCATTGTGATTCCTATTTCACGAGTTCCGCGCCTTCGCGCGCGGCAACCTGCCACGCGTTGCCGACACGACGCAGTTCACGGTCGAAGTTGAATTCGCCGGAGTCCGGCCCGGCGCGCTCTTCGGGGAGGCGCTGGACCACGATCTCGCCATCGGCACGCAGCCTGCCAATCGCCTCACGCAGCGCCGCGTCGTCGTCAGCCGGCGCCAGAATCGCACGCGCCGCGCGGGTGCCCAGCAGCCGGACGAGTTCGCGCAGATAGATCGAAAAGCCGACTGCCGGCCGCGCGCGGCCAAATGCCTTGCCGATGTTGTCGTAGCGGCCGCCGCGCAGCACGGCGCTCGGAAGTTCCGGGGCATGGACCGCGAACGTGATGCCGGTGTGATAGCGGTAACCATGCAGGTCCGCGAGATCCACCGACACGGCGTCCGCTCCGCACCGCGCCGTCAGCAGCTCGAGCTCCGAGAGGGCGGCACGGATGCCTGGCTCGGGTGGCAAGACCCGGCGGGCCGCTTCGATGACATCCGGGCCGCCGCTCAACCGGCCCAAGGCAAGCAGGCCGTCGCGGACCGGCGGCGGCAGCGCCTTGACGGTCGCATGCAGCGCCGGAATGTCTTTCGTGCTCAGCGCAGACAGGATCTCGTCCTCGACGACGTCGGACATCCGGGCGAGGTCGAGCAGGCCGCCGACGACACCCGTGTGGCCCAGATCAAGACTCACCCGTCCGAGGCCGGCCAGTCGCAGCGACTTTACGGCGAGTTCCAGCATTTCAAGATCGGCCGGCACGCCAGCGGCGCCGTAGAGTTCTGCGCCCACCTGCATCGCCTCCCGCGCAGCGAGCGGATGCAGCGGTCGCGCATGCAGAACGCTTCCCGCGTAGCACAGTCGCACCACGCCAGAGCGATTGAGGATGTGTGCATCGATGCGGGCCGCCTGCGGCGTCATGTCGGCACGCAGCCCGAGCAGGCGTCCACTGGCCTGGTCGACGAGCTTGAAGGTCCGCAGGTCGAGATCGCTGCCCGTTCCCGTCAGCAGCGAATCGATGTATTCGATCAGCGGGGGAATGACCAGTTCGTAACCGTATCCGGCATACAGGTCGAGCAGCGCACGCCGGACTTCTTCGACGCGGCGCGCCTCGCGCGGTAGCACGTCAGAGATGTTCTCGGGCAGGAGCCAACGTGGCATGGCAGCAGCGGATGGGCGAGGTCGTGGCGCCACTGCGGCCAGGCCGCAGTTCAGTCGATCCGGGTCAGCTCAGGAACCAGAACAATAGCGCGCCGCCCACGACGGCGAGCAGGCCGAAGAAGCGGATCTGGCCGTCATTGAGCTCGGTCACGCGCTGGAACATCTGGCGCCACGCTGCCGGCGCCAGCAGGGGCAGCAGGCCTTCGAGCACCAGCATCAGCCCGAAGGCCAGCGCGAGCGTTTCGAGCATCAGCGCTTCGGTGCCGGAGCCGCATCCGGCGACTTCATGTACTTGAAGAACTCCGACGACGGATCGACGACCATGACATCGTTCCGGTTCCGGAAGCTCGCCCGGTAGGCCTCGAGGCTGCGATAAAAGCGCGCGAACTCCGGATTCTGTCCAAAGGACTGCGCATAGAGCGCGGACGCCTTCGCGTCGCCGTCACCGCGGATCTTCTGCGCATCGCGGTAGGCCTCGGACAACAGGACCTCCTTCTGGCGATCGGCATCGGCGCGGATCTTCTCGCCCTCCGCAGCCCCGATCGACCGCTGTTCGTTCGCGACGCGCTTGCGTTCCGCCTCCATGCGGCGGTAGACCGACTCGCTGATTTCGGGAACGAAGTCGACGCGCTTCAGGCGAACGTCGACGATCTCGATGCCGAAGCTCTTCGTCCTCTCCTGCACGGCGGCGCGGATCTCTTCCATCGCCTTGTCGCGCTCGCGCGAAGTGATCTCGTTGACGGTGCGCTTGTTGACCGCCTGGTTCAGCGCGTCGCGCACCAGCGTCCCGATCCGGTCCTCAGCGGAGCGTTCACCCGCCGGGAAACTCACCCGGAACAGGCGCGGATCGACGATACGGAACTTGACGAAGGAATCGATCAGCAGGTTCTTCTTCTCCGAGGTCTGGACGCGGTCGGTGACCGGCGTGTCGATCGTCAGGATGCGCTTGTCCTGGTATTCCACGTTCTGCAGCAGAGGAATGCGGAAGTAAAGGCCGGGCTCCGTCACAACGCGCGTGATCTGGCCAAGCTGGAACACGATGGCCGATTGACGCTGGTCCACGATGAAAGTGCTGGCCCGCACGATGAACGCCGCGATGACCAGTCCGATAACAAGGGCAAGTATCCGATTCATGGCAGGACCTCAGCGCGCTTCGCGATCACGGCTGCGCAGTGAATCGCGGGTACGTCCATCGGTGGCGACCGGCGCCGGCTCGGTCGGGGTGACGACGGTCGGCGGCGTGCGCGCCGCCATGCCTTCCTGGGTCACCTGCTGCATCAGCTTGTCGAACGGCAGGTAGAGCAGCTGGTTGCTATTGCGTGAATCGACCAGGACCTTGGTCGCGTTCGAGAACACCTGCTGCATCGTGTCGAGGTACATGCGATCACGCGTCACGGCAGGAGCCTTCTGGTACTCGGCCAGCACCTGGCGGAAGCGCGAGGCATCGCCTTCGGCGGTCTGCACGATGCGCGTGCGATAACCCTCCGCCTCCTGCATCAGGCGCGAGGCCGCGCCGCGCGCCTTGGGCACGACGTCGTTGGCGTAGGCCTGACCTTCGTTGATCTGCCGCTCGCGGTCCTGGCCCGCCTTTACCGCATCATCGAAGGCCGCCTGCACTTGCTCGGGCGGCTGGGCGTTCTGGATGGCAACGGCCGACACCTGGATCCCCGTGCCGTAGCGATCGAGCATTTCCTGCATGCGATCGCGGACCTCTGTTGCGATCTCCGAACGCGATTCGTAGAGCACCGAGTCCATCTTCTTGCGGCCGAGCACCTCACGCATGGCCGACTCCGCTGTCTGGATGACGGCAGCCGTGGGGTTGCGGCTGTTGAACAGGTAGTCTCGCGCGCCCTCGTCCTTGATGCGGTACTGGACCTCGAACTGGATGTCGACGATGTTCTCGTCATCCGTCAGCATCAGCGATTCCTTCAGCCGCTCGGCCCGGCCACGCGTTCCGACTTCGACCTTGCGCAGCGAGAGTATGTCGACCAGTTCGTTGGACTGGACGGGCCACGGCATGCGCCACCGGAAGCCCGGTGGAGTGGTCTCGGTGTAGCGACCAAAGGTCGTCACCACGCCAACCTGACCTTCCGGGACGATGTAGAAGCCGCTCGCCAGCCAGAGCAGTCCGGCAATTCCCAGCAGCGCGGCGAGCCCGATACCGGTTCCGCGAGGGCTGACGCTGAAATTGCCCGGCCCGCCGCCACCGCGCGGACCGGACGGTTTCTTTCCGAACAGGCTGTTCAGCCGCCGGTTGAAGTCGCGCCAGAGTTCCTCGAGATCCGGCGGCCCTTCGCCGTTCGGGCGCTGCGGTCGACGTGGCTCTTCCCGACCGCCGTCATTGTTGGAGCCGCCCGAACCGCCCCCGCGGCCCCATTGGGGGTCGTTGAGTGACATGCGTGTCCTAGCTAAAAATGGGTTGGAGCATATGAGGGATCAGTGCAAGCCGGCGCTGCTACGCCGCGGCGGCACGTGACCAGGCAGAGATACCTTCGGGATGAGCGGCCCCGCGAGACCGGTGCGCAAACTCGATGATCGCATCGCGCAGCAGGTCGAGACCTTGGCCGGTCTTCGCGCTGACCGAAACGGCGACGATGCTACCACAGGGGTCCCGCTCGATTGCCGGTTCACGCCCGCTGGCGTCGATCTTGTTGAAGACGACGAGCCGCGGAACCTCGGCGGCACCGATCTCGTCGAGCACCCGGTCAACCTCGACCATCTGCTCGTCATGCGCCGGCGAAGCGCTGTCCACCACGTGCAGCAGCAGGTCGGCTTCGGCCGTCTCGTCGAGCGTCGACTTGAACGCCTCGACCAGCTGGTGCGGCAGGCCACGGATGAATCCGACGGTGTCGGAGATGACGGCGGATTCGCCCTCCCCGAGATAGAGCCGGCGCGACGTCGTGTCGAGCGTGGCGAACAACTGGTCGGCAGCGAAAGCTCCGGCCCGGGTCAGCGCGTTGAACAACGTCGACTTGCCGGCATTGGTGTAACCCACCAATGACACCGACAGGACATCGCGGCGGGCACGGGCACGGCGGCGTGTGCGTCGCTGGCGCTCGAGCTGCCGGAGCCGCTCCCGCAACTGCTTCACCCGCACGCCGATCATGCGGCGGTCGAGTTCGATCTGCTTCTCGCCCGGACCGCCTGTCTTGCCCAGGCCTCCGCGCTGACGCTCCAGGTGGGACCAGCCACGGACCAGGCGCGTGGAAAGGTGTTCGAGCTGGGCGAGTTCCACCTGCAATTTGCCTTCGCGACTGCGCGCTCGCTGCGAGAAGATGTCCAGGATCAGCGCCGTCCGGTCGAGCACCCAGAGGTCAAGGGCACGCTCAAGGTTGCGCTGCTGGGCCGGCGACAAGGCGACATCGAAGATCACGAGGCCGGCGCCGCCGGCCTCGGCTTGCGCCTTGATCTCCTCGACCTTTCCACTGCCGACGAAGTGCGTGGGGTCGGGACGATCGCGCCGCACGGCGATGTGACCGGCGGGCGTCAGGCCGGCCGAAATGGCCAGTTGCGTAAGTTCTTCGACGGCTTCCGGGTCATCGCGCCGGCCCCGCGCGACGCTTACCAGGAAGGCCCGCTCGGAGCGTTCCGCGCGCTGGCTCTCTACCTGAAAGACGGTCAGGAGTCGGACTCCGCACTCAGATTGACGGGACGCGCCGGCACAACAGTCGAGATCGCGTGTTTGTAAACCATCTGCGTCACGGTGTTGCGCAACAGGACGACGTACTGGTCGAAGGACTCGATCTGCCCCTGCAGCTTGATGCCGTTGACGAGGTAGATGGAGACCGGGATGTGTTCCTTGCGCAGCGCGTTCAGAAACGGGTCTTGTAGAAGTTGCCCTTTGTTACTCATTTTGTCTGCTCCAGCGGTTTGATGCCGCTTCTTGTGTTCGGTTCAGTGAAAGGACGAACCGACCGTCGTGTTCCATCTAAATGGGGACGGGCCCAGTCGATTCAATGTAGCGGAAAAGAACCGCGTTCGCCACCGCCCGCCAACGTGGGAGCCGACGCGCGGCGCGCTGCGGCGCGAGCTTGCTTGGGGCGGCCCGGCGCGGCGCTCAGAGAAAGCCTCCGCGCTTCGCGCTGCGGCGCGAGCTTGCTTGGGGCGGCCCGGCGCGGCGCTCAGAGAAAGCCTCCGCGCTTCGCGCTGCGGCGCGAGCTTGCTTGGGGCGGCCCGGCGCGGCGCTCAGTTGGCGTAAGGGTTTCTGCTGGTACGGAACTCGACCCGCAGCGGCGTGCCCGTCAACTTGAACTCCGCGCGAAAGTGCCCTTCCAGATAGCGCCGATAGGTCTCCGGCACGTGGCCCAGCGAGTTGCCGTGGATGACGATGACCGGCGGGTTCATTCCGCCCTGGTGCGCGTAACGCAGCTTCGGTCGCTGCTGTCCGGCGCGCGGCGGCATCTGGCTCGCGACCGCGGCGAGCAGCGCCCGGGTCAGCTTCGGCGTCGGCAGCTTTGCGAACGCTGCCGCATGCGCTTCTGATACGGAACGCATGACCGCGGCGAGTCCGCTGCGCTTCAACGCCGAGATCGTGTGCACGCGCGCCCAGCGCAGGAAGTGCAGCTTGCGTTCGATCTCGCGCCGGATGCGGTCACGCTGGTACTCGTCGAGTCCGTCCCACTTGTTGACCGCGATGACGAGCGCACGGCCGCTTTCGAGGATGTAGCCGGCGATGTGCGCATCCTGGTCGGAGACTTCCGCCGACGCATCAAGCAGCAGGATGACCACGTTGGCGTCGGAGATCGCCTGCAGGGTCTTGACGACGGAAAACTTCTCGACTGCTTCAAACACCTTGCCGCGCCGGCGCAACCCCGCGGTATCGATCAGTGTGTACGGCCGGCCGCCGTAGTCGAACTCGACCTCGATCGCGTCGCGCGTCGTCCCAGGCTGGTCGAAGGCAATCAGGCGCTCCTCGCCCAGCAACGCATTGATCAGCGTCGACTTGCCGACATTGGGACGCCCCACCACGGCAACGCGCACCCGCCGCGCCGCACCCGGCGCTTCGGCCGCGCCGGTGTCTTCCTCGGGTTGCGCAAATGGTGCGAGCGCCACATCCATGAGATCGCGCACACCCTCGCCATGGGCAGCGGATATCGCGAGCGGCTCGCCGAGGCCCAGTTCATGAAATTCGGCGATGGCTTCTGGCGGCAGCCCTTCCGCCTTGTTCACCGCGAGCCAGACCGGGCGGCCGGCCAAGCGCAGACGTTCGCCGATGCGGCGGTCCTGCGCCGTAACGCCTTCCCTCGCATCCAGCACGAAGACGATGGCATCACTCTCCGCGATCGCCTGCTCGGCCTGCGCGGCCATCTCCCTCGCAATGCCTTCGGCATGCAGCGGCTCAAAGCCGCCGGTATCGATGACGATGTAGTCGCGCGGGCCGACCCGGCCTACACCGTAATGACGATCGCGCGTCAGCCCCGGGAAGTCCGCCACCAGCGCGGCCCGTGATCGTGTCAGGCGATTGAACAGGGTCGACTTGCCGACATTCGGTCGGCCGACGATGGCAATGACGGGCTTCACGGCACCCTATTCGAGGGTCAGCAGGGCTACGGTGCCGTCTTGAGTCTGGACGATCGAGCCGCCGCCGAACTCGCGCGGCGTGGCCGTGATGCGGCTGCCGAGTGCCACCCGAGCCAGGAATGCCCCATCCTCGGGCGACAGGAAATGCACATAACCTGCGTAATCGCCGACGAGCACGGCCCGACGCAGCGCCAGAGGTGCGGATAGCGAACGGTTGAGCAGCGACTCCTGCCGCCACGCGTTGGCACCCGACGTCGCGGCAAACGCGACCACGTTCGACTTGGCGTCGACCGCGAAAATACGGCGCGTGTCGCCACCGAGCCCGCTGCCAGCGGACAGGTCGCGCGCCCAGCGCAGATTGCCATTGCTCGTTTCGAAGCACGCCACGCGCCCCTGGAATGCGGCTGCACAAATGTCCGCGCCAACGACCAGCGGCGCGCCGACGACATCCGCCAGTCGTTCGACCTCGGTCGCTCCGCGCGGCTCGGTCACGGGCACGTCCCATCGCACCGCACCGTTGGCGGACGCCAGCATGACCAGCCGGCCGCTGGGATACCCGGCCGCGACAAGATCGCCCGCAAACACCATCGGCGTTGACGCCTTCAGCGTCAGCGGCGGTATCGTCCGCTGGTAGGTCCAGCGGCGCCGACCGGTCGCCGCGTCGAATGCCGTGATGCGATGGTCCGAAGCCCGCACCACCACCAGACCGCGGCCGACCAGCGGCGGCGACAGGACGCTCCCGGTCACCTGCGCTCGCCACTGCTCCTTGCCATCGGCGCCGAGCACGATGACGTCACCGCGCGCACTGCCAACGGCTACCGCGAACCCGTCACTGCCCACTCCGCCGGTCAAAGCCACGTTGGTGTCGACCCGCCAGACGGTCTCGCCGCTCGGAGCAATCCGGGCGACGACACCGTCGCCACTGGCCGCATAGATCGCGTTCTCAAGCACGGCGGGCTGCAGATACGCCCCGCGCGCCGAGCCAACGTTCGTGCGCCAGGCGATCCGGGGCGTCAGCGTCGCCGCGAACTCGACCAGCGGCGCAGGCTCGACCGCTCCACTCGGCGCGCCACCCAGCCAGGACGGCATCCACGATGGCATGCTCGAGCATCCGGCCAGCGTGGCCGCCGTTGCCAATACCGTCAGCGCGCGGACCGCACTGCCCCAAGGGCGACGAGTGCGCTCCGCTGGCGGCATGCAAATCATGACGCGGCGGGCGCCGGCAGTGCATCCAGCTTGAGCTGGATGATGGCGCGCAGCGGGTGCTGGGCGTCGGCCTTAGCCAACGCATCCCGGTAGGCGGCCCGTGCTTCGTCAGTCTTGTTCTGCGCGAGCAGTACGTCGCCACGTCGGTCGAGCACGCTGGGGAGGTATCCGGCCGGCGCATCGAAGGCCAGCGCCTGCAGTGCGGCGTCGAACTTCTTCTCGTCCAGCAGTACGCCGGCAAGGCGAACCCGCGCGATCGCCCTCAACTCCTCATGGCCCGACTTGTCGATCACCCACTGGAGTTGCTCGGCCGCCTTTCCCAGTTCCCCGAGGTCGGCATTCACCTTGGCCGCCTGCAGAGCCGCCATCACCGCGTAGGTCGTGCGCCCGTAATGCTCGATGATCGAGTTCGCCAGGGTCTGCACCTTCGCCGCATCGCGCGCCTGCACGGCCTGCTCGAGCTGTCCGTACGCACCGGCCGCGGTCTTGGCCTGATCGCGCTCGTACCAGCGCCAGCCGTTGTACGCCGCGAACCCGAGCAGAACGATGGTGATGATCGTCGTGATGAGGTTGCCGTACTTCTGCCACCACGCCCTCAGTTGCGCGAGCTGTTCTTGTTCTTCGAGGTCGTATGCCATTTTTTACCTATTCCGTTTCAGTCAGTGTCAGGGCGTCCACCAGCGCATCGGGGACGTCAGCGAGCGGCACGATACGCTGCTCGGCAAACGGCGCCGAAGGAGCCGTCGCCCGCAGCGCCTTGATGGCTGCTGCACCCGCCTCGGCCTCGGCCTGACCGACGATGACGGCGTACTCTGCTCCACTCGCGTCGGCCTTCTTCATCTGGGACTTCAGGCTGGCGTCGCCAGCATGCAGGATGACATCGAGACCGGCATCGCGCAGCCTCTCGGCCAGTAGGAATGCATCCCTCTGCGTCGCCCCGCCCTGGTGCAGAACATAGATGTCGGTGCTGGTGCCGGTCGTCACGGTGCCGCTTTCACGCAGCAATTCGATGACGCGCTCGATGCCCATTCCGAAACCGATACCCGGCGTTGCCTTGCCTCCCAGGCGTTCGATCAGCGGGTCATAGCGCCCTCCGCCACAGAGGGTCCCCTGCGCGCCCAGTGCATCGGTGATCCACTCGAACACGGTGAGGTTGTAGTAATCGAGCCCCCGCACCATGCGTGGGTTGACGGTGAACTCGATGCCGGCCGCCTGCAGCAGCGACTGCAGGCCTTCGAAGTGCGCGCGCGACGCCTCTCCCAGATAGTCGACGATGCGCGGCGCACCGGCTACGACCTCGGCAAGGTCCGGATTCTTGGTATCCAGGATGCGCAGCGGATTGGTGTGCAGCCGGCGGCGGGCGTCGGCATCGAGCCGGGGCTCGTGGCGCGACAGGTACGCGATCAGATCGGTACGGTGCCGCGCTCGTTCATCGGCCTGCCCGAGGCAGTTGAGTTCGAGCCGCACCCGGCCGACGCGGTCAAGCCCAAGGATCTTCCACAGCCGCGCCAGCATGACGATCAGTTCGGCATCGATATCCGGGCCGGCGAAACCCACGGCCTCCACATTGACCTGGTGGAACTGGCGGTAGCGACCCCGCTGCGGCCGCTCGTGACGGAACAACGGCCCGATCGACCATACGCGTCGGGGCGCGTCGTAAGTCAGGTTGTGCTCGACCACGGCGCGGATCACGCCGGCGGTGAACTCGGGGCGGAGCGTGAGCTTCTCGCCGTTGAGCTTGTCCTCGAAGGAGTACATCTCCTTCTCGACGATATCGGTGACCTCACCGATGCCGCGCACGAACAGTTCCGTGTACTCGACGATCGGTGTGCGAATCTGCTGGTAGCCGTAGCTGCGCAGCCAGTCCGCCACGCGCGCCTCGAACCACTCCCACAACACCGCGTCGGTCGGCAGCAGGTCGTTCATGCCGCGGACGGCGGCAAGCTTGCGTTGCGTCGACATGGTTCAGTGCTCGGCCGTAGCGCGCGCGTAGCGGCGCCGCACGTAGTCGTCGACAATCGCCTGGAACTCCTCGGCGATGCGGTCGCCCTTGAGCGTGACCGTGCGGGCGCCATCGACGAACACCGGCGCGACAGGGGCCTCGCCGGAACCCGGCAGGCTGATGCCGATATTCGCATGCTTGCTCTCGCCCGGGCCGTTCACGACACAGCCCATGACGGCAACGCTCATCGACTCGACCCCGGGGTACTGCTGGCGCCAGACGGGCATCTGTTCGCGCAGCCACGATTGAATGCTGTCGGCGAGTTCCTGGAAGAACGTGCTCGTGGTGCGGCCGCACCCCGGACACGCCACGACCATCGGCGTGAAGGCACGCAGGCCCAGTGTCTGCAGTATCTCCTGCGCCACCTGGACTTCCCGCGTGCGTGATTCGCCCGGCGCCGGCGTCAGCGATACGCGAATCGTGTCGCCGATGCCCTCCTGCAGCAGCACCGCCAGCGCGGCGGTCGAGGCGACGATGCCCTTGCTGCCCATGCCAGCCTCGGTCAGCCCGAGATGAAGCGGATAGTCACAGCGTTGCGACAGCGCGCGGTAGACGGCAATCAGGTCCTGCACCCCGCTCACCTTCGCCGACAGGCAGATGCGGTTGCCGGGCAGGCCCAGTTGCTCGGCACGTCGCGCGCTTTCCACCGCCGACCGCACAAGCGCCTCGCGCAGCACGGCGCTGGCCTCCCACGGTTCCGAACGCGCGGCGTTCTCGTCCATCATGCGCGCAAGCAGTGCCTGATCGAGTGAACCCCAGTTGACCCCGATCCGCACCGGTTTTCCGTAGCGGCAGGCCACTTCGATCATCTGCGCGAAGTTGTCCTCGCCGCGCGCGCCCTTGCCCACGTTGCCGGGGTTGATGCGGTATTTGGACAGCGCCTGGGCGCAGCCCGGATACTGTGTCAGCAATTTGTGCCCGTTGTAGTGGAAGTCGCCGATCAGCGGAACGCCGACGCCCATGCGATCGAGCTGCTCGCGGATCGCGGCGACCTCGGCAGCCGCTTCCGGCGAGTTGACCGTGATGCGGACAGCCTCCGATCCCGCCTGCGCGAGTTCCTTGACCTGGATCGCCGTGGCAATGGCATCAGCCGTGTCCGTATTGGTCATCGACTGCACCATCACCGGCGCGTCGCCGCCGACCCGGACCACCTTTTTGCCCCACTGCAGCTCCACCTGGCGCGTCGGCCGTCTTGCGGCCGGACGCGCGGGCGGAGCAAGGCACTCGATCGGTTCCGTCGGCTGATTCATCGCGTCGTCAGTTGACCGTGAAACGGGCCACGTTCTGGCGCGTGTAAGGCGCGAGGTCGTAATTCTCGCCGCGTACCTCCACCGCCGCCTTGGTGGTGTCGCCGATGACGACATAGAACGGCGGTGTGCCTTCGATCACATGTTCAGCGCCGGCGGTGCTGTGCTGTGACAACAGGACTTTGCCCTCGGCATCCTTGACTTCGACCCACGACGGCCCCGAGAACCGGACCTTCAATA
>DAOMFI010000084.1:0-13341 GCA_035429725.1 Burkholderiaceae bacterium | reverse complement strand
GAGCGGGTCGGCAACAAGGTGCCGCACCCGGTCGTGATCTTCCTGATCCTCATCGCCCTCGTCATCGTCCTGTCACACATCTTCTACGCGATGGGTGTGGCGATCACCTACCAGGTGATCAATCCCGAGACGCACAAGCTGGAGACGCAGACGACGGCCGCGCGCAGCCTGCTGACGGCCGACGGCATCCGCTTCATGTTCACCGGCGTGGTGTCCAACTTCATGAGCTTCCAGGCCGTCGGCGTGATCATCGTCGCGATGGTCGGCGTCGGCGTGGCCGAAGCGTCCGGACTGGTCAAGGCGCTGATCCGCAAGCTCGTCATCATCTCGCCGCCGTGGGCGCTGGTGTGGATCCTGGTCTTCGTCGGCATCATCTCCAGCATCGCGGCCGATGCCGGCTACCTGGTGCTGATCCCGCTGGCGGGGGCCGCGTTCATCAGCGTCGGACGTCACCCGCTGGCGGGCCTCGCGCTGGCATTCGCGTCGGTGGCGAGCGTCTTCCTGGTCAACATCCTGATCGTGCCGGTCGACGGCATCCTGGTCGGCATCACCAACGACGCGATCCATCTGCTCGACGCCAACAAGTCGATCGATCTCGCATCGAACCTCTGGTTCTCGATCGCCTCGGTGGTCGCGATGACTGTGGTCGTCGTGCTCGTCAACAACCGCATCGTCGAACCGCGGCTCGGCAAGTACACGGGCGACTACGTGGTCGAGGGCGAGAACGTGCTGTCGGCCGACGAGTACCGCGGGCTGAAGTTTGCCGGCATCGGCCTGTTGCTGGCGCTGGCGTTCGTCGGGCTGCTGACGCTGCCCTCCGGCGCGCCGCTGCGCAACGCCGAGACCGGCTCGATCATCGGCAACTCGCCGTTCATGAACAGCCTGATCGTGACGATCGCGCTGGTCTTCCTGTCTTCTGGAATCGGCTACGGCATCGGCGCCAAGACGATGAATTCGTCGGTCGATGTCATCAATGCCGTACAGAAATCGATCGCCAGCCTGAGCGGCCTCATTTTCCTGCTGCTGATCATCAGCCAGTTCCTGGCGTACTTCAATTACACCAACATGGCGCCGCTGGCGGCGATCTCGCTCGCCAACATCCTGCAGCAGGCCAACCTCGATGCGGTCTGGCTGCTGATCGGTTTCGTCATCGTCGTGCTGATTCTCGACCTGATCATCACCGGTGCCGTGCCCAAGTGGGCGATCTTCGCGCCGATCTTCGTCCCGCTGCTGATGAAGCTCGGCGTGCCGCCTGACGCGACGCTCGCGGCCTATCGCGTCGGCGACTCGCCGATGAACTCGATCACGCCGCTGAATGCCTACTTCGCGATGATCGTCGTGTTCTGCCAGAAGTACGTGAAGGACGCGGGCGTGGGCACGGTCATCGCGCTTATGCTGCCCTATGTGCTGGCCATTGCTGCCGTCTGGCTGGTCCTGCTCGTGGCCTGGCAACTGGCCGGCCTGCCCTGGGGCATCTAGTCGCGCGATCTCATGCCGGTGAGCGCTCTCGCGTTCACCGGCTCACTCCCTTTCTTTCATTGACTCGCGGAGCTTTCGATGGAGATTTCACTTGCGAAGGTCGCGCCGGCGACCTTGAAGACCGGCACGCTGGTGGTAGGCGCCTATGCCGACGGCTCGCTGCTGCCGGCGGCACAGGCGGTCGACCAGGCGGCCGGCGGCGCCCTCACGGCTGCGCTGAAGCGGGGAGACCTCGATGAGAAGGCCGGCGCGACGCTGGTGTTTCCGGCGTTGAGTGGTATCGCTGCCGAGCGTGTGCTGCTCGTAAGCCTCGGTCAGCGCACGGCGCTCGGCGACAAGCCGTTCCGTGACGCGGTGGCCGCGGCCGCCAAGGTGCTTGCCGGCGGCGCGGCAAAGGAAGCGGCAGTTGCACTGGTTGACGTCGATCTGCCGAACCGCACACCAGCCTGGCGTGTGCGTACTGCCGCACGTCTGCTGGCCGACGGCGCGTACAAGTTCGACGCCCCTCGGGCCAAGCCGCTGCCTGCGCGCGGCGCGAGCCGGGTCACGCTGATCGTGGAGTCGGAGCCGAACGCTGAACTCACGAACGCGGTGAAGACCGGACTCGCGACGGCCGAGGGCATGGCGCTGACCAAGGATCTCGGCAACCTCGGCGGCAATGTCTGCACGCCCGGCTACATGGCCGAAACCGCGCAGAAGCTCGGCAAGGAGTTCGGCTTCGAAGTCGAGGTGCTCGAGCGCGCCGACATGGAAAAGCTCGGCATGCACTCGGCGCTGTCCGTGGGTCGGGCTTCGTACTCGCCGTGCAAGTTCATCGTCATGAAATACAGCAAGGGTGGGACGGCGAAGCCGATCGTGCTGATAGGGAAGGGCATGACCTTCGACACCGGTGGCGTGTCGCTGAAGCCCGGCGCCAACCTCGACGAGATGAAGTACGACATGAGCGGAGGCGGCAGCGTGATCGGCACCTTCCGCACGGTCGCAAAGCTCGGCCTGCCGATCAACCTGATCGGCCTGGTCATGGCAGTCGAGAACATGCCGGGCGGCAATGCCAGCCGGCCCGGTGACGTCGTGCGCTCGATGGCGGGCATCACGATCGAGATCCTGAACACGGACGCCGAGGGGCGACTCGTGCTGTGCGACGCGATGACCTACGCCGAGCGTTTCGAGCCGGCGTGCGTGATCGACCTCGCCACGCTGACCGGCGCGTGCGTGATCGCACTCGGTGCGCATGCGAGCGGACTGTTCGCGAACGACGACGCGCTGGCGGCGGAGCTGCTGGCCGCCGGCATGACCGCGGGCGACCGTGCCTGGCAGATGCCGCTGTGGGACGACTACCAGGGGCAGCTCAAGAGCAATTTCGCCGACATGAGCAACCTCGGCGGTCCGGCGGCGGGGTCGATCACCGCGGCGCTGTTCCTGTCGCACTTCGCAAAGAAGTACAAGTGGGCGCACATCGACATCGCCGGCACGGCCTCGGTGTCCGGTGACGCGAAGGGCGCCACCGGGCGACCGGTGCCGCTGCTGACGGAGTTCCTGCTGTCGCGCGCTGAAGTCAAAGCCCACTGAGCGCGGGTCGATTGGCACGGAGCCTGACTCGCTGGAATCTGGCGCGACGGTCCGCCGCCGCGTTGGGCTCGGCGCTGGCCTTCACACGGGCGGCAGGCTTGCGGCCCCGACCGCAAGACCAGTCTCGCGTCGGGCCCGCTTTGCGGCATCCGCATGGGCGATAAAGCGATGACCACGGCCGCACCTGCCGATACCGGCGTCCTGCTCGAGTTCATGTTCCGCCTCGGGCAGGCGTACCTCGCCTGCGGCGAGCAGACAGCGGAGGTCGAGCTTCTGCTGCGGCGTGTGGCGCTCGCCTATGGCATGGGCCGCACACGGGCGGTGGTGCTGCCCACGGCGATTTTCTTCACTCTGCACGACGGGTCCACCGAGCGCGTGACGCTGGCTGAAGGTCCTACGCAGTCGCTGCGGCTCGACCAGATCGCAGAGGTCTATCGCCTCGGCGATGAGGCGCAGCGCGCGACGCTAACGCCGCGCGAGGGGCTGGACCGGCTGATCGAGATTCTGCGTACCCATGCGCGCTTCGGCCGCCTAGGCAGCCTGATCGGCCACACGATTCTGGCGGTCGGTGTGGCCATGGTGCTGATGCCGACACTGGCCAACATCGCGGCGGCAGCGGTCCTCGGCTTCATCGTCGGTCTGCTCAAAATGCTGGTGCAGGAGCGCACGCTGTTCGCGGTGCCGATGCCGGTCGTTGCCGCCACGGTCGTGTCGGCCGCGGTGTTCTATGCCGCAAATTCCGGCCTGCCGGTCGACCCGCTGCACATGCTGGTGCCGCCGCTCGTGACGTTCCTGCCCGGCGGCATGCTGACGCTGGGCATGGTGGAACTGGCCTACGGCGACATGGTGAGCGGTTCCAGCCGGCTCATCACCGGCTTTGTCCAGCTGGTGCTGCTCACCTTCGGGCTGGCGGCGGGCGCCGCGCTGATGGGGGCCCATCCGGAGAACCTCGTTTACTCGAGTTCGCAGTTCGTGAAAGTGCCCTGGGCGGCCTGGGCTGGCGTGCCCGTGTTCTGCCTTGGCGTGTTCCTGCATTTTTCGGCACCGCGTAACTCGTTGCCGTGGATCCTGCTCGTAGCGCTGGCAGCAATCGCGGCGCAACGCGCGGCGGCGGCGCTGTTCGGCGCCGAGATCAGCGGCTTCTTCGGCATGATCGTCGCGATGCCGGCGAGTTACCTGATCCACCTGCGCTTCAACGGGCCGCCGTCGTCGGTGACATCGCTGCCGAGCTTCTGGCTGGTCGTGCCGGGGTCACTCGGCCTGTTGTCCGTGACACGCATGCTCAGTGATCGCGCCGCCGGTGTCGAAGGCCTGATCACGGTCGTCTTCGTCATCACTTCGGTTGCCCTCGGTACTCTCGTCGGCGCATCGATCTACCGCTTCCTTTCGGAGCGTTTCAGCTGGTTCGGAGCACGCATCCGTCGCGTGCACTCATACTTGCGCGGGCAGCGCGAACCTTGACCATCACGCCGCGCCGAAGCGCCATCATCCACTCATCCACGTCCCTTCGCAGCCATGTACGAGTTTCCTACCGCCATTTTTACCGAGCCCGACGACGTCGACATCGATACGCTGAAGAACCTCGGGCCGCTGGCGCCGCTGGCCGGCATCTGGGAAGGCAAGCGCGGCCTCGACGTGCACCTGGTCGAAGAAGGCTCGAAGAAGGATGCCTTCTACGAGCGCTATGAACTGCAACCAATCGACCCGCAGCTCAACGGGCCGCAGCTGCTTTACGGGCTGCGCTATTGGACCCACGTGCTGCGGCCGAACCGGCCCGCCACATTCCACGACCAGGTCGGCTACTGGCTGTGGGAGCCCGCCACCGGCATGATCATCCAGACGCATACGATCCCGCGCGGCCAGGTGGCGATGGCGATCGGGCATGCGGCGGCCGATGCCCGCACGTTCGAGCTGGAATGCGTGTTCGGCTCGCCCACGAACGGCACCTGCTCGAATCCGTTCCTTGATCATGCCAAGAAGACGATCGAGTTCCGCATCAAGGTCGACATTCACGAGGACGGCAGCTGGTCGTACGAGCAGGACACCGTGCTGCGCATCCGAGGCCGCGATGAACTGTTCCACCACACCGATCGCAACCGCCTGCACAAGGTGGCCGAGCCGACGCCCAACTGGCTGATGCGCGAGAAGGCCTGACGAGATTTACAGGTGGCCGGTTGCATTGACGGCGGGCGGCCGCCCCCCCGATTTCAACGAAAGGATCGACACGATGGCCATCCCTCTCGCGACCGCACGCAAGTGGTGCACTCAATCCGAATTCGCGCTGGTCGAGGCGAGTTTCGCCGGAAGTGGCGTTGCGTGGACGCCGGCAACGCTGCGCGCAAAAATCGAGCGCACGCGAAAGCTGCGCGACAAGAACCGGGACCTGCATCGCAAGCTGCGGCGCACGAACCGTGCCACCACCGGAGCGAAGACCGGCTCGCAGGTCACCGCGATGGCCGTGTTCGACAAGAAGGCGCGCCTGTTCGACGAGGCGCTGGCGCGATTCACCGCCAAACTGGACAAGCTCAACGCCCGGCGCCGCCTGGGCGACCTCAAGTCCGCAGTAGCAAAGGCACTGGCGCGCAAGCGGGCCGGGCAGGCGGCAGCCGGCAAGGTGGCCACGGTCCGTGCGAAGGGCGCGGTCGCTGCGCGCAAATCGGGGCGCGTCGGCGTCGTGCCCGCGCCGGTGCAGCTCAATCGCACGGCCCAGATGGCAAAGGTGCGGGCACGCAATGCCCGCAATCAGGCCAAGCGGGACGCACGCGGCGGCTAAGCGCCGCCAACGCAAGCCGCCACGGCGGCAGGTCCTCGCCGCCGTTCAGCGTTCCGCAGGGGGCGGGGCCGCTCGTGCCGCCCCGGCTTCTTCTGCGAAGGCGCTAGCGGCGCGGGCCAGCGTGGGAAAGAAGCGCGTCATCGCCAGGCGTTCTTCGAGGCCGCGCGCAGCGGCCCAGTCGATCCACTCGGTCTCGCGTCCGACGGCACAGGTCGTAATGCCGCGGGCGCGCAGTTCCTCGAACAGTTCCTTGATCGTGAATACGCCGGTGGCGTCGATCATGTTGACCGGCATCAGGTCGAGCACGAACCAGCGGACATTACCGGCCGCAGCGATCGATCGGATGACTTCGCGTTTGAAATGGGCCGCGCTGAAGAAAATGATTGCGCCGTTGAAGCGAAACAGCATCAACCCCTCTGGCGCGGCAGCTTCCGGGTGGCGCGCGAGCGAGTGGAACCCGTATTCGCCCTCGATGGTGCCGAGCAGTTCGACCTTCGGCCGCGCCGCCAGCTGCACGAAGCTCAGCAGCGCCAGCACCACGGCCAGCAGGATTGCGTTCATCACACCGACAACGATGACGCCGACGGTGGCAACCATTGCGATCCAGTATTCGCGGCGATCGATTCGGCCGATCGCCGACACGTTGCCCCAGCTGAAGAGCGACGCTCCCGCCACGACCAGCACGGCTGCGAGAGAAACCGATGGTATGTACTGAAGCGGCCAGGTGAAGAAGGCCACCACGAGCGCGATCACGACGGCCGTCACGATCCCGGTCATCTGCGTGCGGCCGCCGGCGACCTCGCCGACCGCAGTGCGGGAATTGGTGCCGGTGACGACGAAGCTCTGCGCGAGGGCGGCAGCGATATTGGCGGCGCCGAGCGCGGCGATCTCGCGGTCAGCGTCGATCTCGTAGCGGTTGCGATCGGCGAAACTGCGCGCCGCCAGCATCGTCGTCGAGAACATCACCAGTGCCAGGCCGGCGGCCTCGGCGACCAGGATCGGCAGGTTCTCGAGCGGGATCTCGGGAACCTTCGGCACGGGGAATCCTGACGGCACGGCCCCGATCGTGCGGACGCCCTGGCCATCGAGCCCGAGGAGGTGAACCGCGAGACCGGCGACCACCAGTGCCACGAGGGTGGTTGGCAGGCGCCGGCTGATGCGGGGCAGCACTAGCAGCAGCGCCATCGTGGCCAGCCCGACTGCGAGCGTCGGTCCGTGCGTCGTCGGAAGTCGCTCGAAGAACTCGAGCGTGCGCGGCACGATGCCGCTGGCCTCGATGCGAAAGCCGAACAGCACACCGAGTTGGTTCAGCACGACGTTTATCGCAACGCCGTTCATGAAACCGACCAGGATCGGTTTCGACAGGAAGTCCGCGATTGCACCGAGTCTCAAGAAGCTCGCCCCCACGAACAGCAGTCCCGTGATGAACGTCAGCGCGATCGCCAGCGACAGCGCCTGTTCGGCGCTGCCGCCGGCCAGCGGCGCGACTGCGGCCGCGACGATCGCGGCGGTGGCCGCGCTCGGCCCCACCATCAACTGGCGCGACGTGCCGAATAACGCGTACGCGATCATCGGCAGCGTGCTGGCATACAGGCCCACGACCGGGGAGAAGCCGACCAGCTGCGCGGTGGCGACGCTGCCCGGAATTGCCATCGCGGCGACCGCGAGCCCGGCGGAAAGATCGTGCGGAAAGTCGCTGCGCCGGTAGGCGGCGAGCGCCGGCAGTCCGGGAGCAAAGCGGGCAAGTCGTTGCAACGACGGGCTCACGGAGCTAGGGCGTCCGTTTCCTGGGCGTCGTGCGGGGTGAGCGTCAGGCCAGAGCCTTGGCCTTGAGTCTCGCAAACTCGTCCGCGCTGATCGTGCCGGCGTCGAGCATGGCCTTGGCGTCGGCAATCTGCTCGACGGGAGACTTGCCGGCCAATGCCCGGAGCTGCGTTTCGGCTTCCGACCGTACCTGCTGCAGCGCGGCCCGCTGCCGTCTTGCCATGCCCTGGCCGCGCACAATCACGTAAAGCAGTGCCGTCAGCACGGGCAGCACCAGCAGACCGATGATCCACGCGGCCTTGGAAACTCCGCCCAGTTCGGTGTCGCGGAAGAGATCGACCACGATCTGGAACATGACGACCAGGTACGCGACAAAGACGAAGGCGGAGAAGATCAGCCACATCAGATCCCAGAAGTTGCTCATTCAAATGATTCCCGTTGGGTCGTGTTTCGTAGGAGAGTTCATTACGGGTGACGGCGCTTCGGCGCCGTATCCCGGTGTGTCGCGTCAGATCGCTACTTGTTCACTGGCGCCTGAAGCGACTGGCAAGCCCGAGCTCCCGCAATGTCTGGCAACGGCTCGATCGTCGACCTGAAGGCGCTGTGTCTGATCGCGCGGGGCATCCTACCCGACCGCCGCAGCACCCCCGTTTGCTCTCTTCTCCTCCTGAAGGAGCTCCGGGCAGTTGGGACTGGTGCCCATGGGGTCCGCGGTAAGCACTGCCCCGGACCTGGCGCCGCCGCTGTGCGGCCCAAGGGTTGCGATGTGCGCGCAACGAAGCATGTCTGCGTCGATATTCTTTACAAATGATCCTGAGCCGAAGGGATTACCGCGTCGCAACATGCTGCTGGCAATGGGATTTTTTCCCATGGCACGGGATGTGCGTACCAGTAGGCCGGGGACACTTTTCGGATAGTGCAGGAGCGAGCAGTCAGCGACTTCTGAACTGCAACAAGGAAGGAAGATGAAAACAGTACCTATGCTCAAGGCGATGGCCGCGGCTGCTGTCATGGCTGGAGGGGTCGCGATGGCGCCGGCGCAGGCCACGCTCATCATCAACCCTGCAGATGCCCTCGGCACGATCAACCAGAACAGCAATTGCAACGAAGCGTGCCTGTCCGCGATTCTCGGCTACACGGTCACCGAGTACTACAAGGCGAACTCTCCGGGAGAAAACCCGCAGTCGGAAGAAAAGCCGTTTGCCGGGTCGTACACCACGGTCTTCGGCGGCGGCAATGAAACCGCCACGATCAGTTGGGACGGCCCGTTCGCGTTTGTCTGTGGGACCTGCATCCTGCTGGTCAAGGACGGCAACAATTCGCCGAATCAGATCTACTTCGACCTCGGGCCGAACGGATACAACTGGAACGGCGTGGAAGACATCTTCGTATCGAACCCGCTGATCTGGCCGCAGAACGGCAGCATTTCTCACGTGTCGCTGTTCAGCGCTGATCGGCCGCAGGAGATCCCGGTTCCCGAGCCCGGCTCACTGGCCCTTCTGGGCCTGGGTCTGGTCGGACTCGCCGCGGCCCGTCGCCGGCGCGCTCTCGAGCAGTAACGCGTCGGTCGAGAGCCTGGAGGGCCCGCAGAGCGGGCCCTTTTCATTTTCGGAGCACAGGTGAGTTCCCGGAGTCTCATGTCCCTTGCGCCTCGGTAAGGGCAGTCCCGTGAGCCTGGGCAAGCTCAGGTAGCACTTTAGGAGGGCCGGATAAGCGTTAATACATAAAGAGAGTTATGGGCTGGTCCGCGCGCGCCACACCCGTATACAATCCGGCGCCAACGTAGGGGCATGGCAACGTCGAGTCGCCCGATCGATGCGGCCATGGCAAAGAGCGCCGATTTGGCGGCGATCGCGGCCGGTTAGTGGGCGATCGGGCGGCGGCTCGGCGCGGTTCAATGCGTACGGAGAATTTCCGCCGTCGGCTTTGGCGGAGGCCCAGGGGAGGGAGTCGGCATGGAAGTGCAGCGCCTGGTCGTGTTGTTGATCGCCGCGGGGTTGTCCGTGGCGACGCTTCCTGTCAGTGCCACCACTCCCGCGGAGACTTCAAATTCGGCGTCGCCGACCAAGGCCCCGGTCAAGCCCCGCGTGCAAGGCACCGTGCCGGCCGGCAAGGCCGCCATCGTATCCAGCCGCTCGGCAGGCAAACAGCGCGTGGTCAGGGAGCGCAAGCCGCTGCGTCCGTCGGAGGGGCAGCTTGCCGGACTGCATCGTGCCGACGATCCGCTCGATCTCAAGTCTTCGGTCGCACTGGTTGTCAATCAGGACACGGACGAAGTGCTGTTCGAGAAGAACACACATGCCGTCCTGCCCATCGCTTCGATCACCAAGCTGATGACCGCACTGGTTACGGTCGAAGCCAATTTGCCGCTCGATGAAGAACTGGTGGTCTCGCAGGCGGAACAGGTGCGGGCCGGTATCCGTTCAAATCTGCGGCCGGGGATGAAGCTGACCCGTGACACGGCGCTGCACCTGGCGTTGATGTCGTCCGAGAACCGGGCTGCGCAACTACTCGGTCGCACGTACCCTGGCGGGCTCGACGCCTTTGTCGAGGCCATGAATGCCAAGGCGCGCATGCTCGACATGAGCGATTCACACTTCGCCGATCCCACCGGACTTTCACCGGAGAATCGCTCGAGCGCCAACGACCTCGTGAAACTGGTGAAAGCCGCGTACGAACACGAGGTCATCCGCGCGCATTCGGTCAGTGGCGAACTGGCGCTTCCGGTGGGCAAGCGGATGGTCCGTTACGGCAACACGAATCGCCTGACGGCGAACCCGGACTGGGACATCGGGCTGCAGAAAACCGGCTACATCTCGGCGGCGGGTCGCTGCCTCGTGATGCAGGCCGTCGTCGAGGGCCAGCGCATCGTGATGGTGCTGCTGGACTCCGTCGGCAAGTATTCCCGGATTGGCGACGCTCAGCGCATTCGGGACTGGCTCGAAGCGAAGCGCTTTCGCGCTGAGAAGACCGCTACGGCGAGCAAGCCGCTCGCCAATGTCGCAGCAGGGTCGGAAAAACCGATCTGAGCGATGTCTCAGTGGGTGGGCGCGGGGACGTGCCCGAGGCCTGCCGAGATGCGACCGGCGGTTCCCAGCAGGTCCTCCAGCCATTCATCCTGCATTCGCTCGGCGGGCGCTGACACCGATAGTCCCGCGACCAGCCGGCCCGAATCGTCTCGTATCCCGGCCGCAATGCAACGCACACCCAGTTCGAGTTCCTCGTTGTCACGCGCGTAACCGCGCGTGCGTACCTGCGAGAGTTCCTTTTCCAGCTTCGTGAGTTCCGTGATGCTGTTGCGCGTGTGTCCGGCAAGGCCGGTGCGCGTCGCGTACGCACGCACGACGCGCGGGTCGTCGAATGCCAGAAAGAGCTTGCCGCTCGAGGTCAGGTGCAGTGGTGCGCGGCCACCTATGGCCCGCACGACCTGCATGCCCGAGCGCTCGCTGTAGGCGCGATCGATGTACACGATTTCATCGCCCTGGCGCACGGAGAGGTTGACCGTCTGCCCGGTCTTGCGATGCAGTTCGCGCATCGGTTCGAGCGCCGCCTCGCGCACCGACAGGCGCGCCTTGACCAGATTGCCCAGTTCGAGCAGACGCATGCCCAGCCGGTACGAACCGGGCGTCTCGGCGCGGTCGACGAACCGACCGACCACCATGTCATTTAGAATCCGGTGCGCGGTCGAAGGGTGGAGTCCCGTGGCGTTCGCCAGGTCTTTAAGGCTGACCGGGTCCGAGCGGGCGGCAAGCGTATCGAGCAGTTTCATCATCCGCTCGATCACCTGAATGGCAGTCTTTTCGCGCGTGGTCGGGGGCATGGTGCAGAGCAATATTGCTACTGTACGCGTTATACCACCATACGAAACGATGGCAAACATCGTTCGCCCGTGCGGCTTCGCAAAGACTGATCCTCGTCACGTGCGATGGAAGATCGATGCCGCGTCGCAACGCGGCGTGCCGCCAAACGGAGCACAAGCATGCGCGTAGCGCTTTTCGTCACCTGCCTGGTCGACGCTGTCCGCCCCGAGATCGGCTTCTCGACGCTCAAGCTGCTGGAGTCGGCGGGCTGCGAAGTCGTCGTGCCGGAAGGGCAGACCTGCTGTGGTCAGCCGGCTTACAACTCAGGTGACAGCGCCACGGCGCGCGCTCTGGCCGAAAAGGTGCTGCGCGAGTTCGACGGGTTCGAATACGTCGTGATTCCGAGCGGTTCCTGCGGCGGCCAGATCAAGCACCAGTACATTGAGCTGTTCCGTGATCACCCGGACCTGAAGTCACGGGCCGAGAACCTCGCGAGCCGCATCTTCGAACTCACCGACTTCCTGACGAACGTGCTGCGCGTCGAGAGCCTGCCATCGTCGTTCGCGGGGCGCATCACCTACCACGACTCGTGCAGCGGGCTGCGCGAAATGGGAG
The DNA here is from genome assembly GCA_035429725.1 of Burkholderiaceae bacterium. GTDB lineage: Bacteria > Pseudomonadota > Gammaproteobacteria > Burkholderiales > Burkholderiaceae_F > JALORV01. The sequence continues at coordinate 1,341 of DAOMFI010000084.1, read as the reverse complement.
TGAAGTCCCAGCCGCGCGCCCTGCTGGCCAAGCTGCCTGGGGTCCGGCTGACCGAGATGAAGGACTGCGAGCAGTGCTGCGGCTTCGGTGGCACGTTCTCGGTCAAATATGGCGATATCTCGGGCGCGGTTGTCGATGAGAAGTGCCGCAACGTGCGCGACAGCGGCGCCGATGCCGTGGTCCTGGGCGACCTGGGCTGCATCCTCAACATCGAAGGCCGGCTGCGGCGCACCGGCGACACGACGACGCGCGTGCTGCACGTGGCGCAGGTTCTGGCGGGGGATGTGTGATGCACACGCAGTCGATGCACTTCAAGTCGCGCGCCGGCCAGAAGCTGGCGGACGCACGGCTGCAGAAGAACCTGAAGAAACTCTCGGAAAAGTTCGTGACGGCGCGCGCCGCGGCCATCACCGAACTCGACGACTTTGAAGCGACGCGTGGCGCAGCGGTGGAGCGTCGCAATCGCGCGCTTGCGCGCCTGGATCTCTGGCTGGAAACGTTCGAGCGCAATGCAACCGCGCGTGGGGCGGTCGTGTTGTATGCGCAGACGCCCGAAGAGGCGACGCGACTCATCGTCGACATCGCCAGGAAGCATGGCGTGCGCAAGGTCACGAAGTCGAAGTCGATGGTATCGGAGGAGGTTCAGCTCAACGCCGCATTCAGCGCGGCCGGCGTGCAACCGGTCGAGACGGATCTCGGTGAGTACATCCTGCAGATCAACGACAACGAAGCGCCGTCGCACATCATTGCCCCGGTCATCCACAAGGACAAGGAAGAAATCTCGGCGCTCTTTGCGAAGACGCATGGCACCGAGCGCAAGGACGAGATCACGCAGCTGACGCGTGAGGCGCGCGAAGTGCTGCGCGGGCACTTCCTGTCGGCCGACATGGGCGTGACCGGCGCCAACTTCCTCATTGCCGAGACGGGGACGGTTGCGCTCGTGACCAACGAAGGCAACGAAGGCATGTGCACGATCCTGCCGCCCAAGGTGCACGTCGTGCTGACCGGTATCGAGAAGGTGCTGCCGACGCTGGAGGACCTTGCGACCGTGATGCGGCTGCTGCCTCGTTCCGCGACCGGGCAGCCGATTTCGAATTACTTCTCGCTGCTCACCGGGCCGCGCCGGCCAGGAGAAACGGATGGACCCGAGCACATGTACTACGTGCTGGTGGATGCGGGGCGCACGGGACTGCTCGGCAGCGAATTCCAGGAGATGCTGCGTTGTATCCGTTGCGGCGCCTGCATGAACCATTGCCCGGTGTATCAGAAGATCGGCGGCCATGCGTATGGCTGGGTCTATCCGGGCCCGATGGGGTCCGTGCTGACGCCGAGCTATGTCGG
>DAOMFI010000083.1:0-13522 GCA_035429725.1 Burkholderiaceae bacterium | reverse complement strand
TACTGGGCACTCGGCCCGGAGGTCGACGCGTGAGCGCGCACGGCCGCTCCGAAGCACTCATCCCGACGCGCATGGCGCGGAGGGTCGTCCCATGAGCGCGCACGGCCGCTCCGAAGCGCTCATCCCGAAGCGCACAGCGCGGAGGGTAGACCCGTGAGTGACTACCTTGTCGACGACCAGTCCATCGACGAGGACGAGTTCACTCGCCGTGCGTGTGATCCCCGGGCGAGCGTGGTCGTCGAGGCCTGCGCGGGCAGCGGCAAGACCTGGCTGCTCGTGGCCCGGATCATCCGGGCGCTGCTCGCCGGCGTCGAGCCCGGCGAGATCCTTGCGATCACCTTCACGCGCCGCGCGGCGCAGGAAGTACGCGCGCGACTGCTGGAAGCGCTGCAGGAACTGGCGCGGGGCGACGACGACGCGATTCAGGCGTTTCTGAAGAAGCGCGGACTGGATGCGGCGGCGGCACGCTCGGCGGCGTTGCCTGCCCGGACGCTCTATGAGCGTGTTGCCACGGCGCGCGTCCCGGTCACGATCGAGACCTTCCATGGCTGGTTCTGGCAGCTGCTCGCGCGCGCACCGCTGGGAGCGGGCGTGCCATTTGCGCCGGCACTGCTGGAAGGCTCCGACCGCGTGCGCGAGGACGCCTGGCTGCACTTCACTGCGATGCTCATCCGCGACGAGCATGCGGAAGCGCGCACGCACTGGGAGTGGCTGGTCGATGAGCTGGGCGATGTACCCGCGCGGAACCTGCTGCTTCAGTTCCTGTACAAGCGCGCGGAGTGGTGGAGCTTTGGAGCAGGCGACGAAGAGGCGGCCGTCCAGCGCGCGCTCGCGCCACTGCGCGTTGCGGGTGATGAAGACCCGGTGCTCCGCGTGCGGGCGCGTGACGTCGTCGAGGCGATGCAGCAAATGGCGGATCTCCTTCGCGCCATCGCCGCGCCGGGCGTCCGGATCCAGGAGGCGATCGACCGCGCGCACGGCTGGCTGCAATCGCGCGATGAGTGGCCGTATCGCGATTTCCTGGCGGCATGCCATGTCGTGCTTACCAAGGAGCTCACGCCGCGGGACCTGCTGCTGCCGGCGAAAATTGCACGCAAGCTGGAAAGCGCCAACGCCACATGTTATGCCGAGGTTCACGCCGCTCTCACCGGGCGGCTGACCGCGCTCATCGAGCAGCGCCGGACCTGGCGCGCGCTCCGACTCAACGAGGCAGGCCTGGCCTGCGGCCGTCTGCTGGTCGAGGCGTATCAGCGGCTGAAGGGTCAGCAACAGGCGCTCGACTTCACCGACATCGAGTGGCATGCGCACCGGCTGCTGGCCGATCCGGACAACGCGGCCTACATGCAGGTCCGGCTCGATGCGCGCTATCGCCAGGTCCTGCTCGACGAATTCCAGGACACCAATCCTCTGCAATGGCAGGTGCTGCAGGCGTGGCTTGCAGGCTACGGTGCACTGGATGACGGGGAGGCTGCCGCGGGCGCGGACCGGCCACGTGTATTCATCGTCGGTGATCCCAAGCAATCGATCTATCGCTTCCGGCGCGCCGATCCGCGCGTTTTTGACGCCGCGCGGGCGCTGCTTCGACGCGACTTCGCCGCGACAACTTTGCGGACCAACGTCACCCGCCGCAACGCGCGCGCCATCGTCGACGTGCTCAACGTGACGCTGCCGGGCGGCAATCCGCTGTACCAGCAACAGCGCACGCGCTCGTCGCTGAAGGGTGCCTTCGTGCTGCTGCCGCTGGTCGAGCCGCAGCCTGCAGCGGGAGCTGCCGAGCCGGCGCCGCTGCGCGACGTGCTGACGGCTCAGCGCGCCGAAGTGGACCGCGAGGCGCGCTATCGCGAGGGCAGGGTGCTGGCCAATGAGATTGCGCACTGGGTCGGCGCAACGCGCGTCGTGCGGAACGATGGCACCGAGCGCGCTGCGCGCTGGTCGGACGTGCTCGTCCTCGTGCGCCGGCGCACGCACCTGGAAGCCTATGAGCGCGCGCTGCGGGATGCCGGACTGCCCTTCGTCAGCGACCGGCGCGGGGGCCTGCTGACCACGCTGGAGGCCGAAGACCTGATTGCGCTGCTGGACTTCCTGACTTCACCGTACAACGATCTTCGACTCGCGCACGCGCTGCGCTCGCCGGTGTTCGGCTGCACTGACGACGATCTGATGCGACTGGCCTCGGCGCCGGGGGCCACCTGGTGGGAGCGGCTGCAGGGACTGGAGGCTGACGCATCGCCCGCGCTGCTGCGTGCGCGCCAGTTGCTGCAATGGTGGCTCGACCTGGCGGGGGTGTTGCCCGTGCACGACCTGCTCGACCGCATCTATCACGAAGGCGACGTGCGCCGCCGTTATGCCGTCGTCGCTCCGGCGGCATTGCATGCGCAGGTCCAGGCCAACCTGGATGCCTTTATCGAACTTGCGCTCGCCATCGATGCCGGGCGCTATCCGAGCCTGCCCCGCTTCATCGACGAACTGGCGAACCTGAAGCGCCAGGGCAGTGAAGAGGCTCCGGACGAGGGGCTCGCGGCGAGCGACGATGCGTTGCGCGTGATGACGATCCATGGCGCCAAGGGGCTGGAGGCCGAGGTCGTCGTGCTGGCGGATGCGCATTCGCGCAATGCGCCTGATGGCGAGAGCGTGCTGGTCGTCTGGCCGCCGGAGGCGCCGGCACCATCTCACCTTTCGCTGGTGGCGCGCGGCGAGGCGACGGTCCCGGACCCGGTGCGCGCCGCCTGGTTCGCCGAAGACGATGCGCAGCGGGCGCAGGAAGACTGGAACCTGCTGTACGTGGCCGCCACACGCGCGCGCCAGGTGCTGATCGTGTCGGGCACCGCGCCGGCGCGCGGCACTCTGGACGACACGTGGTATGCGCGCCTGCGGGCGGCGGAGGCGCACTCCGTCGGAGCCGCGCCCGCGCAACGTCTCGAGGCGGCATCGGGCGGTCGCTGGGTGCAGGACTTCCTGCCCGAGCCGTTGCCGACCGGTCAGCGCGTTCCGGCGGAGCACGACAGCGAGGCCATGCGCCTCGGCCGCGCGTGGCATGCTTTCCTCGAGCTGGGCGAAGCGGCGCCGATCGACGCGATGGCTCGGGCGCATGCGCTGACGTCCACGCAAGCCGAAAGCGCCGCGGCGGCGGCGCGGCGCGTCCGGCACGAGTGGCCACAGTTCTTCGATGCGACGGCGGAAGCGGAACTCGAACTCGTCGCTGCCAATGGCGACATCCTGCGTGTCGACCGTCTCGTGGAGCGCGAGGGCGCCGTGTGGATCATCGACTTCAAGTGGCGTGTCACCGAGGACGAGCGACAGCCGTACGAAGCCCAGGTGAGGCGCTACGCCCAGGTCCTGCGGTCGATCCGCAGCGACAAGCCCGTGCGCATCGGACTCGTCACCGCCGCAGGAGAGTTCACCGAGGTCATCGGCTGATCGGCCGCGCTGCGAGTTTCGTTGACGAATCTTCAGGTTGTCGGAAGAATGGCCGCGCCGGATTGCACCCGCCATGGTCGGTGGGCAATGGCGCCGAGAGCGCAAGCCTCATTGTTTAAGCGACAGGAGACCACGATGCAGACGTTGATGCGGACCATGGGACTGGCTGCGGCCGCCATGGTCCTGGGGAGTTGCGCCAGCACGCCGCCGCAGCAGAATCCGAAGGACATGACTTTCTTCGTCACCAGCGTCGGACCGGGCAAGGGAGCAGATCTTGGCGGGCTCGAGGGCGCCGACCAGCACTGCCAGTCGCTCGCGAAGGCGGCTGGTGCTGGTGACCGTGTCTGGCGCGCGTATCTGAGCACGCAGGGTCCGAAGTGGAACGAGCCGGGCGAAGTCTCCGCGCGCGATCGCATCGGCACCGGACCGTGGCAGAACGCGAAGGGCGTGGTGATCGCCCGCAGCGTCGAAGAGCTGCACTCTTCGTCCAACAACCTGAACAAGGCCACCGCGCTGAACGAGAAGGGGCAGGTCGTGAACGGGCGCGTCGACAAGCCGAACATGCACGACATCCTGACCGGATCTCGGCCGGACGGGACCGCATTCCCAGGCGCGCCGAACCCCGACATGACCTGCGGCAACTGGACCAAGGGCGGCAAGGATGGCTCAGCGATGACTGGACATCACGATCGCGCAAGCGCGCTCAGCACGTCGTGGGCCACGTCGTGGAACTCCTCGCACCCTACCGTGGGCTGTGATCCCGAGAGTCTGCGCGCCACCGGGGGCGGCGGGCTGTTCTACTGCTTCGCGGTCAGGTAAACGGCCGCTGCTACCATTCGCCTCGGCGGGCCCCCTCGCATGGAGGTGCCGTGAACCTGGTCAGGTCGGGAACGAAGCAGCCACAGCGGATTCCCTTCAGTGCCGAGGACAAGGCTCGCCTCACTCGCCCATTGGGCGAGTGAGGCGAGCCGTTGGCTCACTTGAAGCTGCAAGAGGGGCTGTGCCCCTCCTGGACCTCCCCCTCAAGTTAGAGAGCGTCTCGAGTGAGTTTCCGCATCCAGTCCGCGCGGCCGCAGGACGTTGCGCAGCTGCTGACGCTGATCCGTGCTCTGGCGGAGTACGAGAAGCTCTCGCACCTGGTGGTGGGCACGGAGGCGCAGCTGCATGAGGAGCTGTTCGGCGCGCGACCGGTGATCGAGTCGGTGCTGGCGTGGGAGGGCGAGCAGGCGCTGGGATTTGCGCTCTTCTTTCACAACTTCTCGACGTTTCTCGCGCGGCGCGGCCTTTACCTCGAAGATCTCTTCGTCGTGCCCGCGGCGCGCGGGCGTGGCATTGGCAAGGCGCTGATCCGGCACGGCGCACAACTGGCGGTGCAGCGAGGCTGCGGTCGCTACGAGTGGTCGGTGCTGGACTGGAACACACCGGCGATCGACTTTTACAGGTCCATCGGCGCCGATCTGCTGCCGGACTGGCGCATCTGCCGTATGACGGGCGACGCGCTCGCGCGCCTGGCCGGGCGCGACGCGGCATCCTCGTAGAATCTGCGCATGTCGTATCAGGTTCTGGCCCGCAAGTGGCGGCCGCGTGACTTCTCGACGCTCGTCGGCCAGGAGCACGTCGTGCGCGCACTCACCCATGCGCTGAGTGCCAATCGGCTCCATCATGCGTATCTGTTCACTGGCACGCGCGGGGTCGGCAAGACGACGCTGTCGCGCATTCTTGCCAAGGCGCTGAACTGCACCGGGCCGGACGGCAGCGGCGGCATCACGGCCAGCCCCTGCGGAGTCTGTGAAGCATGCACGGCGATCGACGCCGGCCGCTTCGTCGATTACATCGAAATGGACGCGGCCAGCAATCGCGGCGTCGACGAGATGGTCCAGCTGCTCGAACGCGCCATGTATGCGCCGAGCGCCGCGCGCTTCAAGGTCTACATGATCGACGAGGTGCACCAGCTCTCCACGCACGCGTTCAATGCGATGCTGAAGACGCTGGAGGAACCGCCCGACTACGTGAAGTTCATCCTCGCCACGACCGATCCGCAGAAGGTTCCGGTCACCGTGCTGTCACGCTGCCTGCAGTTCAATCTGAAGCAGATGACGCCAGCGGGGATTGCTGACCGCATGCGCGAGATCCTGGCGCAGGAGGGCATCGCGGCCGAGGAGGCGGCGCTGCGCATGCTGGCGCACGCCGCGCGCGGCAGCATGCGCGACGGCCTCTCGCTGCTCGATCAGGCGATCGCGTACTCAGCCGGCAAGGTCTCGCTGGAGGCGGTGCGCGGCATGCTCGGCGCCATCGACGAGACCACGCTGGTGCGCGTGCTTGACGCCGTGGTCAGCCGCGACGCGGCGCGGGCCCTGGCCCTGGCCGACGAAATGAACGGAATGAGCCTGTCTTTCGCGCAGGCGCTGCGCGACCTGGCGAGCCTGCTGCACCGGATCGCGCTGGCGCAGCAGGTGGCCGCGGTCGACGAGGATGACGTCGATGCGGCCGAGGTAAAGCGCCTGGCCGGCGCGATCGCGTCCGACGAGGTACAGCTCTACTACCAGATCGCCCTGCATGGCCGTAACGACCTGCACCTGGCGCCCGACGAGTACGCCGGATTCACGATGACGTTGCTGCGCATGATTGCGTTTGCGCCGCAGGCGGCAACGCCCGGACCGGCTCCGCGTGCGGCAACTCTGACGGCGGCCGCTCCCCCGCGCGCCGCGGTTCCGGCGCCGCCACGCAGCGCGACTCCGGCACCCGCTGCCGCATCTTCCGCCGTTGCACGGGAGCCCCAGCCTGACGCTGCCGCGACGGCACCGGCATTGACCTTCGACGGTGACTGGCCGGCGCTGGTGGCGCGCCTGAAAGTCGCTGGCCTCGTAAAGGAACTGGCGCAACGCAGTGAACTGGTCTCGGCAGAGGGAGATCACTTCCGCCTGCGTGCTCCCCTGAAGACGCTGATCGAAGCCGGGACGGTCGAGAAGCTGAAGGCCGCGCTCGCCGCGGCGCTCGGGCGTGCGGTCCGTGTCACCGCCGAGGTTGGCAACACGACAGGTCCGACGGCGGCCGGACTTGCGGAGAAGGCCAGCGCCGAGCGGCAGCGCCAGGCCGAGGAGGCCATATATGGCGATCCCTTCGTGCGAGAATTGATCGACAACTTCGGCGCGTCAGTCGATCCCGCATCGATCCGGCCGCGCGATGGCACCGACACGGGAACAAAGCGATGATGAAGGGACAGCTTGCCGGCTTGATGCAACAGGCGCAGAAGATGCAGGAAGGCGTCAAGCGCCTGCAGGAAGAACTCGCCAACACCGAGGTCGAGGGCCAGTCCGGCGCCGGCATGGTCAAGGTCGTGATGACCTGCAAGCACGACGTGCGGCGCGTTTCGATCGATCCGAGCCTGGTCGGCGACGACAAGGACATGCTGGAAGACCTCGTCGCCGCGGCCTTCAACGACGCCGTGCGGCGCGCCGAGGCCGTGTCGCAGGAAAAGATGTCCGCCATCACTGCCGGCATGCCGCTGCCGCCCGGCATGAAGCTGCCGTTCTGAGACGGCGCACTGGAGTGTCCGCGCGCGACTTTCGATCCAGCGTGCCGTTTTATCCAGGCCGGGCGCCGGGCCGCCCCAAGCCCGGCCTGCAAACTCATTCCGCCGACGGTGCACGTGCGGCTGCGCGCCAGCGCGGCCGCGTACACCGTCGGCGCCCGACATGAAGCTTGGCCCGACGCTCGACCGGCTGGTCGATGCCCTGAAGCAACTGCCCGGCATCGGGCCGCGCTCGGCGCAGCGCATTGCCTTTCACCTGCTGCAGCACGACCGTGACGCGGCCGTGAAGCTGGGCGAGGCGCTGCTCGCATCGGTGCAGGCGATCCGTCACTGCGCGCGCTGCAATACGCTGACCGAACTGGAAATCTGCGAAACCTGCGCGAGCCCGCGCCGCGATGCGCACATGCTGTGCGTCGTCGAGTCGCCGGCCGACCAGCTGATGATCGAGCAGTCGATGGCCTACTCCGGCCTCTACTTCGTCCTGCTCGGGCGCCTGTCGCCGCTCGACGGCATCGGGCCGCGCGAGATCCAGATGGAGCGACTGCTGGCGCGCGCCACGGACGGCGTCGTGCGCGAAGTCATCGTCGCAACCTCGTTCACACCCGAGGGTGACGCGACGGCACACTACATCGGCGAGCTGCTGCGCGCGCGCAATCCGGATCTGAAGATCACGCGCCTGGCGCGTGGCGTTCCGGCCGGTGCCGAGCTCGAGTACACCGATGTCAACACGATCGCGCAGGCCATGCTGGACCGCCGCGCGTCGTGATGATCCCGGTCTTAAGCTGACTCCCTGCGTGAGGCGACTGCGATGACGATTGCGTTCTGGTGCGTGCTGCTGGCAGCGCTGCTGCCTTACCTCGGGACCGTCGTCGCCAAGGCGAGCGGTGAGCGGTACAACAACCGTGATCCGCGCGCTTGGCTGGACCGCCAGACAGGCCTCAGCCGGCGTGCCGACAACGCGCAGAAAAACGGCTTCGAGGCGTTTCCGTTCTTCGCGGCGGCGGTCATCGTCGCGCACCTGACGCACGCGCCGCAGGAACGCGTCGACATCCTCGCCATCATCTTCATCGCTGCGCGCGTGGGCTACTTTGCCTGTTATCTGGCCGACTGGCAGGCAGCGCGCTCACTGGTGTGGATGGTCGGATTCGTCGCCTGCCTGACGATCTTCGTGCTGGGAGCCTGAGCCATGCCTGGCCCGCTTGCCGGCCTGAAGGTGCTCGAACTCGGCACCCTGATCGCCGGGCCATTCGCGGCGCGCATGTTCGCGGAGTTCGGTGCCGAGGTCATCAAGGTCGAGGACCCGGCCACGGGCGACCCGATCCGCAACTGGCGTTATCTGCATGAGGGCACGTCGCTCTGGTGGTACGTGCAGGCACGCAACAAGAAATCGATCGCGCTGAACCTGAAGGACGCGCGCGCCCAGGCCATCGCGCGGACACTGGCGCTGGAGGCCGACGTCGTCATCGAGAACTACCGACCTGGGGTGCTCGAGAAGTGGGGCCTGGGCTACGAGCAGTTGCGGTCCGCGAATCCTGCGACCGTCATGGTGCGCATCTCGGGCTACGGCCAGACCGGCCCGATGCGGGACCGGCCGGGATTCGGCGCGATCGGCGAATCGATGGGCGGCATTCGCTACGTTTCCGGACATCCGGACCGTCCGCCGGTGCGCATCGGGATTTCGATCGGCGACTCGATTGCGGCGCTGCACGGCGTCATCGGGGCGCTGATGGCGCTGCGCCATCGTGACGCCACCGGGGGCCGCGGGCGGGGCGAAGGCCAGTTCATCGACGTGGCGCTCTACGAGGCGGTGTTCAACATGATGGAGAGCACGGTGCCGGAGTTCGACCGTTACGGCGTCGTGCGCGAGCGTACGGGGGGTGCGCTGCCAGGCATCGTGCCGTCGAACACCTACACCTGCGGCGACGGCGCCGCATTGGTCGTCGCGGGCAACGGCGATGCGATTTTCAAGCGTCTGATGAACGCGATCGAACGCCCGGACCTGGCGGGCGACCCCGCGCTCGCGCGCAACGAGGGTCGCGTCAAGCGTACCGAGGAAATCGACGGTGCAATCCAGCAGTGGTGCGGTGGCCGACCCATCGCCGAGGCGCTGCGAATCCTGCAGGCCGCCGACGTACCCGTCTCGCGCATCTACAGCGTGGCCGACATGTTCGGCGATGCCCAGTTCGCGGCGCGCGGAATGATCGAGTCGCAGCAGTTGCCCGACGGCACGCCACTCAGGGTGCCGGCCGTCGTGCCCAAGCTGTCTGCCACCCCCGGGGGCACGGCCTGGCTTGGCCCCGGGCTGGGCGAACATACCGAGGAAATCCTGAGGCGACTCGGCCACGATGCCGATTCCATCGCGGTCCTCCGCGAGCAGGGCGTGATTTAAGATCCAGCGAGCGGCGGCATGACCGCCGGAAGACTTCACAAGGAGACTCCAATGCTTGCTCGCGCCACCCGGCGTGCGGTGCTCATGGCCGCGGCTGCCACCGTTTTCGTTCCTGCGCTGGCCTCGGCGCAGGCCCTCGAAAAGAAGAAAGTCACGATCGCCGTCGGCGGCAAGAACCTCCTTTACTACCTGCCACTGACGGTGGCCGAGCAGAAGGGCTTCTTCAAGGACGAGGGGCTCGATGTCGAGATCGTCGATTTCGCCGGCGGCGCGCGCGCCTTGCAGGCGGTGGTCGGCGGCAGCGCCGATGTCGTGTCCGGCGCGTTCGAACACAACATCAACATGCAGGCCAAGGGCCAGCCGATGCGCGCCTTCGTGCTGCAGGGGCGCGCGCCGCAGATCGTGCTCGCCGTCAGCACCAAGACGATGCCGAACTACAAGACGGTCGCGGATCTCAAGGGCAAGAAGATCGGCGTCACGGCGCCGGGTTCGTCGACCAACATCATGTCCAACTTCGTGCTCGCCAAGAACGGCCTCAAGCCGGCCGACGTCTCGTATGTCGGCGTCGGCGCATCGCAGGGCGCCGTGGCGGCGCTGCGCTCCGGCCAGATCGACGCCATCTCCAACCTGGATCCGGTGATGACGATCCTCGCGCGCAGCAACGACATCAAGATCGTTTCCGATACGCGCGACGTCGCCGAGGCGGACAAGGTCTTCGGCGGTCCGATGCCGGCCGCGACACTCTACGCCCCGGTAGCCTTCATCGACAAGAATCCCAATACGGTCCAGGCGCTGACCAATGCGATCGTGCGCGCGAACAAGTGGATCCAGCAGGCCGGGCCGTCAGACATCGTCAAGGCCGTGCCGGAGGCCTATCTCCTGGGTGACCGCGCCGTCTACATCGATGCCTTCCTGAAGGCGAAGCCCGCGCTCTCACCGGACGGCATGATTCCGGAGGCTGGCCCGGCGACGGCGCTGCGCGCCTTGCAGAGCGTCGATCCGGCGATGCTCAACGCCAAGATCGACCTGAAGTCGGTCTACACCAACGACTTCGTCAAGAAGGCTAACGCGAAGTACCCGAAGGGCTAGCGTCACCGGCAGCTTCCGGCGCGCAGGGCTCATTCGCGCGCACGCCGGGCCCGCTTCTGCGGTCGACCCATCCGTGACGCCAGCACTTTCACTCAAGGGCATCACCTGCACGTTCGTCTCGCGCGACGACCGTTCGCAGCGCTATACAGCGGTGCGCGATGTGACGCTCGACATCGCGCCGGGCGAGTTCGTCAGCGTCGTCGGCCCGACGGGCTGCGGCAAGAGCACGCTGCTCAACGTGGCCGCCGGCCTGCTCGAGCCCAGCGCCGGCTCGGTGACGGTTTTCGGCGAGCCGCTGGCCGGCATCAACCGCCGCGCCGGATACATGTTCCAGACCGAAGCCCTGATGCCGTGGCGCACGGCGCGTGACAACGTACTGGCGGGCCTGCAGTTCCGGGGCGTCGCCGAGGCCGAGGCGGGCCGCCAGGTGGACGACTGGCTGCAGCGCGTCGGCCTCGCCGGCTTCGGCGACCGCTACCCGCATCAGTTGTCCGGCGGCATGCGGAAGCGCACCGCACTGGCGCAGACACTCGTCCTCGATCCCGACATCATTCTGATGGACGAGCCGTTTTCCGCCCTCGACATCCAGACGCGGCAGCTGATGGAAAACGAAGTCCTGGAACTCTGGGCCGCGAAGAAGAAGGCTGTGCTGTTTATTACACACGACCTGGATGAGGCCATTGCGATGAGCGATCGCGTCGTCGTGCTGTCCGCAGGCCCGGCGTCGCATCCGATCGGCGAGTTCCCGATTGACCTGGCGCGACCGCGCGACGTCGCTGAAGTGCGCGTGACCCCGCGCTTCATCGACCTGCACAAGGCGATCTGGGATGTGCTGCGCGAGGAAGTCCTCAAGGGCTATGCGCAGCAGAAGGTGGCAGCCTGAAAGTGTGGAAGGCAATCCGTCCCAACACCAGGAATCTGCGAATCTGGCAGGTCGGCGTACTGGTCGCGCTGTTCGCCTTCTGGCATGTGATGACGGCGCCGGGCCTGATCCCGCCGATCTTCTTTGATAGCGAGAACGACGCCAAGTTCTTCTTCGGCGAGCCGCTGAAGATCCTTGCGCGGGTCTGGACCTGGTTCGTCGTCGATCGGGACATCTACCAGCATCTGTGGGTCACGCTGCTCGAGACCGTGCTGGCCTTCATGATCGGAACGGTCTCCGGGCTGATCATGGGCATGTGGCTCGCGCTGTCGCCGGTCGCGGCGGCGATCCTCGACCCGTACATCAAGGCGCTCAATTCAATGCCGCGCGTGATCCTCGCGCCTATTTTCGCGGTGTGGTTCGGACTCGGGATCGCCTCGAAGGTCGCACTGGGTTTCACGCTTGTCTTCTTCATCGTGTTCTTCAACGTCTACCAGGGTGTCAAGGAAGTCAGCCCGACCGTGCTCGCGAACGCCCGCATGCTGGGCGCCTCGCAGCGCCAGCTGCTGCGCCATGTCTACCTGCCGAGCGCCATGAGCTGGGTGTTCTCGTCGCTCCATACGTCAGTCGGACTGGCCTTCGTCGGTGCGGTCGTGGGCGAGTATCTCGGCTCGTCACGTGGTGTCGGCTACCTGATCCTGCAGGCCGAAGGGACGTTCGACATCAACACCGTGATGGCCGGAATCCTGGTGCTCACGGCCTTCGCATTGGTGCTGGACTGGGCGGTCGGGCGGGTCGAAAAGCACCTGATGAAGTGGCAGCCTCGCGCTGGCGAAACGGAAAAGATGTAGTTTTCTGGCCGAAGGCGATGGTTTGGGTGGCTCCGCAGGCGGTACGCTCGGCTACTTTCGTAGTCGGTCCACGCGGGGATGGAAGCCACTTACGAATATGGCGCTCAGCAGACGGCGGAGCCGTTCTGGCAGCGCATCCAGAAGTTCTTCCTGCTGCCGCTCGATCGGGCGGTACTGCTGCGCATCGGTGGTCTGTCCGGGGCGCTGGTGGTTTCGCTGGTCCTGCTGCTTTTCGGCGCCTTCGGCGTGGTCCTGCTGGCCGTTGCCGCGTTTGCGCTGTTGGTCGCGGGCGCCCGCTACGGCTTCAAGATCATCGAGCGGTCGTCCAAGGGCTATCTCATTCCCTCCGACTATCCGCTGACCGACGAGGACCTTGTCGGCCGGTTCTTGCCGTACAAGTACGTCGCGATGAACGTCGTGTTCGCGCTGATCGCGGGCCTGCTGATCAACATTCTGGGCCGCAACGAGATCCTCGGCATTCTGATCTGGGGCGGCTTCTTCGTCGTCCTGATGCCGGCTGCCACCATGCGGCTGGTCATGACCGGCAGCCTGCGCGGTGCGCTCAATCCGACGGAACTCGTCAACGTGATCAAGCGCATCGGCAAACCCTATGCGGCGCTGTGTGCGTTCGTGTTCTTCGCCGACCTTTCGCGCACCTGGGGCATGGTATTTCTGGGCAGCGCCGCCGGCATTGGCGCGGGGGGCGCATCCGGGATCGGCTTCCTCGCGGCCATGCTGGTGTTTTTGCTTTCGGCGGGCTTCTGGTACTTCACCTACGTCATCTGCGCACTGGTCGGCTACGCGATGTACCAGTACGCCGACATGCTCGATATATCCGTAGTGGGCCCCGGCGAGGAGCGGCTGATGAGTTCGACCGGCCGACATGCCGACATCAAGTCCCGCACGCGCGACGCCCTGATCGGCCAGATGGTCACGCAGGGTGAAATCAAGGAAGCCATCGACCTGCTCAACGACGACCTTCGACAGCGGCCCAACGACCTGTCATTGCACGCGCGACTGCACAAGCTCCTGCTGGCGGAGAACTACACGCCGAAGATCGAGGATCACACCGAGAAGTACCTTGCGATGCTGGTGAAGTCGCAGAACTGGCGCGAGGCGCTCGATCTCGTCGAGGAGGCTCTCAAGCGGCGCGCCGACTGGACGCTGCGGCAGGCCGAGTCGATCGCGCCGCTGGCGCGTGCCGCCCTGCAGAAAGGCCGGCCGCAGCTCGCCGCAACGCTGATCCGTGGCTTCGACAAGAAGTATCCCCACCACCCCGATGTGCCTCAAATCTATTTTGTCGGCGCGCAGTTGATGGCGGAGTCTGCCGGCAAGCCGGACGAGGCTCGACGCATACTCAACTACCTGCTGCAGAAGTACGC
>DAOMFI010000082.1:11556-13531 GCA_035429725.1 Burkholderiaceae bacterium | reverse complement strand
TCGCGCTTCGCTGTTCGGGCCGCCAGGCCCTGGGCCAGCTGGCGGCGCATCGTCTTGATGCGCTGGCGCATTTCAGCGAGTTCGCTCTCCCAGTCGGCGCGCAGTTCGGGCGTGGTGAGCACCGTGGCGACGACCATGCCGCCGTGCGTCGGTGGCGTGGAGTAGTTGGCGCGTATTACGCGCTTGAGCTGACTCAGCACCCGGGTCGACTCGTCCTTGCTCTGGTCGACAATCGTCAGGGCGCCGACCCGTTCGCCGTACAGGGAAAAACTCTTCGAGAACGAACTGGACACGAGGAAGTTCTGGCCGGAATCGGCGAACAGGCGGACCGCCGCGCCGTCGGCATCGATGCTCTCGCCGAAGCCCTGGTAGGCAATGTCGAGGAAGGGCACAAGGTCACCCGCCTTCACGGTGTCCACGACCTGCTTCCACTGCGACAGTGAAAGATCGACGCCGGTCGGGTTGTGGCAACAGGCGTGCAGGACGACGATCGTCTTCGGTGGGAGGGCCTTCAGTCCCGCGAGCATGCCGCTGAAGTCGAGTCCCTGCGTTGCCGCGTCGTAGTAGGGATAGGTGACGACGGTGAACCCCGCGCTTTCAAAAATCGCCCGATGGTTCTCCCAGCTCGGTTCACTGATCGCGACCTTGGAGTTCGGTAGCACCCGGTGCAGGAGATCGGCCCCGATCCGCAGTCCTCCGGTTCCACCGAGAGCCTGGGCCGTGAGGACGCGTCCCTGCGCGATCAGCGGGGAATCCGCGCCCAGCAACATGCGCTGCACGGCGGCGTCGTAGGCTGGAATCCCTTCAATTGGAAGGTAGCCTCGCGCCGACGGCTCGGCCGCGCGGCGACGCTCCGCCTCGGCCACGGCGCGCAGGACGGGGATGCGGCCGTCCTCCGTGAAGTAGACCCCGACGCCGAGGTTGACTTTCGCTGGGCGCGTGTCGTGGTTGAACGCTTCGATCAAGCCCAGGATCGGGTCACGGGGCGCGGCAGGTACGTCGGCGAAGATGGAACCGCTCATTGGAGTCCTGTTATGCGGCTGCTGGCCGCTTTTCTCTACGGGATCAATCAGTTAGGGAGAATTTCTGAGAAGGTTGCTTAAGCAGCCGCGCTTTCGCTGCAGCGAGCCATCCGTGCTGGCGGCGGCCGTACGGGCCACCGTAGACGCGAAGGTCGTGGTCCAAGTCTGGAATAGTTCTCAAGTCCTTCGTAAGTCTTTGATTTTCATGCGTTGGCCACCAATCAACTCTCCCTAAAAGGTATGGGCTTTTTTGCAGCGCGATGCTAGCATTCGCGCTTGCCTTCGGGCTATTGCGGTGCAAAAAAGAGTCAATTCGTGTTCCTGACGTTCCCGGACAGTCCATTTCAGCTGCATCAGCCGTTCGAGCCGGCCGGAGATCAGCCGCAGGCGATCGATTCGCTTTCTCAGGGACTCGCTGACGGACTGGCATTCCAGACATTGCTGGGTGTAACCGGTTCGGGCAAGACCTTCACGATGGCCAATGTCATCGCGCGCGCCGGATGCCCAACTTTGGTGCTCGCGCCGAACAAGACGCTGGCGGCGCAGCTGTATTCGGAAATGCGCGAGTTCTTTCCGAACAATGCCGTCGAGTACTTCGTTTCGTACTACGACTATTACCAGCCGGAAGCTTACGTCCCTTCGCGCGATCTCTATATCGAGAAGGACTCGTCGATCAACGAGCACATCGAGCAGATGCGCCTGTCTGCGACGAAGTCGCTGCTCGAGCGGCGCGACGTCGTCATCGTGGCGACCGTGTCGGCGATCTACGGCATCGGCGACCCGTCGGACTATCACTCGATGGTGCTGACGCTGCGCCACAAAGACCGCTACAGCCAGCGCGACATCATCGTGCGGCTGACGCAGATGCAATACAAGCGCAGCGAACTGGACTTCACGCGCGGCACCTTCCGCGTGCGTGGCGACACGATCGACATCTTCCCGGCCGAGCACGC
>DAOMFI010000082.1:0-11456 GCA_035429725.1 Burkholderiaceae bacterium | reverse complement strand
TTCTGCAAGGGCATCGAGAACTACACGCGGCATATCTCGGGCTCGCAGCCCGGCGAACCGCCGCCGACGCTGGTCGACTACCTCCCGCCGGATGCCCTGATGATCGTCGACGAATCGCACGTGACGATCCCGCAGCTCGGCGGCATGTACCGCGGCGACCGTGCGCGGAAGGAAACCCTGGTCGAGTTCGGATTCCGGCTGCCTTCAGCCCTCGACAACCGTCCGCTCCGTTTCGATGAGTTCGAACGCAAGATGCGCCGCTGCGTGTTCGTCTCTGCGACCCCGGCGGACTATGAAATGGAGCACTCGTCGCAGGTGGTGGAGCAGGTGGTGCGCCCGACGGGCCTGATCGACCCGGCGGTCGAGGTGCGGCCGGCCCGCACGCAGGTCGACGACGTGCTGTCCGAAATCAAGCTCCGGACCGAGCAGCGCGAGCGCGTCCTGATCACCACGCTCACCAAGCGCATGGCGGAGGATCTGACCGAATTCCTGTCCGAACACGGCGTCAAGGTGCGTTATCTGCACTCTGACGTCGACACCGTCGAGCGAGTCGAGATCATTCGCGACCTGCGCGCCGGCGTCTTCGACGTTGTCGTCGGGATCAACCTGCTGCGGGAAGGGCTGGACCTGCCCGAAGTCTCCCTGGTCGCAATCCTCGACGCCGACAAGGAAGGCTTCCTTCGTTCCGGGCGCTCCCTGATTCAGACGATCGGGCGGGCCGCGCGCAACCTGAACGGGAAGGCGATCCTTTATGCCGACACCGTGACCGATTCGATGCAACGGGCGCTTGACGAGACCGAGCGCCGCAGAACGAAGCAGCGCGCCTTCAACCTGGAGCACGGCATCGTGCCGCGCGGCGTAGTGAAGGAAGTGCGGGAGATGATCGACGGCGTCTACGACCCGAGCGCGCAGCGCGAACAGCAGGCCGCCGTTTCGGCGAGCGCCGGGTACGAGGCGATGTCCGAGAAGCAGGTCTCCAAGGAAATCAAGCGGCTCGAGAAGCAGATGTTCGAGCACGCCAAGAATCTCGAGTTTGAGAAGGCCGCGCGGGTGCGCGACCAGCTGGCGCTGCTGAAGGAGCAGGTGTTCGGGGCAGGAGGGGCGACCAACGTCGTGCCGCTCGTGCCCGGTGAAAAGGCGGCCTGACCCGGGTTGCCGTGGAGGTGGTGGTCGGAGCCCGTGGTCGGGCCGGCCTGAACTTTCAGCGATCTGGCGGGTCTGCGTGAATTGATGTCGTCCGCGAAGGCGGGCGAAACGTTGAAGTTTCAAGGGAAAGACGTGCCTGCAGTCATGGGCACGCTCATAAATCGGCGCGCTGAGCGGCCAACGGGAAAGGCGAACTAGGCTATGACCAAGATCCTCTTTGTTTGCATGGGCAACATTTGCCGCTCGCCCACGGCGGAGGGTGTTTTCCGCAAGATGGTGACCGACGCCGGCCTGGAAGACAGCGTCGTCATCGCCTCGGCCGGAACGCACGCATACCACGTTGGTGAGCCGGCGGACGTCCGGGCCCAGCAGGCCGCCCGCAAGCGGGGCTACGACCTCGGCGAATTCCGCGCCCGCCAGATCACCCAGGATGATTTCCGTGAGTTCGACCTCATCCTCGCCATGGACTGGGAGAACCTCTCCCTGCTGCAGCAACAGTGCCCGCGCGGACACAAGCACAAACTAGCCCTGCTGATGCGTTTCGCGGGTGAGTTCGACGCCGCGACGGTTCCCGACCCGTACTACGGCGGACCGGAAGGCTTTGGCACCGTCCTGGATTACGTCGAGGACGCCTGCCAGGGCCTACTCGACGTTGTGCGCAAGCGCGCAACGATGTACGCCGCCGCCTGATCGCAGTTCGCTCTTGCCAAAAGGGGCGCCTCGGCGCCCCTTTTTTTGTCTGCGGCGTCCGTGCTCAACAGCATTAGCTTGCGCAGCTCGCCGCATGAAACCGATAGGTTTATGGAAAATACTGAGTAGTAATTAAAGATACCATTGGGTAATGTTGCCTCCGGGTGTGGATGTGCAGTTGCGCTTCAAGGCCCATGTGTCCCTCCCTTGTGGGTTGGGAACCGTGCGGCCGAAGCGGTTCACTTTTGACGGAGGACTGATGAATTCAAGGATGATCAGGATCGGCGGTGCGATGATGGCCGCCACACTGCTGGCGGCATGCGGTGGGGACGACGACCCAATCGTGCAGATAACGCCGGCGACACCGACAACGCAGTTGCGCGCGATCCACGCGTCGGCAGATACGCCGGCGGTCGATGTCTTCGTCAACGGCACCCGGGCGCTCGCCGGCGTCACTTTCGGCCAGGCCTCGTCCTTCAACACGATTCCCGCCGGCGCCACTCGGGTGCAGGTCGCGCTCGCCGGCCAGCCGGCCACCGCCGCTGCCATCGACCTGCAGGCCACGTTGGCCGCGGCACGCGACGTGACGGCCATCGCCGTCGGGAGCGGAACAACCGGTGCGACCCGTCTTCAGGCAGTTGTTGTTGATGACAGCGGTGCCGCGCCTTCGACCGGCCAGGCCAAGCTGCGTGTCGTCCATGGCGCACCGGCGGTGCCCGCCGTGGACATTTTCGTGACCGCGCCGACCGATGCCTTGCCTGCAACTCCGACCATCGACAATCTGAACTTCGCGCAGCAGGCACCGGCGGCCACCCAGGCAGCACTGCAGGTGCCGGCCGGCAACTATCGCGTTCGCGCCGTGGTCGATGGCCAGACCGCCGTGGCCTTCGATGCCACCGTGACCCTCGCCGCCGGCAACGACATCGTGCTGGTCGCCGTCCCGGACGCCGGCCCGAGCCTGTCGCCGATCCAGCTGCTGGTCGCCCCGAAGGGCGGCACGGCCAGCTTCCTGCGGGATGGGCGCGCCGCTTTGCGTGTAGCGCACTTTTCGCCCAACGTACCGGCGGTCGACGTGTTCCTGAAGACGCCCGGGGAAGCCAACAGCGCGGCCAATCGGGCTCTCGCAAACGTCACCTTTCCCGTGGATTCCGGCTTCCTGAATGTCGCTGCCGGCACCTACGACGCTTCGGTGGCGCTGGCTGGAACCTTGACCGGCGTGCTCGACCTGAACGGCGCCACGCTGGCGCGCGGGACCTCGACCAGTGTGTTCGCGATCGGCCTGCTGGGCGGCACGGGTGCCCAGGCGCTGCGTCTTGCCGCCTTCGTCGACAGTCGCGCTCCGGTGGCTGGCAAGGCAAAGGTGCGGGTCATCCACCTGTCGCCGGATGCTCCGGCCGTCGATGTCGTGGTTCTGGTCAATGGCGCGATCGCCGCGCGCCCGGTGACGAACCTGGCGTTCCCCAACGCAACTGCGGCTGCGCTCGAACTCGACCCGGGCACGTACACGCTTGCAGTGGTTCCGACGGGCGCAACGACTCCGCTCCTGCCGACGGCGGCGGGCGTGCCGGTCACACTGGCGGCCGGAGATGTGAAGACCGTTGCGGCCATTGGCGCGCTGGCGGCACCGGGGGCCGAGCCGTTCCAGTTCAAGGTACTCGACGACCGCTGAAAACGCGTTACCGGCCCACGCTGCATTACGCCGCCGGCGCCCGCGTGCCGGCGGCGTATTCTCGCCTGATGCAACCCCGCGATGTGCTCGACTACTGGTTCGGATCGGATGGTCATCCGCAGGCGGCGCGCGACTTCTGGTTCCGCAAGTCGTCCGCGACAGACAGTGAGATCCGGGACCGCTTCGGCGCTTCGATCGAGCTGGCGCTGGGCGGTGCACTGGACAGCTGGCGGCGGGATCTCGAGGGCCGGCGCGCACTGATCCTGCTGCTCGATCAGTTCACGCGCAACGTCTATCGCGACACGCCGCGTGCCTTCGCCGGCGACCCGGCTGCACTAGCCCTGGCGCGCGGAGTCGTAGCCAGCGGTGAGGACCGCAGCTGCGGTCCGTACGAACGCTGGTTCATCTACCTGCCGTTCGAGCATTCGGAGTCGCTGGCGGACCAGGAGGAGTCATTGCGGCTGTTCGGCGAACTGGCGCGGGAAGGTGAGCCCGGGCCGCTGGAGTGGGCACAGAAGCACTTCGATGTAATTCGCCGCTTCGGGCGCTTTCCCCATCGCAACGAGATTCTGGGACGGGCGTCCACGCCGGAGGAAGCCGAGTTTCTCCGGCAGCCGGGCTCGCGCTTCTGAAGCCGAACCGTCCGCGCGGCGGGAGGATCGCCGTGCTCGCTAGAATTTGTATTCTCCGACTTCCTCCCAATCAAGGGCCTGCGCTTCATGACATCTCCGTGCCTGCTGGCGCTCGACACCGCGACGGAGACCTGTTCGGTGGCGCTGCTGAAGGACGGGGCGATCTTTGCGCGCGGCGAGGCGGTCGGCCAGCGTCACTCCGAGCGCGCTCTGCCCATAGTGGATGCGATCCTGCGCGACAACCGTACCGCGCTCGGCGAGCTCGACGCGATCGCATTCGGCGCCGGGCCGGGTTCCTTCACGGGCCTGCGCATCGCCTGCGGCCTGGCGCAGGGACTGGCGTGGGGTGCCGGCAAGCCGGTGATCGCCGTCGGAAACCTGCTGGCGCTGGCTGCGCGCGTGTTCGAGGAGGCACCGGACTGCCGCAGCGTCCTTTGTGCGATCGACGCGCGCATGCACGAAGCGTATTGCGCCGTGTACCGGCGTGGGCCGGAGATCCTCGAGGTTCGCGCGCCGCAACTGGCCAGGCCGGGCGAGCTTGCCGCGCTTGCATCGGGTGTGGATGCTGTGGCCGGCGACGCCCTCGAGGCGTTTCCCGAAGTGCTGTCAGCGCTAGGTGGGCGCCTTGTGTTGCCCGGGCTGCGTGCCGACGCAACTGACATCGTTCGCCTGGCCGCGACGGATTCGATGCGGGCACGTGCGGTTGCGCCGCACGAAGCGAGGCCGGTCTATGTGCGCGATCACGTGGCCCTGACGACCGAAGAGCGCCGCTTGCGCGCAGCGACCGCATGAGTCCGCGTTTCAAGAACACACGGGGCCGCACGCCGCGCCGCGCGGGGCATGGCACATGAGCGCGCACGGCCGCTCCGAAACGCTCATCCCGAAGCGCAGCGCACGAAGGGTTGTCCAGTGAGTGCGCAGTTGCGGCCATCGGTGGATCGCTATGAGCCCATGACCGAGGCGGACCTCGACGACGTCGTCGAGGTCGAGGAGGAGATCTACCCGTTTCCCTGGACACGGGGCAACTTTGCCGACTCGCTTCGCGCCGGTTACAGCTGCTGGGTACTGCGCGACGCCGAAGCTCGGCTGCAGGCCTATGCGATCGTGATGCTTGCCCTGGACGAAGCGCACCTGCTCAATCTGAGCGTTGCGCGCAACGCCCAGCGGGCCGGGCTCGGCTGGCGGACGTTGCAGTGGATGGCCGACGTCTCCCGCGACCACGGAGCCCGCACGATGCTGCTCGAGGTGCGCCCCAGCAACCCCGGTGCACAGCGCCTGTACGAGCGCTACGGCTTCCAGCGCATCGGTGTGCGGCGCGGCTACTACCCGGCGCAGGACGGCCGCGAGGATGCCATCGTGATGCGGATTTCGCTGTGACGCTCGATCCGCGGCGCGCCCGCCTCTGGACCGCCATGGGACTGGGTCCGGTGTGGACTCGGCGCGCGACGCCGCGCATCGCCGGTGCCGCCTTGGCCGCCGAGGCTGCCGAGACCACGTCACCGGATCGCTCTGAAGCGATTGCGCATATGGGTTGGGACGAACTGGAGCGCGCCGTTGTTGCCTGCAAGGCCTGTGCGCTGCACGCGACGCGAACGCAGACGGTGTTCGGTGTCGGCAATCGCAGCGCAGACTGGATGCTGGTTGGGGAAGCGCCCGGAGCGGAGGAAGATGCGCGCGGCGAGCCGTTCGTGGGACAGGCCGGGAGGTTGCTGGACAACATGCTCGCCGCGGTCGGTCTCACGCGCACGGGGTCGGATGCGCAGGCGGTCTACATCGCCAACGTGCTGAAGTGCCGACCGCCCGGCAACCGCAACCCGGCTCCGGACGAGGTCGCGCAGTGCGACCCGTTTCTCAAGCGTCAGATCGAACTGGTCAACCCCAGGCTCGTTCTGGTCATGGGCCGCTTTGCGGCCCAGTCCCTCCTCGGCACCGAGGCGAGCATCGCGAGCCTGCGCGGATCGGTCCACCACATCGAAGTCGCCGGCCGGCGCGTGCCTGTGGTGGTGACCTACCACCCTGCCTACCTGCTGCGCAACCTGGCCGACAAGGCCAAGTCATGGGCTGACCTCTGCCTTGCGCGCGAGGTCGCTGCCGGCCGTTAGTGTCGCGATTCGCCGATCAGAGCCACAGAATCGAACTGGCGCTGGTTGTAGCGATGGCGCAGCATGACCAGCACCATCGAGACCGCAACGAACAACCCAAATAGCAGCATCACGGCCTGGATCGACAGGTTGAGCCAGATCAGCAGCGCGTAGAGGCCAAGCATCACCAGGATGCTCAGGTTCTCGTTGAAGTTCTGCACCGCGATCGAGTGGCCTGCGGACAGCAGCACATGCCCGCGGTGCTGCAGCAGCGCGTTCATCGGGACGACGAAATAGCCTGCGAGCGCTCCGATCACCATCAGGATCAGGCAGGCGACGATCACGAAGTAGCTGGCCGTGAACGCTCCCAGCTGCACCGCGCCATCCGGCACCGTATTGCGGCTGTAAAGCGAGGCCAGCGCCACGATCACGCCCATCGCAACACCGACTGGCAGTACGCCGAGAGAACGCTTCAGCGACACACGGGCGGCGGCGTACACCGCACCAAAAGCGATGCCGACCGCCACGATCGCCTGCAAGATGGCGGCCTTGCTCAGGTCGAGGCCCAGCACCTGCTCGGCCCACTTCAGGACGATGAACTGCAGCGTCGCGCCTGCGCCCCAGAAAAGCGTCGTCACGGCGAGCGAAATCTGTCCGAGCTTGTCGCGCCACAGCACGCTGCAGCAGTGCGCAAAGCCGACCAGCAGTTTCCACGGATGCACGTGCTGCTTCGCATAGCGCGCACCGGTGTCCGGAATCAGGATGTTGACGAAGGCGGCGGCCACGTAGATGCCCGCGATGACGGCGATCGCCGACTCGGCGGGATGGTCGATCTCGAGGTCAATCATCGGCACGTCGAAGGCGAGCAGCCAGGCCGAGACCTTCGGGCTGATCAGAACGCCGCCGAGCAGGAAGCCGAGGATGATCGAGATCACCGTCAGGCCCTCGATCCAGCCATTGGCCACGACGAGCTGCTCCGGCGGCAGCAACTCGGTCACGATCCCGTACTTCGCCGGTGAGTAGGCTGCCGCACCGAAGCCAACGACCGCGTAGGCGAGCAATGGATGGACGCCGATGAACATCAGGAGGCAGCCGCCGATCTTGATGGTGTTCGTCGCCAGCATCACTCGGCCCTTCGGGAACGAATCGGCAAACGCCCCGACGAAGGCGGCCAGCGCGACGTAGGAGATGACGAAGAACAGCTTCAGCATCGGCGTCATCCAGCTGGCGGCGCCCATTTCGCGCAGCAGTGCGATCGCTGCGATCAGCAGGGCGTTGTCGGCGAGCGACGACAGGAACTGCGCCGCCATGATCGTGTAGAAGCCGCGATTCATCGGGCGGGGCGGAAGCGCAGTGCGGGCAGGCGAAGCAAGTCGATGAAGATAGGCGCGCGTCGCTGCATGACACAGCCGACGCGGTCGTTATAGCACGCAGGTTGCGCCGGAGCCCGGGCGACGCTCGCTATGCTACGGCCGTCCGACAGTCCCGTTCACGCCTCACGTGCCACGTCCGATCCGCGCTCTCGTCAGTCTTGATGCGATGCGACACAACCTCGCCGCCGCGCGCGCTCGTGCGGCCGGGCGCAAGGTCTGGGCCGTGGTCAAGGCCAACGCGTACGGTCACGGGATCGAGCGCGCCGTGCAAGGGTTCGCAGACGCCGATGGTCTCGCGCTGATCGATCTCGACGAAGCGCGCCGCGCACGCGCTGCAGGATGGTCGCGGCCCATCCTGCTGCTCGAAGGGCTCTTCGATGGGCCAGACGTCGCCGCCGCGCGGACGCTCGCGCTCACCGTGGTCGTGCACCACGAGGAGCAGGTGCGACTGCTCGAGACCGCGCCGCCCGGCGCGCCGATCGGCGTCCACATCAAGTTGAATACCGGCATGAACCGGCTCGGCTTCGCGCCAGGCGAGTTCGCGGCGGCGCGGACGCGCCTTGCCCGGCTGCCCTCGGTGCGCATCGATGGCCTGTCGATGCACTTCGCCAATTCCGACCGCCTCGATGCTCAGGCGGGGCCTGTCTCCATGGCCGAACAGCTGGATCGATTCGAAGCAGCTTGTCGCGACCTGCCCGAGCCACGCTGCATCTCGAACTCGGCGGCACTGTTCCTGCACCCGCCCGTAAGCGACGCCTGGGTGAGGCCGGGGATCGCGCTCTACGGCGCTACGCCGGCGGCGGAGCGGCCGGCGGCGGAACTGGGACTGCGGCCCGTGATGACGCTGACTTCGCGGCTGCTCGCAGTTCGCACGGTGCAGGCCGGCGGCGCCGTCGGCTACGGTTCCCGCTTTGTAGCGCGCCGTCCGACACGCATCGGCGTCGTGGCCTGCGGATACGCGGACGGTTATCCACGCCACGCGCCGGATGGAACCCCGGTTGCGGTGGCCGGACGGCGCGTGCCGATGGCGGGACGCGTCTCGATGGACATGATCACGGTCGATCTCAGCGATGCGCCGGAGGCGCAGGTCGGCAGTCCGGTCGAGCTGTGGGGAGATGAAATCCCGATTGATGAAGTCGCAACGATGGCCGGCACGGTCGGCTATGAGCTGATGTGCGCGCTCGCGCCTCGCGTGCCGGTGGAAGCGGTCGCCTGAGATGGCGAAGGCACGCACCCAGTTCGTCTGTTCAGAGTGCGGCGGCACCAGCCTGAAGTGGCAGGGGCAATGTCCGCACTGCAATGCCTGGAATTCCCTGACGGAAAGCCGCATCGAGGCAGCGAGCGAGCACCGCTATGCAGCGCTGGTAGCCACCGCGCCGGTGCAGTCGCTGGGCGAAGTGCAGGCACGCGAGACTCCGCGCATGCCGAGCGGCATCGAAGAGTTCGATCGCGTGCTCGGCGGCGGGCTGGTCGAGGGCGGCGTGGTGCTGATCGGCGGCGACCCCGGCATCGGGAAGTCGACGCTGCTGCTGCAGTCGCTCGCTGCGCTGTCACGGCATACCGCGGTGCTTTACGTCAGCGGCGAGGAATCGCCCGCGCAGGTCGCGCTGCGAGCGCGTCGGCTCGGGCTCGAAGCGAAGCAGATCCGCCTGCTCTCCGAGATCGCTCTCGAGCGCGTGGTCGCGACGATTCGCGAGGAAAAACCGGCGGTGGTCGTCATCGACTCGATCCAGACCGTCTATACCAGCGAGCTGACATCGGCGCCGGGGTCGGTGTCTCAGGTGAGGGAATGTGCGGCGCATCTCACGCGGCTTGCCAAGCAGCAGGGTTTCATCCTGATCATGGTCGGGCACGTCACGAAAGAAGGCGCGCTCGCCGGGCCTCGCGTGCTCGAGCACATGGTCGACACGGTGCTCTACTTCGAGGGTGACACGCACTCGTCGTTCCGTCTGGTCCGCGCCTTCAAGAACCGCTTTGGCGCGGTCAACGAACTCGGCGTGTTCGCGATGACCGACCGCGGTCTGAAGGGCGTCAGCAATCCGTCGGCGCTGTTCCTTTCGCAGCACGGACCCGATGGCCACGGCGGCGACGTGCCGGGATCGTGCGTGCTGGTCACGCAGGAGGGCACCCGGCCGCTGCTGGTGGAAATCCAGGCCCTGGTGGACACGGCGCACGTCCCGAATCCTCGCCGGCTGTCGGTCGGTCTTGATCCGCAGCGGCTGGCGATGCTGCTCGCGGTACTGCATCGCCACGCCGGCATCGCCGCCTTCGACCAGGACGTGTTCATCAATGCCGTCGGCGGCGTGCGGATCGGCGAACCGGCGGCCGACCTTGCCGTGCTGCTGGCCATCGTCTCTTCGATGCGCAATCGACCTTTGCCGCGCGGCCTGGTTGCGTTCGGTGAGGTCGGTCTGGCCGGAGAGATCCGCCCGGCGCCGCGAGGTCAGGAGCGCTTGCGTGAGGCTGCCAAGCTCGGCTTCTCACTCGCGCTGATCCCGCGCGCCAACGCGCCGAAGCACGCGATCGAAGGGCTGGAGGTCGTTGCGGTGGATCGGCTGGAGCAGGCGTTAGCGCGGGTGCGCGATTAGTCGCGCGTATTGATGCGCAGTTGCTCTAATGAACTGTAGCGTCGCGTTTGGGTTCGTCGTCGACTTGGCTACTGACTCGGGTCGCTAATCTGCCGATCGGTATCGCGCGATCAGCAGGCCATTGTTGAAATTGGAGACCCATCGGGTCCTAGCCAACTCGCTCAGACCGGCTGCGCCGTGAACTTGACTCCAAGTGCACGTGCGACCTTCATAACCGTTTCGAGGCGAGGCTTGGCGCCGGGAGATAAAGCCTTGTAGAGGCTCTCCCGGCCAAGACCGGCATCCTTGGCAACCTGGGCCATGCCTTTGGCGCGAGCCACATCGGCCAATGCGAGAAGCAGCAGGTCCGGATCGTTCTCTTCAAGGACCGCGGTCATGTACTCAGCGATGGCCGCATCATCAGTGAGGTAGCGAGCGGCGTCGAAGGCGACCAGTTTCAATGGTGTCTTGGCCTTGGTCATGCGTCATCTCCGAGTTCGGCGACGAGCTTGAGTGCGCGACGGATGTCACGCTTCTGACAAGACTTGTCTCCGGCATTCAGGATCACGACGACGATCGTGCCCCTGCGTGTGAAGTACAGCCGGTACCCAGGGCCATATTCGACCCTCAGTTAGGCCACCTTTCCTTCGATCGGCCGCTAGTCGCCGAGGTTTCCAGCTTCGATGCGCCTCAGTCGGACAGCGATGCGGACCTGGGCGCTCTTGTACTTCAGACCGTCAAGCCAGTCGGCGAATTCTTCGGTCTGGCGAACTGTGAACATTGAAGAAAGTGTATTCAATTAGATACAAAGCGTCAATCGAACAGTACCGGCAACTTGTTCGAGCCTGCGACAGCACTTGATGACTCGGAAGGCTTTGCGTGTTCCTGGCAAAGGCAGTGAGGGTCTCCGAGCGTCGGCTCAAGCCGGTGATGCGCTGCAGCGGCGCGGCCCGATGCGCAGGGGAGTCGATACACGATGGCGCCTATTGCACTGTGGACGGTTGCAGTTTTTCGGGCGGGCGGGGCAGGTAAGTCCAAACCGCCTCGACCTGGCCCGCACCTAGTTTCAGGCTCTGGACATCAGTCCGTAGGCTCGAAGCTGATGGACCGCGCGGCTGCCAGCCCGGACCGGACGGCTGTTTCGAGCGTGCAGGGATACTCCGAGGCCGTCCAGTCGCCTGCCAGCGAAAGGCGTGCCAGGCCGGTGACAGGCGATGGCCGTTCGAGATCGGGCACGCAGGCAAGGGTGGCGCGTCGTTCGATGACGGCGCGCGCAGCGCGCGGCGCCGGAAGACCAT
>DAOMFI010000081.1:0-13693 GCA_035429725.1 Burkholderiaceae bacterium | reverse complement strand
CAGCCAGCGTGGCTGCTGTTCCTCGATCACCGAGACTTCGACGCGATCGATCATCGGCAGCGTGCGGCCCTTGAACTTCGCCAGCAGGGCCTGGCCTTCGGCATCGTCGGCGTTGGGCTCGCAGTCGTAGACGACGTGACGGTAGGTCGGATTTCGCACCAGCACGATCTTCGACGAGCGGCGCCACTCGGCCAGCCGGAACGGCCCGGTGCCGATCGGGTGCGCTGCGGTGTCGTCACCGTAGGCCTCGATCACCTCGCGCGCGACGGCGCCCCACAGGTCGCCGCCGGCCATCGTCTGGATGAAGCGTGGCTGCGGCTCGGCAAAGCGGAAGCGCACCGTGTAGCGGTCGAGTGCGCGCATGCCTTCGACCTCGGTGTCATAGTCGAACGGCTTCTTTTCCTTGATGGCGGCGTCGCGCAGCGCACCCATTCCGAGCATCTTCAGCTCGTTGAGCGTGGCGAACGCGGGCGCCTTCCAGCGCGGGTCGAAGAAGCGCTTCCACGAGTACACGTAGTCCTGCGCGACGAGTTCGCGCTTGCTGCCTTTGAAGACCGGGTCGTCCTGGAAGAAGATGCCCGGCTTGATGCGAACGGTGTAGGTGCGGAAATCGTCCGAGACTTCCGGCATTCCGGCCGCGGTGCAGGGGCGGATCCGGAACGGCCGCGCCAGGTGGTCGTAGTCGTAGAAGTTCTCGTAAATGTGCGCCGTCAGGATCCGCGAATAGAGGTCCGACAGTGCCACCGGGTCCATGCCGGTCTCGGCGATGGGAAAGGCGTAGCGCAATACCTTGGGCGGCGTTCCCTGCGCGACGGCGAGCGAGGGCATGCCAATGGCGGCGGCGATCGACTGGATGGCGCGCCGCCGGCCCGGGATCTCGGGACGAGAGTCGTTCATGTTTTTTCTCTTTGCTGCAGGGCCGTGTCAATGTCGACGAACTGCCAGAAGCAGTTCGAATAGAGCTGGCGGCGAAAGCCGATCAGCCAGGGCCATGCAAGGTCGGTGAGTATGCGATGCACGTGGAAGCGGTAGGGCGCATCCACAGCCAGCATCCGCTTGGCTTCGCGGAAGAGCTGTTCGCGCTCCGGCCCATCCGGCAAGACCCGGATCCGCTCGTAGACGGCGTCGAATTGCTTGTTGGAGTAGCGGGCAAAGTTCTGGCCGCCGAAGTGCACGGTGGCGCCGCGGTCGAGCGAAGCCTGGCCGTCGGGTGCGGCCGCCGAAGTTCCCAGGTTCCAGACCATGAGCTTGCCGGCGCGGCCGTTCTTGAGATTCTCGGGCCACTTGGCCGACCGGAAGTTGATCCGGATGCCGAGCGCGGCGAGGTCCTTCCGCCGCAGTTCGTCGCGCTGCCGAGCGCGCTGGTCCGACGTGGTCGCCCATTCGAGAACGAGCGGCGAGCCGTCGGGCTGCTCGCGCCACCCGTCGCCGTCGCGATCGACATAACCGTACATGTCGAGCAGTGCCTTGGCGCGCGGCAGGTCGTACCGTGCGGTGTCGTTCACAAAGCCAGCGTCATAGCCCATCGTGTGCGGCATCAGTGGGGACTGCGCCGGCACGGCCTGTCCGCGCCAGTAGAGACGGATTTCCTGATCGACATTGATCGCCAGTCCGATGGCTCGCCTCAGCGCGACTTTGGCCGGCTCGTAGCCGCCGACCACCGGATCCTGCATGTTGAAGTAGGTGAACGTCACATCGGCATTCAGGGTCCGCCACAGCTGCACGTTCTGGCGCGCTAGGAACGGCGCCAGCACACCGTTTGGTGCCGCGATATTCATGAAGTCGAACGGCAATCGTTCCAGCAGGTCCTGCTGTTTGTTCAGGAATGACAGCCAGCGTGGCTGGGACTCCTCGATGATGGAGATCTCCACCCGGTCGATCATCGGCAGCTTGCGGCCCTTGAGTCGCGCCAGCAGCGCCTGGCCCTCGGCGTCGTCCGCCGCCGGCTCGCCGTCGTAGACCACGTCACGGTAGGTCGGGTTGCGTTCCAGGATGATCTTGGAAGAACGCCTCCAGTCGGTCAGCCGGAACGGCCCGGTGCCGATCGGGTGTCCAGGTATGGAATCGCCGTAGGCCTCGACCACTTCGCGCGCCACCGCGCCGTAGAGATCGCCGCCCGCGAGCGTCTGGAGGAAGCGCGGCAGCGGACGCTCGACACGAAACTGGATCGTGTAGCGGTCGAGCGCGCGCAGGCCCTCGACCGGAGTGTCGTAGTCGAAGGCGCGCTTGTTCTTGAGGGCATCGTCGCGCAGGGCCGCCATGCCGACAAAGCGCACTTCGCCCAGGGTGGGGTAGGTCGGTGCTTTCCAGCGCGGGTCGAAGAAGCGCTTGAACGAGTACACGTAATCCTGCGCGACCAGTTCACGGGGCTTGCCTTTGAACACCGGGTCGTCCTGGAAGAAGATCCCGGGCTTGATGCGGACCGTCCAGACGCGGAAGTCGGCCGAAACTTCCGGCATGCCATCGGCCGTGTTGGGCACGATCTTGAACGGACGCGCGAGGTAGTCGTAGTCGTAGAGCCCGTCGAAGATGTGGGCAGTGACCGCACGCGAATACAGGTCATTGATCTGCGCAGGATCGAAGCCGGTCTCGCTGACTTCGAAAGCGTAGCGAAGCACCTTTTCGCCGTCCGCACTGCGCGCTGCCAGGGCTGGCGCTCCGAGTCCGGCGAGTGCGGCGGCCTTGAGCGCCGTTCGGCGTCCAGGGAAGAAGGGATCCTGGCGCATCAGGCAGCCGTCCGGGCGTTCGCTTCGGGCACGATGTCGATGTACTTCAGAAAGTCGCGCATGAACGGGTGCCGACGATAGCCGACGACCCACGGATGTGCGACCGAGGTATCGATGCGGTGGCCGAGAAACTTGTAGGGCGCATACGCGACGAAGAGTTTCTTCGCGTCGAAGAATGCAGCCTCGCGCTCCGGGCCGTCGGGCAGCGTCTGCTGCAGGGCGTACAGGCGATTGAAGGCCGGCAGGTCGAACCGGGCGTGGTTGGCCTGGCCCTTGTTGGGCCCGTAACCCAGGGCGAGAAAGGTATCGCCGTCCGGTTGAGTGGCGCTCCAGCCCACGCGCCACATCATCAGCTTGCCGGCGCGCGAGTTCTTCAGGTTCTCCGGCCACTTCGCCGACCTGAACTGCATGTCGATGCCGATCGCCGTCATCGCCTTGCGCCAGAGTTCGTCGAGCTGGCGCGACAGCTGATCCGGCTGGGTCGCCATCTCGAGGACCAGCGGTGTGCCATCGGGGCGCTCGCGCCAGCCGTCGCCGTTGCGGTCGACGTAGCCGAACGCATCGAGCAGCGCCTTGGCGCGCGCCGGGTTGAACTCGCTCATTTCACTGCGGAAGGTCGGGTCGAAGCCCGTGGTCAGCGGCGCCACAGGGGACTGCGAAGGCACTGACTGACCCTTGCGCACCAGGCGGATCTCGTCATCCACGGAATAGGCGAGCGAGATTGCTCGGCGCAACGCCACCTGCTGCGGGGCGTGTCCGCCGACGAGCGGGTGCTCCATGTTGAACAGCGCCATGTCGACGCTCGGTCGGGGAGTGCGGTCCATCTGCACGCCGCGCCGGGCCAGGTTCGGCGCGAGTTGTCCGTTCGGGACGATCAGGTTGGCGAGGTCGACCGGTATCTCGTCGACCAGATCGTGCTCGCCATTGAGAAAAGCGAGCCAGCGCGGCTGGTTTTCCTCGACGATGAAAATCTCGACGCGGTCGATCATCGGCAGCCGTCGTCCCGCCAGGCGGGCCGCGACCTGCGTCGCCTCGTCGTCGTCCGCTTCAGGCTGCGCGCGGTAAGTCTCGCTGCGGTAGCCCGGGTTGCGTTCGAGCACGATGCGTGATGAACGGCGCCAGTCGACGAGGCGGAACGGCCCGGTGCCCACCGGATGCGCCATGATCTGCTTGTCGTCGTAGTTCTCTACGACCTCGCGCGCCACCGCGCCCATGAAGGAGTTGTCGGCGAGGTACTGGTGAAAGCGCGGGCTGGGGCGGGCAAAGCGCAGCTGCAGCGTGAAGCGGTCGAGCGCGCGCACGCCTTCGACCTCGCGGTCGTAATCGAAGCGCCCGCCTTTCAGGGCGGCACTGCGCAGGTCCGCCATGCCGAGCAGCTGCGCGTTTTCCAGCAGGTACAGCCGTGGGCTCTTGTAGCGGGGGTCGAAGTAGCGCTTTATCGAGTAGACATAGTCGGCCGCCACCAGTTCGCGTGGCCGCCCGCCAAAGGCCGGGTGATCCTGGAAGAAGATGCCAGGCCGGATCCGGAGGGTCAGGGTGGTGAAGTCGTCCGACAATTGCGGCAGTGCGGCGGCCGTGTTGGGCACGATGACGGCCGGACGGGCCAGGAAGTCGTAGGTGAGCGGCGCATCGAGGATGTTCGACAGCACCGTATTGGAATAGAGATCCTGGACCTGAGCCGGATCGAAACCGCTCTCGGCAACGCGAAAGGCGTAACGCAGGACTTTCTGCCCGCCGGCCGTCTCGCTCTGGCTGCGCGCTGGCACGGGCGTCAGGGCCACCGGTGAAGCGGCGAGTGCCTGGGCAAAGGCGCGTCGGCTTTTCGAGACGTCTTCGTTCATGCAGTCGACCGTGGTGGAACCGCCTGATTTGATTACCGGGCGGTCATCGGCATAATCCGCGCTTTCGCGCGCCAGGCCACAAGTCGGGCGCTCGCAACAACAGAAAGAGTCGGCCCCCTTGGGCGCCTATATCTTACGCAGACTGTGGCAGATGATCCCGACACTGGCCGGGGTCATCCTCTTTGTCTTCTTTCTCTTCAAATGGTTCGGCGGCGACCCCGCCGAGATCCTCGGCGGGCTGCTCGCCACGCCTGAGCAGATCGAGGCGATCCGGACCCAGCTCGGACTGAACGAGCCGTGGTACGCCCAGCTCTGGATCTTCGTGAAGTCCATTTTCACGTTCAACTGGGGCAACAGCTGGGCCACCGGCGAATCCGTCGCCAACATCTTCCGCACGCGCCTGCCCGCTACGCTGACCGTGATGGTGCCGATCCTCATTCTCGAGACCGTGCTCGGCATCGTGGCGGCAATGGCGGTGGCCTACGTGCGCGGGTCGCTGACCGACCGCTCGATCATGATCATCACGACCGTGATGCTGTCGATTTCATTCCTGGTCTACATCATCGTCGGCCAGTGGCTGTTCGGCTTCTACCTCGGCTGGTTCCCGGTGCAGGGCTGGAGCGACAGCTTCTGGACCAACCTGACGCACTACGCGGTGCTGCCGGTGCTGCTGGCCACCTTCGTCTCGCTGGCGCCGAACACGCGGCTTTATCGCAGCTTCTTCCTCGACGAGATCAACCAGGATTACGTCCGCACGGCGCGTGCCAAGGGCGTCACCGAAAACCGGGCGCTCTTCGTCCATGTGCTGCGCAACGCGATGATCCCGGTACTGACCAACGTCGCGGTGCAGTTGCCCGGCATCTTCCTCGGTTCGTTCCTGATCGAGACGTTCTTCTCGATTCCGGGACTCGGTCGCGAAACGCTGCTGGCGGTGAACCGCAGTGACTATCCGGTGATCCAGGCGGTGACCGTCTACCTGGCGGCGTTGACGATGGTGATCAACCTCGGGGCCGACATCCTGTACAAGATGGTCGATCCGCGGGTCGTGCTGAAGTGAGGCGGCGATGACGACGGTAGTCGAGGCATACCAGGCGGCATCCTCCGAACGCTCGGCCGGCGTCTGGGTGACGGCCTGGCGGCGGCTCACTAACGACAAGGTCGGCATGGCCTCGCTCGCCGTCGTCGCGGGGTTCCTCGTCATGATCCTGGCGGCGGCCGTCGGATTGCTGGCCGGAGACTGGCAGAAGGAAGTCGGCGTGCCCGACGCGCCACCGTCTTTCGTCGGCCCGCGGGCCCAGACCACGGGAACGGACCCGATCGCCAGCGTCATCGCCAAGGACGCGAAGCCCGTCGATCTCTCGGACATCGATCCACTCGCCCCGAAGTACAAGGAGTGGGCCGAGCGCGCCGCCAAGATCCAGATCACCGATCCGCCGCGCGCCGAAACACTGCCGTTCGGCGCTGACCGCCTGGGCCGCGACATCGTTGCCAAGGTCATCAAGGGCGCAGAGATCTCGATCTTCGTCGGCGTCTTTGCTGCCGTGCTGGCGACGCTGATCGGCACGCTACTGGGGGCGCTGGCGGGTTATGCCGGCGGCCGCATCGGCGACTTTCTTGAGTGGGTCTACAACGTCTTCACGTCGATCCCGGGCATCCTGCTGATCTTTGCGTTCGCGGCGGTGCTGGGCCGCGGCATCAGCACGGTCATCCTGATCCTCGGCCTGGCGGGCTGGACCGGCATCTACCGGCTGGTGCGCGCCGAGTACATGAAGCACCGCACGCGAGAGTACGTGCGCGCGGCCGAGGCCATCGGCGCGAGCCACCTTTCGCGCATGTTCATCCACATCCTGCCGAACGTCAGCCACGTCGTGCTGGTGCAACTCTCGCTGCACGTGGTGTTCTTCATCAAGGCCGAGGTCATCCTGTCGTTCCTCGGGCTCGGCGTGCGGGTCGATCAGGTCTCCTGGGGCACGATGCTTTCGGAGGCGCAGGCTGAACTGGTGCTCGGCCACTGGTGGCAACTGGTCGCGACGACCGTGTCGATGGCGCTGTTCGTCACGGCGTTTTCGCTGCTCACGGACGCGCTGCGCGACGCCCTCGATCCAAAACTTCGATGAGATGCGCAAAAGTGCAAACCTACTGTTGCGCAATTGGTTTGAAAAAATCGCTGGCGGAGCCAGACGATTTTTTTCATCACAACGGCAGGCAAAACCAGAGGCGGCGGCACGATGACTAACCTCGTATCCGTGCGCGACCTGCGCGTCTCATTCCGGCTCGGCAAGCACCGCATTGCGGAAGCCGTGCGTGGTGTCAGCTTCGACCTGCCCGAGAACGCCACGGTGGCGCTGGTCGGCGAGTCGGGTTCGGGCAAGAGCGTGTCGGCGATGTCGATCGTGCGCCTGCTGCCGGAGAACGCGATCGTCGGGCCGGAAAGCCGGGTCGAGTTCGGCGGCCGCAATCTGCTGGCAGAACCGATCGACTCGCTGCGCACGATTCGCGGCAAGGATATCTCCGTGGTTTTCCAGGAGCCGATGTCGTCGCTGAATCCGGTGTTCACCGTCGGCTGGCAGATTGCCGAGGTCCTGCAGCTCCACATGGGCCTGTCGCGCAAGCAGGTCGGCGACCGGGTCGTAGAACTGCTGACCGAAGTCGGCATTCCCGAGCCGAAGTCGCGCGTTGATGCCTATCCGCACGAGCTCTCGGGCGGGCAGCAGCAGCGCGTGATGATCGCGATGGCGATTGCCTGCGAGCCGAAACTGCTGATCGCCGACGAGCCGACGACCGCGCTCGATGTCACCGTGCAGCGGCAGATCCTTGAGCTGATCAAGCGACTGCAGGATCGCCATCGCATGAGCGTGCTCTTCATCAGCCACGACCTCGGGCTGGTGGGCGAGATCGCGGACCACGTGGTGGTGATGCGCGACGGCGTGGTGCGCGAAAAGGGCCGCGTGGCCGAAATCTTCGAGGCGCCGAAGGATGCCTACACGAAGGCGCTGCTCGCGTGCCGGCCGCGGCTGGACGTCAAGCCGAAGCGGCTGCCGGTCATCGATGACTTCATGCAGGGCAAGCCCGAGTCGCAGATCGTCGTCACTGAGCCGCGGGTCGCGCGTGCCGTGGCGGCGGCGCCACTGATCGAGGCCAAGGGGCTGCGCAAGGAATATCGGCTGAAGACCGGGCTCTTCGCCCGCAAGACGGTAGAAGCAGTGAAGGACGCCAGCTTTGCGCTCTACCCCGGTCGGACGCTGGGCGTCGTGGGCGAGTCCGGTTCTGGCAAGACCACCGTCGGCATGCTGCTGATGCGCCTGGTCGACGCGACAGCGGGGCAGGTGCTCTATCAGGGCAAGGACCTGCTGACGCTGTCCGACACCGAGATGATGGCCTACCGGCGCAAGATCCAGATCATTTTCCAGAACCCCTACGCCAGCCTGAATCCCCGCTTCACCGTCGGCCAGATCCTGACCGAGCCCATGAAGATCCACGGCATCGGCGACAACGATGCGGACCGCTTTGAACGCGCTGCAGCCCTGTCGCGCCGCGTGGGCCTGGCGGCCGACAGCGTTTACAAGTATCCGCACGAGTTTTCCGGCGGACAGCGCCAGCGCATCGCGATCGCACGCTGCCTGACGATGAAACCGGATGTCGTGATCTGCGATGAGTCGGTCTCGGCGCTCGACGTCTCGGTGCAGGCCACGGTGCTGAACCTGCTGCTCGACCTGCAGGACGAGTTCGGCATGACTTACATCTTCATCAGCCACGACCTGGCTGTGGTGAAGTACATGGCCGACGACATGCTCGTGATGAGCGAGGGCGCGATCGTGGAACGCGGCGATTCGGACGCGATCTACGCCGATCCGCAGCACGAGTACACGCGCAAGCTGTTGTCGGCCATACCGCGCGGCTACGCGCCACGTGCACAACGCGCCGCCTAGGTCCGCCGCCCGCTACTGTTCCTGCCGTGTTCGGCACAGCAACCGAGGCAACACAGAAGAAGCTCACCGATGCGCTCGGGCGTGTCATCGAGCTTCGCGCGCGCCTGCACGCCGACGCCGCGCTCGGCGCGCGCTGGCTGGCGGTCAAGGTCTTTCAGTCCGATCGGCTGGCACGCACATACTCGGATCTGCTGGCGTCGGACCGCTATCGCGAGTCGTGCGAGTTCTTCCTCGAGGAGCTCTACGGCGCACGTGACTTTGAGCAGCGCGACGCCGAGGCTCAGAAGGTGGTCCCGAAGCTTGCCCGCATGCTTCCTGCGCGCGCCATCGAAACCCTGCTGCTCGCCGTCGAGCTCGACGAGCTGGCCGAGGACCTCGATGCCGGTGTGGCGCGGCTCGTGCAGACGCCGATTACAGTGCAGCGCTATGCCGACGCATACGTCAAGGTCGGCAGCAAGGCGCAGCGCGAGCACCAGGTCGAGCTGGTGGACGAGATCGGCGGCGCGCTCGACCGTTTGGCGCGGATTCCGATGCTGGCGCCCATGCTCGGCATGATGAAGGCCCCGGCGGAGGCCTGGGGTTACGGCCACCTGCACCACTTCCTGTACCGGGGATTCCACGCCTTTGCCGCCATGGGCGGCGCACGCGAGTTCCTGGGCACGATCAAGCGCCGGGAACTCGCAATCAACGCCCGCCTGTTTGCACGCGAGGAGGACCCGTTCCGGCCGGTCGATTAGCGCTGGTGAGGCCCCCGCGGTCAGCGATCCCTTTGCACGCGCGTGCGCGTCCACCGGTCGTGGAGCAGACGCCGTTCGGGGTCCCACAGCGCGGGCAGGAGCAGCAGCCCGAAGCTCAGGGCCAGTGCGGTGAGGCTCGCGACAGGACCCGGCTGATCGAGCGCGATGACGATGAGGCCCGGCACGAACAGGTGCCACGACAGCAGGTAGCGCGCGATGGCGCGCGGAGTCGACACCCGGCTCCCGTCCGTTGTGGCGACGCGCAGCTTCCAGGTCTTGAGCGCCAGTGTCTGGCCCGACCGGGTCCAGCACCAGACGAAATAGATGCCGATGGCGGCAAACAGTGCGCCCTGCAGGACCACGCGCTGGAACGGGCTGAGGGGGTAGGTCCAGCCCAGGGCCGTCAGCAGGGCAAAGGCGACGGCAAAGGTCACGCCGAAGAGCAGGACGCCTTCGTAAGTCATCGCCGCGAGTCGAAGTGGCAGGCCGACCGGGCGGTCCAGCGCAGCGGTTTCCGGGGGTGACATGGCCGCGAGTGTAGGGCGCCGGCCCGGAGCGACCGCGCCTACTCCTTTTGCGGCTCCGTCCGCGCCGGCGGCTGCGCCGGCTTGACCTTCGAGTCTGCGGTAGGGCGACGCGGAGTCTCGGCCTTGCCTGCGGCACGGTTCGCGAGTTCGCGCTTCTTGTCCTCGGGCAGTTCCTGGAACTTCTGCACCGTGGCCTGCCGCTGTTCTGCGGGAACCTCGTAGGCCCTTCGGAAGTTCTCGCGCGCGGTGGCTTTCTGCTCGGGTGTCAGCCGCGCGAACTCGGACATGCGCTCATGCATGCGCTGCTTGCCCTGCGGGGAGAGATTCGGGTACTTGGCGGCAACTTCGAGCCACTTGCGCTTGCGGTCGGCATCCAGCGCCGACCAGTCTCGTGCCAATGGTGCCAATGCCTCACGCTGCGCGTTCGTCAGTTCGCTCCAGGATGGCCGTGAACTGGCTTGCGCCCAGACTGGGGCGCACAGCAAGAGCAGTCCGGCGAAGAGGGCGCCACGCGCCAGAGACTTCCGCACGCGTGGTTTCCGGTCAGAACTCGTTGGCGTCCTGGCTCAGCAGCGCGCCGAAGCCCTTGTCGGCATAGGTCGAGAGGGGAACCTCGTCGAGCAGCACCGCAAAGTCCATGTCCGCCAGTTCGGAGATGCGGCGCGACTCCTGGTACTGGTAGATACCGAAGAAGCCGATGGCCAGGGCGAGCACCGGCGCAGCCAGACCGAGCCGGCCCATCCAGCCGCCGAACCCGGCGTCGACCGGTGGCCCGCCCGCCGTCTGGGTGGCGGGCACCCAACCCACCTCGGGCTGCGCGGACGCATGGCGCGCGAGCGCAGCCTGCCGGGCCTGCTGCAGGCGGAAAGTCGTGCGGTAGTCGAGCCGCGCCAGTCCCTCGTTGAGGGCCTGGCGGATCCGGTAACCAAACTCGTCCTGTCTCATAACCTGATTCCCCGCGCGCTCAGGGCCTTGGCCAGCGTCGCGGTTGCACGCGAACAGTGCGTTTTGACACTGCCCTCGGAGCACCCCATCGCTGCGGCGGTTTCCGCCACATCCATCTCTTCCCAGTAACGCATCAGGAAGGCTTCCCGTTGACGTGCCGGCAGCCGGGCGATCTCTTCCTCGATGATGCCGATAACCTGGGCTCGCTCGACCTTGTCCGCCGCGCTTTCCGCCTCATCGGAGCCGGCCAGCGCCTCCAGCGATTCCAGCGGGTCGGCCGAGTCGTCGTCCTTCGGCGTCAAGGCCGAGAAGAGCGTCACCCAGGTGGATCGTACCTTCTGGCGACGGAAGTGATCGTGGATGACGTTCTGCAGTATCCGGGTAAAAAGCAGGGGAAATTCAGCGACCGGCCGATCGCCGTAGCTTTCCGACAGCTTGATCATCGCGTCCTGGACGATGTCCAGGGCGGCGTCGGCATCGCGGGTCGCAAATTGCGCCTGCTTGAATGCGCGGCGCTCTACGCTGGCGAGAAACTCGGACAGTTCGTCGCGGGTGGCCATCGGTGGGGCTGATCAACGACTACGCGTGACAGCCCGCAGTTGGGAAAACGGCGCCGGATGCTAACAGACAACACCCGGCGCGGATCGCACCTGAACCGAACACGCGCACCATAGACGCGGTTTGCACAATGTTGTGCGGTGCAGTATCGTTTTTCGTTCTTGCAAAACGAGAACACGTCTTTAGCGACACAGCCTATCCCGTTGTAACCGCGTAAAGCGCCCCCGCCGCACCGCGCGCCACAAGCACGCATGGACGGCATCCGATCAATTTCCTGTGGACTTTGAGAGGAGTTAGCGAAATGCAACTCACAGGCGCGGAAATCGTTGTACGAGCGCTGCAGGACGAAGGCGTCACACACGTCTTCGGGTACCCGGGAGGGGCCGTCCTGTACATCTACGACGAGATCTTCAAGCAGGACAAGTTTCAGCACATCCTCGTTCGGCACGAGCAGGCGGCGGTCCATGCCGCGGATGCCTATTCGCGCTCGAGCCAGCGCGTCGGCGTTGCGCTGGTCACCAGCGGGCCCGGCGTGACCAATGCCGTCACCGGCATCGCGACGGCCTACATGGACTCGATCCCGGTGGTCATCATCACCGGCCAGGTCCCGACCCATGCGATCGGGCAGGACGCTTTCCAGGAGTGCGACACGGTCGGCATCACGCGGCCGTGCGTCAAGCACAACTTCCTGGTCAAGGACGTCCGCGAACTCGCGTCGACCATCAAGAAGGCGTTTTACATCGCGCAGACCGGCCGTCCCGGACCGGTGCTGGTCGATGTCCCCAAGGACGTGACGATTGCGCGCGCTGAGTATTCGTACCCGCGCGAGATCGACATGCGTTCCTACAGGCCCGTCCTGAAGGGGCACCAGGGGCAGATCAAGAAGGCGGTGCAATTGCTGCTCGGTGCGGAACGACCGATGATCTACACGGGCGGCGGCGTGATCCTCTCGGATTCCGCCGATCTCGTGAACCGTCTCGTGAATCTGCTCGGCTTTCCTTGCACCAGCACGCTGATGGGGCTGGGCGGCTTCAAGGCCAGTGACCGCAAGTTCGTCGGCATGCTGGGCATGCACGGTACCTACGAAGCCAACATGGCGATGCAGCACTGCGACGTGCTGCTGGCGGTCGGGGCCCGCTTTGACGACCGCGTCATCGGCAATCCGAAGCACTTTGCGACCAACCCCCGCAAGATCGTGCACGTCGATGTCGATCCGTCGTCCATCTCGAAGCGGGTGAAGGTGGATGTCCCGATCGTCGGCGACGTGCGCGAAGTGCTGATCGAATTGATCGCGCAGCTCGAGGCCGCCGACACCAAGCCGGGCAGCGAGTCGCTGAAGTCCTGGTGGACCCAGATTGACGAGTGGCGCAAGCGCGACTGCCTGCGCTACGAGCAAAACGGTGGACCCATCAAGCCGCAGTACGTCGTCGAGAAGCTATGGGAGATCACGAAGGGCGACGCCTTTATCACGTCGGACGTCGGCCAGCACCAGATGTGGGCCGCGCAGTATTACCGCTTCGACAAGCCGAGACGC
Source organism: Burkholderiaceae bacterium (assembly GCA_035429725.1). Taxonomy (GTDB): domain Bacteria; phylum Pseudomonadota; class Gammaproteobacteria; order Burkholderiales; family Burkholderiaceae_F; genus JALORV01. The sequence goes on along the minus strand of DAOMFI010000081.1, from coordinate 896 downwards.
TGGATCAACTCCGGTGGCCTGGGCACGATGGGCGTGGGCCTGCCGTACGCGATGGGCGTCCAGATGGCCAACCCGGGCGCCCAGGTCGCCTGCATCACGGGCGAAGCGTCGATCCAGATGTGCATCCAGGAACTCTCGACCTGCAAGCAGTATCGCCTGACGCCGAAGATCGTGAACCTGAATAACCGCTATCTCGGCATGGTGCGGCAGTGGCAGCAGATCGACTACGGCAGCCGCTATTCGGAGTCCTACATGGACGCGCTGCCGGACTTCGTCAAGCTCGCCGAAAGCTATGGCCATGTGGGGATCCGCATCGAGGATCCGAAGCAGGTCGAGGGCGCGCTGAAGGACGCCTTCGGCAAGTACAAGGACCGGCTCGTGTTCCTCGACTTCATCACCGACCAGAAGGAGAACGTCTGGCCGATGGTGAAGGCGGGCAAGGGGCTGACCGAGATGCTGCTCGGGAGCGAAGACCTATGAAGCACCCCCACGTTCACTTCGTTCACTGTTCGACGGTTCGGCTTGCAGGCCGAACCGCTTCGCGAGGCACACCTCAGGCCGCAGGGCCCGCTGTGTGTCCGCGCTCAGCCCTTCGGGCGGCCGGGCGGGCACTATGAGACACATCATTTCGGTACTGCTGGAAAACGAACCGGGCGCGCTGTCGCGCGTCGTGGGCCTCTTCTCGGCGCGCGGCTACAACATCGAGACCCTGACGGTGGCGCCCACTGAAGATGCTTCGCTGTCGCGCATGACGATCGTCAGCGTCGGATCGGACGACGTCATCGAGCAGATCACCAAGCACCTGAACCGGCTGATCGAGGTGGTCAAGGTGGTCGACCTAACCGAGGGCGACTACATCGAGCGCGAGCTGATGCTGATCAAGGTGCGCGCGGTCG
>DAOMFI010000080.1:0-13983 GCA_035429725.1 Burkholderiaceae bacterium | reverse complement strand
ATGGCCTTGAGCGGCTCGCGCAACGCGCGAGCCGTGCCGGAGCAGGTGCACGTGCATCGGCGAAGCCGATGCGTACACCTGCGACGCTCACCCAATTTTCCATTCATTCCCGCATTTCGCGCACCGCACCCGCAGCCAGCGGGGGCGGCCGGCCTCGGGAGGGTCGTCGTCGGTTGTCGCCTCCTGGCCGAGGACGCGGAACTTGCCCCAGGTCTTGCAACTCGGGCACGTCGCCGACTCCGCGAACTGTTCTGCTCGCGCCAGCAGCGCATTGAACCGGCGCCACGCCACGAGCATCAGGATGCCGCCCAGCGCGGCGACCAGCAGGATGGTCAGGTAGCCGGCCGAGGACTTCGTGTCGCCCAACACCTCGGCACCGGCGAGCATCATGATCAGGGCAACAAAGCCCAGCGCCAGATAGGCGTGACTTTCAATCAGCTGGCGCTCGTACCAGCGCCGGAAGCCGTACTTCTGGATGTAGTCGATGACCGGCATCGTGCGGCTCAGCGGCGGATCGAATTCAGCCGGTTTGCCGCCTCGACCATGTTGGCTGCCAGTCTTTCAGTCGTCGTGCCCTCGGCGCGCGCCTGCGCCCGCAGAGCCTCATGCGCTCTTTCGAAGTCCAGGCGCAGGCGTTCCATCAGAATCCCGATCGCGATGTACTCGTCACGCGCGGGGGCCTTGGCCTCTTCAGCCGCCACCGCAGCCGGCACGGCCTTGATTTCCTCCCAGCGCCCCAGGGCCGCTCGCACCGCGGGTACGATCTGGCGGACGTCGAGCGGCTTCACCAGGTAGCCGAGCGCGCCCATGCGGGTGGCTTCCTCGACGATGTCGGCATCGCCAAACGCAGAGAGGAACATGAATCCGGTCGCGGTATTGGCGGCGAGATAGCGCGCGACGTCCATGCCCGACTTGCCCTGCATCCGCATGTCGAGGATTGCCAGCCGCGGCTTGAACTTGCGCGCCAGCAGGATGGCGTCGTCGCCGTTGTCGGCCTCGATCACCTCGAACCCGGCCTGCTTGAGCCCGGCCACCAGCGTGGCGAGCACGAGGCGGTCATCGTCGACCACGAGTATCAGCGGTTGTTCTTCAGTCATCTTTTCGTTTTCATCAGCAGTGCGCCGACGCCCGGACCAGCGCGTCAGACATTCTCCTCGCGAACGGCCGGCGGGAATAGCTGCAGCCGCGCCAGCACGACAGTGCCGGAAGCTTCGATCGACAGTCGCGCACCGCGGCGCGGCAGCAACGCCTTCACCAGCCCCAGGCCCGACACGCTCGCGGCGATGTCCGCCAGGCTGAAGCCGGCAGGCAACTGCCCCGGATTCTCGATGACGAACTCCATGCCTTCCGGCCGCGACGCCACGTGCACGCGGACGGCCTGGTCGCGTGTGCTGCGGTGCTTGATTGCGTTGGTGCCCAGTTCGTTGATCACGAGCGCGAGCGGCACAGCCTCGTTTTCGGGCAGACCGAATCGCCACAGGTCCGGCGGCGGCGGCTCGAAGCGGATTTCGGCACCGAACATGCTGGTCAGGTTCTGGAAGATGCCCTGGGCTACACCGAGCACAGGCAAGGTACCGGTCGAGCGGATCTGCAGCCCGTGCACTTGCGCGATCGCCTGGATCTGGGCTGCGGCCTCTTCCAGCGCGGGGGCGACTTCGGGCCGTGCGGTGGCCGCCTGCTGGATCAGTCCCGCCACGCCCTGCAGGTTGTTCTTGATGCGGTGATGAACCTCGCGCACGAGGATGTCGCGCTGCTTGACGACCTCCTCCATCCGCTGGCGTTCCGCCGCGGCCCGTTCGGTCACGTCCTCGGCAACGCCAAAGACCCGGATGGCACCGTCTTCCATCCGGACGGGATTCAGACGCACGCTGACGAGGCAGACGCCGCGCGATGGGTGGTTGATCCGTACCGTGAACTCGGTGCGGAGCAGGCGCCGCATGCGGGCCACGAGCCTAGGCAGCATGCGCAGGATGACCGGTGCATCCTCCACGATCACGTGGCGCAGCGCGCTGCGCGGGTTCTCGATCAGTTCATCGACCGGCGCGCCGATCAGCGACTCGTAGCGCGGATTGACGTACAGCACGCTGGAAAAGTCGCCGGTCATGATGAAGACCAGCTGGTCGATGTTCTCGGCGAACTGGCGGAAGCGCGCCTCGGTCTCGCGCAATGCGACCTCGGCCCGGACTTCCTCCGTGAGGTCGTCGATGATCGACATCACATAGCGCGGATGCGATTCGACGCCCGGGCCCGGTTCGAACAGCGGCACCACGCGCTGGTTGACCGTGAGCCGCTTGCCGTCGGCGCGCAGCATGACGTCGCGCGGCCGGTCGACCTGCGTGCCGGTCGCCAGCGCCTTGCGATCGAGTTCGGCGTACAGATCGGCGAACTGGCGCGCGTAGACCTCGCGCCACGTGCGGCCGACAACCTGCTGGCGCGACAGCCCGGTGATCTGTTCGCCGGCGCGATTGAGGCTGACGAAGCGCCCCGTCTCTGCCTCCCGTACCGATACCAGCACCGGCAGGTTTTCGACTACCAGATCGAGGTAGTTGCGCACCCGGCGCAGCTCTTCCTCGGATCGCCGGCGCGCGTCGACGTCCATCAGCGTCAATATCAGGCCGCGCTCCGGTGCGGCCGGATCGAGCGGCGTGCCGTTGCCGGCGCACCAGAAGCGGCTGCCGTCGGCCCGCCGCATCAGCAGTTCGAAGGAGTAGCGCTCGTCTCCGCCCGCCGCCTCCATGACTTCGGTGCTGACGCGGTCCCAGTCGGCCGGGTGGGCGAAGAGCGTCGAAACGACCAGTTCGGAGTAATCGCGCGGGTCGTAGCCGAACAGCCGCTCGGTGGCGGCGTTCGCCTTAAGTATCAGGTCGTTGGCGACGTACAGCATCGCCACCAGTGCATTGTCGAAGATGAGCTGCAGTTCGTTCAGCGTCGAGCGCAGTTCGCGCTCGGAACGCTTGCGCTCGTCGATGTTGACGAAAGCGAAGATGTAGCCCAGCTCCGGCCGCTCGGCACTGACGGCGCGCCCCTGCACGGCGACCCAGATCGGATCCGCCTTGCGCCGGTACATGTAAAGCTCGAATTCACAGGCCCCGGACTCCGCGATCCGCGGATAGTGCTCGGCGAGACTGGCCAGCAGCAGGTGATCCGTCGGATGGGTGAAAAGCTGCATCTGGTTGACGAGCCCGCCCGGATCGCAGGCCATCAACTCCTCCATCGCGCTGTTGGCCCGAACCGGCCGGCCGTCGCGGACGAAGAGCAGCCCCACGAGCGCAGTGTCGAAGATCAGCTGCTGCTGCGCCAGCGCCGTCTGCAGTTCCTCTTCCTGCTTCTTGCGCTCCGAGATGTCGAGGATCGACGCGATCATGCCTTTGGCGCCGACCTTGGCGTCGACCTTGCGCAGCGATACGAGCGCCCAGAAGGCCCCGTTGCGCCCTTTCATCAGGCCCTCGAACGAGGCCGGCGCGCCGGTCGCCAGGTGCGCGCGCAGCGACGTGATGGATTCGAAGTAATCCGACTCGGCGGAAAAGAGCGCGCCAACGGGCGTGCCGACCAGCGCCGAGCCCGGATGCCCGAACATCACCTGCGCCTGGGCGTTGCAACGGACCACGCGGTCGTCCTGCAGGTGCAGCACGCCCATCGACGTCGCATCGAGCACGACGTTCAGCTCCAGCAGCGATCGGCTGAGCGCCTCGCGCTGGCGCTTCATTTCCGAAACGTTCTGGAACGTGTAGATCGCCTCGCGCAGACCGTCCGGACCGGACGCTTCTGACTGGATCGGCCGCGCCTGAACGAGGCACCAGATCGGCTCGCCGTCCTTGCGGAACAGCACCACTTCGCCGCTGGTCGTCTGGTTGGCGCGCACCACCGGCATGCCGGAAATCTCGTTCGGCATCCGGTTGTCGCGGTCGATCGTCAGGTCCCACAGTGGCATGCCGATGACCTGGCCGTCGCGGTAGCCGAACATGTCGGCGAACTCGCGGTTGGCGAGCATGATCTTGCCCGACATCGCCTGCACCACGCCGACCGACATGGTCTCGAACAGCGTTTGCTGGTCGCGCAGGGCCACCTGCAGCTGTTCCTCGAAGATCTTGCGATCCGTGAAGTTCTCGAGCACGACCAGGTAGTGCCGCAGCCCGTTGCCCGCCGCCACCGCACGCACATTGACCTTGGTCCAGACCAGCGAACCGTCGCGGTGGACGAGCCGGCGCTCGGCCGCCTCGCTCTGGCCGCTGCCCGCCAGCAGGCGATCACGCATCTGCCGGAAGCCGAGCTGATCGTCCGCCAGCACGAAGAATTCCGGGTCGCGGCCTGTCAGTTCCTCGATCGAGTAGCCGACCGTCGCGCTGGCTGCGCGATTGACACCGATGACACGGAAGCCCGCGTCCAGCAGCAACGCTGCCACCGGGCTTTCGTCGAACAGCGCGCGGAACCGCTCCGCGCTTTCTGTCAGCGCATCCTCGGCACGCTTGCGCTCGGTCGCATCGCGCGCGAGCAGCAGGATGAACTCGCGTCCGCCCTGCTCGACCCGCTGGACCACGACCTCGACCGGAAACGTCGAACCGAAGCGCGTCTGATACGTTGCCTCGCCCTGGTAGGCCCCGCGCGATCGCAGCTGCTCGTGCAAGGCGTCGAATCCACGCTCACCCAGGCCGGTGTCGATCTGTGCCAGCGCCAGGCCGCGCAGCGCGTCGCGCTCGTATCCCAGCGCGGCGAGCGCCGTTTCGTTGGCGTCGACCACAATGCCGTTGCGGTCCACCTCGAGCACCATCTCGCCGACCCGCTCCAGCGCGCGCCGCAGCGCTGCCAGCGAGCCCTCGGCGAAGTGTTCGCGGTCGATCCGCTCGACAGTGACAAACACACCATCGAAGCGGCCGCTCGGGTCGAACACCGGCGTGAGCTTGACGCGCAGCCACGGACGTTCGCCGTCCGGGTAGCGCGCTTCGACTTCGATCGGCGCGCGCACGACTTCGCCGGCCAGGCGCTGCACCTCGACTCCCATCCCGGCCAGCGCCGACAACCCGGGCGCTTCGTCGAAGGGGCGACCCAGCACCGCCTCGGCCGCCACGCCCAGCAGCGACTCGAGGTGCTCGTTCCAGACGCGATAGACGCACCTGCGGTCGAGCACCCCGATGCCGATGCTGGCGCTCGCCAGCAGGCTCTCGACGAACTCCGCCGCCGCCCGTGTGGCGCGCAGCGCCGACTTCGGAACCGTGATGTCGCGCAGCACCGCCGTCACATGCGTGTGCAAGGGCTCCACTCCGGTTTCCACCTGGAGGTGGACGTCGAAGAGCTTCGCGCCCATGGGATGCGGGTAGGAGAACTTGAACCAGCGCCCCTCGTGCGATTCGAAAACCGCCGCAAGGCTCTCATTCCAGAGTGGAGCGAAGTCGGCAAAGTGCTCGACGTCCTCCAGCCGATGATCGATGAACTGCCAGCGCGAAACCGCGGTGGCGCGCTCGACTGCCGGGTTGGCATAGACAACTCGGCGTTCGGCGTTGAAGCGCAGGATCGCGTCCGGGCATTCCTCGAAAAATTCCAGCCCGGGAGCCGCCATGAACGCGGCGCGAGGCGGGGTGACAGGCGGCTCCGTACGCGATTCGCCGACAACGCCCCCCAATGCGAGCGCTCGATCGCCGGACATCACGTCCGGGGCCCGCAACGGTGCATCGCCACGTCGTTCCCGCTGCGGTGTCGGGCGGTGAATCCGGGCTGGGGTGTCGGACACGCGGGTGCTGGCAGGGCGCGATCGGGGCTGATCAAGAATACTCCACGCGTGCCCGTGGCCGGGCAGGAGTGTCACCCGGCCCGAAGCCGCCAAATGCGGCGTCCCAGCCCGCGTTGACTAAAGTTCGCCCCCGGGGTGCCGAACTCTGTCGCATTGATCGCAGCGAGCGCCCATGAACACTCCCTTTCTTCCTGAAGCCCTGCGGAATCACTGGATCGGACCGGTCCGGGACCACGCAGAAGCAACCCTCCCGATGGGCGGCTGGTCCGGGTTTGCTGCCCGGCTGCGGGCGCATACCGGCGTGGACACGGCGCGCGTGTCGACGATGCAGAAGATTATCGTGTCGGGGCATTACGTGACTGACTCCGGCGCCGTCGCCAGTGCCGTGCTGGAATCGCTCGCGCTATCGTGGAGGCATTGAGTCATGGGCAGCCGTCCCGCCTCGCATCTGTTCGCTGAACTGGTTCATGTTCTGCACGACGAGAGCGATGCTCTCGTCGCCAATGACTCTGCCCGTCTGCTCGATGCGGCCAACCGCAAGGAGCATCTGCTCCGGCTTCTGGCCCCTCAGGCCAATGCGCTGCGCGCCATGCGCCGGTCCGGCAGCGACGAGCTGGAGCGCTTTGCACGGGAGGCTGCGCAATTGATGGCGCTCGACAGCACCCATGTCGTCGCTGGCCTGGGTTCGAGCCGGGCGTCGGCTGTCGACGGTCGCATCGCCGCCGTCCGGGCCGCCCACACCGACTGAGCGCCGCCGGCCTTCCGCCGCGGCCGCCCTGCGGTCGTGTGTCCGGAACGCGCGCCTTACCAGTTCTTGAGCTTTGAGCGCAGCCGGGCGACAGCCTGGCTGTGCAGCTGGCACACACGCGACTCGGTGATGCCCATGACAGCGCCAATCTCGCGCAGGTTCAGATCCTGCTCGTAGTACAGGCTCATCAACAGCTTCTCGCGCTCCGGCAGCTCGTCGATCGCGCCAACCAGTGCGTGACGGAAGCGCTTGTCGCGCAGCCATTCGCCGGGATCACCACTGCTGACCGCGAAGTGACGCTCGAGGTAGTCGTCGTCCTCGTCATAGCCCCCGAGGTCATCGAGATAGACCAGCTGCGAACCACGCGCCTCGTGCAGCAACGAGTGGTAGTCCTCGATCGTCAGGCCGAGCTCGGCGGCAATTTCGCGCTCTCCAGGTGCGCGCTTGAGCTTTCCTTCTAGTCGGTGGATCGCATTTTCGATGTCGCGCTGGCTCTTGCGCGCCGAACGCGGCAGCCAGTCGTTGGCGCGCAGTTCGTCGAGCATCGCGCCGCGCACGCGCTGCGATGCGTACACCTCGAACTGCGTGCCCTGCGACTCTTCGAAGCGGCAGATCGCATCCATCAGTCCCATCATGCCGGCCTGGATCATGTCGTCGAGTTCGACGTTGGCCGGCAGCTTGGCCACCATCTGGTGCGCAATGCGACGGACCAGAGGCGTGTACTGGCGCACATAGTCATGCCGTTCGAACAGACGCGGCGTGGCATAGCTGTACAGGAACGCTTCGTTTTTCACGACCCACCTCACTGACCCGGATGGACAGCATTCTTCTGGGCGGACCACGACAACGAAGGGGCGAATATCGGCACGAAGGCCGGACATTTAAGGGCGGAGTCCGACTTTTTTTGCGAGCGCCCACTCCGCAACCTGCCGCTCGTCGGGGGAAACCGAAATACGACGTTTTGCCGCGGCATTCCCGCCTGCCGCGGGTTCAAGCGCACGCACTCGCGGGCCGATCCAGTGGGCATATGACGCACCCCGACCGCTCGACGATGACCCGCGCACAACTGATGAAGCAGCTCGCCGAGATTGCAACCCGGCCACTCGTGCAGGAAATGCACCAGCCTGTGCGCGAAGCGCCTTCGTCACCGGTTGCCGAACGCGATCTCTACGTCTGGTTTGAGGACACCTCGGCCCGCGCCCAGGATGGACGGCGCGGCATCGCCGGACTTCCTGAATCGCTGCTGCCGTACGCCAGAGGCATGCGGGTGGTCGAGCGTCGCTTTGCCGAAGGCCACATGCACCTGCTGTGCGCGGTGCGACTGAAGTGCCAGGGCGATGCGGCCGACCGCGTCGCGGCGCTCTACACCGCGGCACTCTCCGTCGGCACCGTCGCGTGGATCGGCACCGGTGCCCAATACGAGCGGACGTGGGTCGAGATGTACGGCGCGCGCCCGCTGCTGCCTAAGCCCTAGACATCCAGGTCAGCGGCGCGGCAGTATGCGCGTGCGCAATTCGCCCAGATCAGAGCAACCACCCGGCGCTTTGCCTCAGCGCCGCACGGTCACCAATCTGCCAGCGGCTGCATTGGTCCCCGTCGCTTCGGCGAGCAAGGCCTCGGCTCGCGCACCATTCACTGGGACACCGACTCCGCTCTTGTACATATGCGCGAGTACGAACTGACTCGCCGTGCTGCCATTCAGTGCCGCGGCCCGGAACCAGCGGGCCGCGCAAGCGGGGTCAGCAGCGATTTCATTGCCATATAGCGCCGGCCCGAAGAGATGCATCATCGCGACCAGTTCCTGGGCCCGGACATCGCCTTCCAAACCTCGCTCTTCGAACAGCGCGAGCGCTTCGGCGAAACGCCCGCTCTCATAGGCAGCCTCGGCATCCGCCGCTGACGCTGTAGCAGCACTCGTCACCGACCAGACCGCGGCCAGAAATTTCATTTTCATCGACATCGCTCTCTCCCGGTTTCGTGACTCCGCCGGGGAATCCGGCGGTGAGTGGTCAGAACTTTAGGAATTTGCGGCACAGGCATCCTCCGACGGAGCAGCGCACGAGCCGTGAAAATTCGACAAGGCGGCAACGGCCGGCGCCAGGCAGGCGGCGCCAGGCTCCGCACCATGATTTGCAGTGCCGGGAAGCAATGGCCGTGTCGCATCGATGACTTCACAGCCGTGCCGCGGCGAGGGCGTGCTGACGGCTGCTTGCGCCGAGGTTGGGCCTGAAGGACTGTTTCGCTGCTGCCGTCGCGTACCGAAACGAGCCCGCACCCAGAATCGGTGTTCAGGCTACCGCTGGGTGTACCCTAGCGAACGGCTCCGGTGGAGCGTGGCGGTGTCGAAGAAGTTCCCCGTTTCTCCCAAGAACCCTCATCGCATTTGCTGGGGCTGCGACCGGTATTGCCCGGCCGATTCGCTGGCCTGCGGCAACGGTTCGGAGCGCACGCAGCATCCCGCCGAGCTTTTCGGCGCAGACTGGCAACAGTGGGAGCTGGCGTCAGCCCCAGAACCCACGTCGAGTAAAGATCCGGGCTCAACGTCGAGCTAGGCCCGGAGCATGGGCCAGTGAGCGTGATTGTCACTGGAGCCGATGTTCGATTTATCCCTTTGCCAGGACATGCGATCAGCTAGCCATCGGTCATTGCCTTTCAGCACTCCGCTGATCGAGGACGGAAGAGCCGAGGCCGCGAGGCGCGCGCGGTCGGCATCCCCGCCGGCCGGTGGCCGAACACACGCGGTCGCCGCAACATGCCGGCCGGACCGGCGAAAGCAGACCGGCACGAGAGAGCCGTTCCACACACCATGAACATCTTCGTTTCATACAGCGCGGAGGACAGCGAGCTGGTCGCGGCGATCGTTTCCACGTTGTCTGCCAATAACCGAGCGCTCGTCTACTGCGATGCCGACTCGATACGCGCCCGCGGCCGCTGGCGCGAAGAACTGGGAAGTGCGATTTCGGATGCGAGCCTGGTTCTGGTGTTCTGGTGCCACCACTCGAACACGTCGTATGAAGTGCGGAAGGAGTTCGCGCTTGCGCTCGAGCAGGGCAAGGATGTCCTGCCTCTGCTGTTGGACGGAACACCGTTGCCCAGCAAGCTCGCCGGCTGCCGCTTTATCGACTTTCGCAGCCGCGTCGGAGCGATTCACGTGGGATCGCCCGAGCGGAAAGAGTCCGGCGATCTGGCAGAGCGGGTCGAGGTGGATCGTCTGATCGCACGCGACCTGTCGAGACACTACGAAGAGCTGCTGATCATGAGCCTTGCTCGCGAAATCGAGCTGGAACTGGCTTCGAGGCTGAAACCCAGGTGAGGCTGCCGGGTCGAGGCGCACTTCGCCACCCGCCCGGGGCGTAAGCCATCGACCTGACCCAGCAGCCGCCTGCGGGCCTGTGCCCACCTGAACGGCACGTCGTCGCGCCGGGTCGGGCGTGCCCGACAGGGGCTTGCTAGTAGCCCATCCGCATCGACGTGTCGTCCTCGTCCTCGACGTCGACCTTGGACGAGGCGGGCAGCTTGGCAAGGATCTCCTCGACCATGCGCACGTGTTCGGCCTCTTCTTCGCGCAGTTCCTCGAACAGCGCCCTGACCTCGGGCAATTTCACGCTGCGAAGCGCGCGATCGTAGAAGGCAAACGCCTTCTTCTCCGACTGCAGGGCCACCTGATAAGCCTTGTACTCCGACATGTACCGATTGGGGGCGCCGACGTCGGGGGCCTCGACATCGAAGAGGTCGTCACGTCGGACCCTTGCCGGTGTGTCGCCGAACAGCTGTCGCCGCCGCTCGGCGAGTTCATCGCCGTGCTTCTTCTCGTTCTCGGCCATCGACTGGAACACCGACCCGGCATCGTTGGAAAACCCGCTCCCGATCTGCTGGGAAAACAGGGAATACCGCTCGAACGCCTCAACCTCGATCAGATGAGCCAGATCGAGCGTGTCCATAAGGGTGAGCGTGGAGAAATCGATTTTCGCGGGCATAGGTTCTCCGTCGTGAGCGCAGCGCGCGCCGTTGCCTGGGCGCGAGGCTGCCGAGTTGCCATGGACTTTCAGCCTGACATCCTGCCACTCAAGACGGTAGCACCGCGCGAGATCTCCGACCGGGGCGCCCGGGCCCTGGCGGGCCCGATGTGATAGATGCCGTCACGGCCAACCCCTGCGCTGGAGTGCTACGTCGACCCGACCTGACGGACCCCCGAGCGCGGTGGTCGCCGAGCCGCCACCCCCACGACGGTCTCCTGGTGCCGTGCCCCCGCATCCTGCAAGACCGTCACTGACGCCCGGCCGCGGGTTGGCTGTCGGCGCCGCGCTCCCGTAGTTGCCTACAGAAATGCCAGCACCAGCAAAAGCGCCCAGGCGATGAGCCCCGCACCTATGACAATCTGCACGACTCCGGTCGCGACGACCGCGTCCCGCTTGCGGCCCAGAGCCTGCAGCCCCTGGTAAAGAAGCGCGCACGACAGGCCCAGCGCGACGCAGGACACGGCTGCGTTGAAAAGCAGCTGCGGGACGAAGAGACCCAGCGACGAAAGCCAGAGCGGCACAGGCGCGATCGCCGCCAGCAGGTACGCATCGTGGTAATCGATCTGCAGCGCGTACGTCTGCCCAACCTGCTTGATCAGCCAACCCATGACGAGAAACGTGGCCATCTCGGCCAGGAAGAACACCGTGGCGACCACGGCCCAGTTTCGTTGCAGCGCAAGCTGCCCGAAGACCTCGGGATAATGGCGACCGACGTAGTACAGCATCAACGGCGGCAGCAACGAAAGCGGCAGCACGAGCAGGAAGAAGACCTTGAGGATCCCGGGATTCAGGCGCGCCAGAGCGGGCCAGCCCTCCTCCGCCGAGATTGGAAGTCTGGCGAGCGACATGAGAGTCATGGCATTCCTCCACTTCGCAGGACGTGGCCGAGTTCGACGCGAACCCGAAACATATCACGTCATGATATTTTCTTTATAATCCCATAGAATCCCGAATGTCAACGTCGAGTCCCGCGCAACGAACCCGCCTCGGCAAGGCGGAAATCGAGCGACTTTCGCAGTTCCGCTACCGGTTGCGCCGCTTTCTGCGATTCAGCGAAGAGCTGTGCAAGAAACGGGGGCTGACTGCGCTGCAGTACCAGTTGCTGCTGCACGTCATGGGTTTCCCGGAGCGCAAGTGGGCGACGATCGGTGAACTGGCCGACCGCCTGCAGGCGCATCATCATGGCGTCGTCGCCCTGATCGATCGCTGCGAAAAGCTGGAACTGCTGGAACGTCGGCCGGGAAGGACGGATCAGCGGGTGGTGGAGATCCACCTACTGCCAAAGGGGGAGAGACTGCTTACCCGTGTCGCCGCCCAACATCAGGATGAACTGCACCTGCTACTGCGCGAGTTCTCGGACACCGGTGAGACCTTTTCGGAACTGCAGCGCGCCGCTCCGGCCAAGCGAAAAGCCTAACTCAGCCAGGCATGCCGTGACTATGGTCGTAATACCTGATCCAGGAACGCATTGGACTTCGAGGCGCTACAACCGAACTGGCGGATGACCCGCTTCGCCACGCTCGCATCGACCCGACTGAATACAAGGGAGCTGACTCCATGGCGATTCCGCACACACCGCCCGGCGAAACCGTCGACGTCACCCCGCTGGGTCCGCGCCTTTCGGGCGTGAAGACCCACGCTCTGTTCAAATCCAATGATCTTGAAGTCATCCGGCTGGTCCTCCGGGCCGGCAAGTCGCTGCCGTCGCACAAGGTGCCGGGCGAACTCACTATCCACTGCATCGAAGGAAGGCTTGATGTCGCAGTCCAGGGCCGGAGCCAGGTGCTGAAAGCAGGACAGCTCATCTTCCTCGCGGGCGGCGCCCCGCATTCGGTTCGGGCGCTCGAAGACGCCTCGGCGCTGGTCACCATCGCCCTGCGCACGCAGCCGCCCTTCAGCGGCTGAGAGCGGGCGTCAGCGGTTGCCCGAAGGAGTCTGCGGCAGGCCGATGCTCCGAGCTGCGGCAGGCCGGCCGGCACTCAGTCCGCGCGTCGCTCTTCGGCGGCGGCCGGCAGCGCAACGCTCCCGATGAGCTGCTGCAAGCCATTACGGACTGCAGGCGTCAGGCCGACAAATTCGAGCCCGATGCGGGCCGGTTCGCGGCCACCCACCGTGGGTTCGGTATGGCGGACCCGCAGCGTGACTTCGAAGCGACGTCCGCTCGCGGTCTGGATCTGACAGCCCTGGATGACCCGCCCGACAGCAAACAGGCTGCGGTCCAGCGGCCCCTGCAGCGACAGCCCACCCAGACTGAGGTCGAAGACGCGCAAGGCGTGGCTGTGAGGCGAGCCCGGCGCGGCCGGCACATGGCAGATCAGCGCCGGCGTCTTCACCCGCAGCGAGGCACGCCGTTGCAGCCGCAGCATCTCGTGCGGCAGTGGCAGCCGGAACGCGGCGCCGCGTGGCGTCAGCGAGTGACCGCTGCGGGTCGTGAACTGCAGCTTCACGTTGTCGATGAAGCCGACGATGATCAGCGTGGAGGCCGCTCCGATCGCGGCGCGCCCGATCGCATCAACCGTGAGATCGATGATCAACTCATCCGCGCCCGCGTGGACATCGAGGACGCTACCCACCGCGAAGGCCGTGTCGTCGCCGTAATAGAGTGTGACCAGCAGGTGCTGGTCGCGAAGCTGACGCAGCGCGGAGACGATCTCGACCCGGGACCGCACCATGAAGCGCGCCAGCTCTGGCGATGGCGGCTCGGGAAAAGGCGACGTCATTCCCATCGGAACCGCCTCCGGCGGCCGCTCCTGCACGCGACCTTCATGCGTTGGGACGCGTGGCTGCGCTGCGCCCGGCCAGCAGCGCCTCCAGCTGCTTGAGCCAGGGTTCGGAGAGTTCGCGTATCTCGGCGTCGTCGGCAAGCATGGCCCGCAGCAGCGCCAGCCGCTGGCGCCGTGCGGCGCTGGCGACGGCTGCCTCCGGGTGAGAACGCTTGAGTGTGGAGATCAGCGCGCGACAGCGGTCTTCCTCCTGCCCAACGGCGTCCCAGTCGCCAGCACGCGCGGCGTCCAGCATCCGGCGGCTCGCGGCTGCAATGGCTTCATAGTGCTGGATCATGGACCACCGTTCGGTGGTCGCCCGGCTTCCGTCGTCCGGCGGCATCGTTCCCCCGCTGCTGCGTGCTGCTGCTCAACGGAATGAACTCTATCGACCGGAGAGCGGGCGACATCGTCGAAGTGGACGGTCAATCCTCGGTCTTTTCAACGGGGCAAGTGAGCGCGCAAGTCTTTGTGGTCGCTCACTGCTCCCGTCTGGACAGTCAGCGACCCGCCTGCTGGCGCTGCTCGACGAGGCCTCCCTGTAGGAAAAAGCCCTACAGGACCACAAGACGCCACCTGACACGACGTCGGGCACTGCGCCGATTCAACGGCGCCGCGTCCGTTCGCACAATGGCACCACTTCGCAACCAATCACGCCCGCCCAGCGGGCCACAGCCGGAGGGACCCAAATGAGCACGATCGCACCCAGCAACGAACAACTGCTCCAGG
>DAOMFI010000079.1:0-14307 GCA_035429725.1 Burkholderiaceae bacterium | reverse complement strand
CGCTGCTCGCCAAGGCGATCGCCGGCGAGGCCAAGGTGCCGTTCTTCTCGATCTCCGGTTCGGACTTCGTCGAGATGTTCGTCGGCGTCGGTGCGGCACGCGTACGCGACATGTTCGAACAGGCGAAGAAGCACGCGCCCTGCATCATCTTCATCGATGAGATTGACGCGGTCGGCCGCCAGCGCGGAGCCGGCCTCGGGGGTGGCAATGACGAGCGCGAGCAGACGCTGAACCAGATGCTGGTCGAGATGGACGGCTTCGAGACCGGCCTCGGCGTCATCGTCATCGCGGCGACCAACCGCCCTGACGTGCTTGATCCGGCGTTGCTGCGCCCGGGCCGCTTCGACCGCCAGGTCGTGGTGCCGCTGCCTGACATCCGCGGCCGCGAGCAGATCCTGAACGTCCATATGCGCAAGGTGCCGATCGGCGCCGACGTCAAGGCCGACGTCATCGCGCGCGGTACGCCGGGGTTCTCGGGCGCGGACCTCGCCAATCTCGTCAACGAGGCGGCGCTCTTCGCTGCGCGCCGCAATGCTCGCGTCGTCGAGATGACCGACTTCGAGAAGGCCAAGGACAAGGTCATGATGGGCGCCGAGCGCAAATCGATGGTCATGTCCGAGGAAGAACGGCTCAATACGGCGTATCACGAATCGGGCCACGCGCTCGTCGCCAAGCTGGTGCCGAAGAGCGATCCGGTGCACAAGGTCACGATCATTCCGCGCGGCCGCGCGCTCGGCCTGACGATGCAGCTCCCCGAGCAGGACCGGTATTCCTACGACCGCCAGTACCTGCTGTCGCGTATCGCGGTGCTGTTCGGCGGCCGCATCGCCGAAGAAGTGTTCATGAACCAGATGACCACCGGCGCCGGCAACGATTTCGAGCGTGCGACGCAGCTGGCGCGCGACATGGTCACGCGCTACGGCATGAGCGATGCGCTCGGCCCGATGGTCTATGCGGAGAACGAGGGCGAGGTCTTCCTCGGCCGTTCGATCACCAAGACCACGCACGTGTCGGAAGAGACGATGCGCAAGGTCGACGCGGAGATCCGCCGCATCATCGACGAGCAGTACGCGTTGGCGCGCAAGCTGATCGAGGACAACCGCGACAAGATCGAAGCGATGACCAAGGCGCTGATCGAGTGGGAGACCATCGATTCCGACCAGATCGACGACATCCTGGCCGGCAAGCCGCCGCGCCCGCCGCGGTCGTCGGGGTCCACTCCGCCGACCGGTGGAAAATCGGCGGCAGGCGGCGTGGAGGGTGCCGCCCAGCCGGCCTGAGTCAAGGTGATTGCTCAATAGGAAAAGAGGCCGGCTCGTCCGGCCTCTTTTTATTGCCTGTCTACAATCTGCGAATGAGCAGTCGATCGTCGGCGCCGGTTGAACTGTCGGCGACGTGGTCGGTCGGGGGCAAGGTCCTCGACCTGTCACGGCCGCTGATCATGGGCATCCTCAATGTGACGCCCGACTCGTTCTCGGACGGTGGACGCTACTTCGCGCCGGAGGCGGCGCGGGAGCAAGCCGAGCGGCTGATCGAGGAAGGCGCCGATCTGCTTGATATCGGTGGCGAGTCGACGCGGCCCGGGGCGGCCGACGTGCCCGAGTCCGCGGAGATCGATCGCGTCATCCCGCTGCTCGAAGCGGTACGAAGCCGTGGCGTTCCGCTCTCCGTCGACACCAGCAAGCCCGGAGTCATGCGCGCAGCGCTGGCTGCCGGCGCCGCCATCATCAATGACGTGCGGGCGCTGCAGGAGCCGGGCGCGCTCGACGCCGTGCGCACGAGTGACTGCGGCCTCGTGCTGATGCACATGCAGGGCACGCCGCGGACGATGCAGAAGGAGCCCCGGTATGACGATGTTGTGCGCGAGGTCGGGGAGTTCCTGCGCGCGCGCATTGCCGACCTCGTCACCGCCGGGGTCGCCGCCAGGCGGATCGTTGTTGATCCGGGGTTCGGCTTCGGCAAGTCTGTAGCGCACAACTTCACGCTGCTGCGCGAACTGCAGACGTTGACTTCGGCCGGCCGGCCGTTGCTGGTCGGACTGTCGCGCAAGTCGATGCTCGGTGCAATTACAGGGCGCTTGGTGGACGACCGAGCTGCGGCGTCGATCGCGGCCGCGCTGCTGGCCGTCGAGCGCGGCGCGCGTATCGTTCGCGTACACGATGTCGCGGCGACCCGCGATGCGCTGCAGGTCTGGGCAGCGACGGTAAATGAGGAGGAGAAATGACGCGCAAGTACTTCGGCACGGATGGCGTGCGTGGCACGGTGGGCGAAGACCCGATCACGCCGGAGTTCGTGCTGCGGCTCGGTCAGGCGGCGGGCCGCGTGCTGGCACGCGAAGCCGAGGGCCGCGCTGGGCGCCCGTCGGTGCTGATCGGCAAGGACACGCGCATTTCGGGCTACATGCTGGAGGCCGCGCTCGAAGCCGGCTTTTCCAGTGCGGGCGTGGATGTCGTCCTGTCGGGCCCGCTGCCGACGCCTGCGGTGGCCTATCTCACGCGCGCTTTGCGGCTCGACGCAGGCATCGTCATCAGTGCCTCGCACAACCCGTATCCGGACAACGGCATCAAGTTCTTTTCGGCACGCGGAACCAAGCTGCCGGATGCCGTCGAGGCGCAGATCGAGCGCGAACTTGACGCACCCTGGCATTGCGTGGAGGCACGCCGACTGGGCAAGGTGCGCCGGCTCGAAGACGCAGCGGGGCGCTATATCGAATTCTGCAAGCGCACCTTTCCGAACGAGTTCGACCTCAAGGGGCTGAAGGTCGTCGTCGACAGTGCCAACGGCGCGGCCTACCACGTGGCACCGCACGTGTTCCATGAACTCGGCGCCGACGTCGTCTGGCACGGCGCTTCGCCCAACGGCATGAACATCAACGACGGCGTCGGGGCGCTGCACGGCGAGCAACTCGCGCATGCCGTGCAGGCGGCCGAAGCGGATCTCGGCATCGCCCTCGACGGCGACGCCGACCGCCTGCTGATCTGCGACGCCGATGGCCGCCTCTACAACGGCGACGAGCTCTTGTACGTGATCGTGCGCGACCGCATGCGAGGGGGCAAGGTCGCCGGGGCCGTCGGCACGCTGATGACCAACTACGCGCTCGAACGCCGGTTCGGCGAGCTCGGCATCGGGTTCGCACGTGCGAAGGTCGGAGACCGTTACGTGCTCGAAGTGCTCGAGGAAAAGGGCTGGCTGTATGGCGGTGAGGGCTCGGGCCACCTGCTGTGCCTCGACTGCCACACCACCGGCGACGGCACCGTGAGCGCCCTGCAGGTGCTGGCGGCGATGCGCCGCTCCGGCAAGACGCTGGCCGAGCTGACGGCCGACCTCGTGCTGCTGCCGCAGGCGCTCGTCAACGCGCGCATCGAGCGCGGTTTCGACTGGAAGTCCTACGCACCGCTGGTCGACGAGATGTCGGTCGTCGAGAAGGAACTCAACGGTGCTGGCCGCGTCCTGATCCGGCCCTCGGGCACCGAACCCGTGCTGCGCGTGATGGTGGAAGCCGCCGAGCCCGAAATCGCCGAGGCGATGGCGCAGCGGCTGGCCCACCGTGTCGGCGGTGTCATGCAACACTAGGCTGTCAACTCCATCGCCGGCGCAGCGCACTCTGTCGTCGGCCTGTCTTTCCTGAGGTTTGTTTTGGCCGCCGAGCAGCGGCTTTCTGTCTCAGGGGCTGGGACTCTGACGCATCCGATCCGACTTGCGTGGCGTCTTGCCTGAAGTCGGACGGGTCAAGTCCTTGCGCTGAGTTGAGCAGCAGCAGCCAATGCTGCCTCGACGATCAGTTCTGCTGGAATGGTTTCAAAGGTCCGACCGTTCACGCTGACCGTTCGGCAGTCCGAGTCACCGCAGGCGGCGCAACACCGGCTCGCCCCCACGCGGGCGCCGAGCCAGTCCTCCAACGGAATTCCGGCAATCCAGATTCGGTTCGACTCCAGCGGCGAAGAACTGAATGTCGGCTCGTCGATCTGCTGGGTATCGAGTCGCGGTTCGAACCCGAGCGGGGCGAGCGCGCTCATCAGACGGTCGATCGCCTTCTGCAGTTCGAGCGCCGTACCGCCGCATCGGTCGCAGGTCTGACCGTTCTTGACGAGACGCTGCCAGAAGATGGTCAGCGTCTTCACGCTCGTTCCACCGGGCTGCTCGACGCCTCCCTGGTCGCATGTTCTAGGCAGCCAGCCATTCCCTGACCTCCGCCTGCGTCGGGATGCGGCCGCTGCTGACCACCTTGTCATTGATGACGAGTCCCGGCGTGGAAAGGATGTCGAACGCCAGTATGTCGTTCATGTCTGTGACTTTGACAAACTCGGCCTCGATGCCAGCGCTGGCGGCGGCGTCGCGCGCGACCGCCTCGAGCTTGCGGCAGTTGGCGCATCCGGGACCCAGGATCTTCACGGTCTTCATGGATGTTCTCCTTTCAGTCGACTGGAGCGTGGTCGGTGGCCGTTCAGCCAAGCTATCGCCGCCGCCAGCACGCCGGCAAATGCGACGAGGCCCATTCCGATCCAGATGAGGCTCGCCCCGTCGACCCGGGCGCCGTAGATCATCCCCGCGGCCATGCTGAACAGGGCAACCAGTGCGACGTAGGCTGCCGTCTTCGTCCTGCCGATGATGGCGGCCACCATCAGCATGCTTTGCAGGCTCAGCTCCGGGTCGGACATCAGGTACGCCATCAGCGGGCCGGGATGCATGCCGAGGTCGAGGAACATGCGGGCCACCGGAACTTCCACCAGCGTCGGGAAGTACATGAACACGCCGAACAGCACGGCGACCGCGTTGGCGGTCAGGTCGTTCCGCCCGGCAAGGCCCTGTATCCACGCCGGTTCGATCAGTTGCCGGACCACGCCGACCACAAACACACCTACCACGAGCAGCGGAAAGATCTGCTTCACAAAGCGCCAGGTCTCCCACAGCCATGCGTGCAGGCGCTCTGCCTCGAGCTGGCGGGCAAAGTGCAGGCAGGCCAGCAGCGTCACGCCGACCGCGATCAGGCGTCCGGTCAGTGCGACCTCGAGTCCACCGCCCTGGGGGGCCATTCTCAGTGCGGCCGTCAGCAGCGTGGCCGCCGTCAATGCGAGGGCAATCCATGTCCAGCGGTTAGGCCCTTCGGTGATGTTCTCGAGACCTTTCCACGAGGCCAGGCCGATCATCACGAGCAGCAGAATCAGCAGCGATCCCTGCACGCTCACGCCTTCTTCGCCCTTGGTGGCGTCAAATGGGACCCAATGCACGAGGGTGGCTTGCCAGGCTTCGGCCCAGGTCGCCGGCAGCCAGGCGGTGGCAATGGTCTCTGAGAGCGGCGCGAGCTTTAGCGTGCCGGCCAGCAGCACCGCGAGCAGGGACACCAGCAGGCCGATCGCGGCACGGCCCATGCGACCGTCATGAGCGAACAGTGCGTCGGTCCGCGCGTCGTGGCTGGCATCTTCGCGCCAGAACAAGCGCGCCATCAGCAGGCCGATGCCAATGCCGAACACAATGCACAGCAGCACGCGGGCGATCGCGAATTCGGCGCCGAGGATGCTGCCTGTGTAGGCGAGGGCGAGGATGTTGCCGGCCGGTGCAAAGAACAGGAACGTGATCGCCGGCCCGAGGCCTGCACCCTTCCTGTAGATGCCGGCGAACAGCGGAACGATCGTGCACGAACACACCGCGAGCAGTGAGCCGGCCGCGACCGCCGCGGGGTACGAAACGCGTGCGGAAGTGTTGCGGCCCAGCCAGCGCGTGATGCTGGCCTTGGGGATCAGGGCGGACATGGCACCGGCGATGAAGAACGCCGGCACCAGGCACAGCAGCACATGGGCCGCCAGGTAGGCAGCGAGGTTGCCTGCTCCACCGCTCAGAAGGCGCAGCATCGTATCCATGGTGCAGATTGACTTGCGGCTGCCGTGGCCGCCTCTGTACGAAGGCTAATTGCTTCCAGACGGCGACGCTGCACGCTGGATCAAGTGCTGTTGGAATTCTTCGGGGGAGCGCTGACTTTGCGATAGCGGGGGCTTGACACCATTCAACATTTCCATAATAGTTTAACTATGGAAGCAACTGCAGTCGTCCGCGCCCTCGGCGCGCTGGCTCAGGAAACCCGCCTCGGCGTCTTTCGGCTGCTGGTCGAGCAGGGGCCGAGCGGCATGGCAGCGGGCGAGATCGCCGAGCAGTTGGCGATTGCGCCGGCAACCTTGAGCTTCCATCTGAAGGAACTGACGCACGCGGGGCTGGTCACTGCACGCCACGAAGGTCGCTTCATCTTCTACGCGGCGAACTTCACGGCGATGAATGACCTGCTCGGCTATCTGACGGAAAACTGCTGTGTCGCCGACTGCGGCCCGGGCGCCTCGTGCGCGCCGCTTGCCGCCTGCTTGCCCGCAGCCTCCAAACCGCCCACAGCGCCCAAACGCGCCACGGCAGGCCGGCGCAAAACCCACAGGAGCAAGGTATGAAGCGCTTTCACGTACACGTTTCGGTGCCGGATCTCGCCGCGAGCATCCGCTTCTACTCGACGCTGTTCGGCACCGAGCCGGCCGTCGTGAAGGGTGACTACGCCAAGTGGATGCTCGATGACCCGCGCGTCAACTTCGCGATCTCGCAGCGCGGCGGCAAGCCGGGCCTGAATCACCTCGGCCTGCAGACCGACAGCGACGAGGAACTCGAAGTGCTGAACGAGCAACTGCAGCAAGCGGATCTGTCGACGCTCGCGGAGAAGGAGACGGCCTGCTGCTATGCGCGCTCAAACAAGTATTGGGTCACCGACCCGACCGGCATCGCCTGGGAGACATTCCACACGCTCGGCGAAGTCCCGACCTTCAACGGCGAAGAAGTGGCCGCACCGGCAGGCGCCGCTGCGGCCTGCTGCACTCCGGAGGCGCCGGCAGCCAGGCTCGCAGGCAAGATCCCGGTGAAGGCCGCAGCCGGCTGCTGCAGCTGATTGCACGCCATGGTGGTCAACGCGGCACTGCGCTCGGCGGTGCCTGACGATCTTGGTCGTGTCGTGGCATTGCTCGAGCATGCGGGGCTGCCGGCGGCCGACATCACTCCGGACGGGCTGGCCGACTTCATGGTCGCCCACGATGCGGCAGAGATCATTGGAGTGGCCGGGCTCGAGCGCCATGGCGAACATGGGCTGCTGCGATCGCTGGCGGTGGCGCCTGACTGGCGCGGTCGCGGACTTGGCGCCGCACTGGTCGAAGCGATCGAAGCGAAAGCGCGTGCGCTTGGAGTCCGCTCGCTCTTGCTGCTGACCAGGACCGCCGCGCCGCTCTTTGCCGCGCGCGGTTATGAAGAGATCACGCGGAGCCAGGCGCCCGCGGCCGTGCAGGCGAGTACGGAGTTCACCGTGCTCTGCCCCGCGAGCAGTACCTGTATGCAGAAAATCATCCACTGAACCCTGACAGAGCCATGCGGACCGAACAAACCCTCAATGTCCTGTTTCTTTGCACCGGAAACTCGGCGCGCTCGATCCTCGCCGAGGCCATGATGAACGCCATGGGCGCGCCGCGTTTCAAGGCCTACTCTGCCGGATCGTTTCCGAATGGCCGCGTTAATCCGTTCGCGATCGAACTGCTGCAAAAGAACCGGCTTCCGGTCGAAGGGCTGCGCAGCAAGAGCTGGGACGAGTTCTCCGCCGCCGGTGCGCCGCCGCTGGATTTCGTGTTCACGGTTTGCGACAACGCGGCCGGCGAGGTCTGCCCAATGTGGCCCGGACAACCGGTCACGGCGCACTGGGGCGTCGAGGATCCGGCGGCTGTCGAGGGCAGCGACGAAGACAAGCGCAGGGCGTTCTTCCGTGCGTTCACGACCTTGCAGCGGCGCATCGAGCTATTCCTGAGCCTGCCGCTCGGGAAACTGGACAAGCTGTCGCTGCAGCAGCGCCTCAACGAGATCGGCCGCAGCGGGGCCACCCAGAGCGCGGCATGACGGCGGCGGTTGCGCGGGCGCCGAAGCCGGCGGCTGCAATGTCGCTGTTCGAGCGCTACCTGACGGTCTGGGTCGCGCTGTGCATCGTCGCGGGCATTGCGATCGGCCAGCTCTTGCCGGGTCCGGTGCAGGCCATCGGCACGATGGAAGTCGCGCGCGTCAATCTGCCGGTCGGCGTGCTGATCTGGGTGATGATCATCCCGATGCTGTTGCGCATCGACTTCGCCGCGCTCGGGCAGGTGCGGCAGCACGTGCGCGGCATCGGCGTGACGCTCTTCATCAACTGGCTGGTCAAACCGTTCTCGATGGCGCTGCTGGCATGGATCTTCATCCGCCAGCTCTTTGCGCCGTGGCTGCCCGCGGACCAGATCGACAGCTACATCGCCGGGCTGATCCTGCTGGCGGCGGCGCCGTGCACGGCCATGGTGTTCGTCTGGAGCCGCCTCACGCACGGTGATCCGTACTTCACGCTGTCGCAGGTGGCGCTGAACGACACCATCATGATCTTCGCCTTCGCGCCGATCGTCGCGCTGCTGCTGGGGGTGGCATCGATCACGGTGCCGTGGGACACGCTGCTGACGTCGGTGGCGCTGTACATCGTAGTACCGGTGATCATTGCGCAGATGATCCGCGCCCGCGTCCTCGCGGGGGGCGGGCCGGCGGCACTCGATGCGCTGCTGGCGCGTCTCGGGCCGTGGTCGATCGCGGCGCTGCTTGCGACCCTGGTGCTGCTGTTCGCCTTCCAGGGTGAGCAGATCCTGCGCCAGCCGCTGATCATCGCGATGCTGGCAGTGCCGATCCTGATCCAGGTGTTCTTCAATGCGGGCCTGGCCTACTGGCTCAACCGCGCTGTGGGCGAAAAGCACAACGTGGCCTGTCCGTCCGCACTGATCGGCGCGTCGAATTTCTTCGAACTGGCCGTGGCCGCGGCGATCAGCCTGTATGGCTTCGAGTCCGGGGCGGCGCTGGCAACCGTGGTCGGTGTCCTGATCGAAGTGCCGGTGATGCTGCTGGTCGTCCGGGTCGTCAACCGCAGCAAGGGGTGGTACGAGCAGCACGCCTGACGGTCAGTGAGCAGAACGAACAAGCGGCGCTCCCGGGCGCCGCGGCTCGTTCAGCGTTTCGTCCAGGAACGCGCCTACTAGCGCTTCGGTGGCAGCAGGACGCTGTCGACAACGTGCACGACGCCGTTGGTGGCGGCCAGATCGGGCCGCGTGACGATGGCATTTTCGACCGTCACGTAGTTGCCGGCCTTGGCCAGCCCGAGGTTCGCGCCGTTGACGGACTTCACGTTCCCCTGCTTGACGTCGGCTGCCACGGCCTTGGCGGGGACGACGTGATAGGTCAGGACCTGGGTCAGCAGTTCCTTGTTGCCGGTGAGTTCACTCATCGTCTTCGCCGGCACGGCCTTGAAGGCGGCGTTGGTCGGCGCGAACACGGTGAACGGGCCAGCTCCGGACAGGGTCTGGGTCAAGCCGGCCTCGTTGATGAGCTTGTTCAACGTCGACAGTTCGGGATCCGCCGCAATGACCTCGGCCACGTTCTTCGGTTGCATTGATGCGCAGCCGGCAAGCGATACCGCAAGCAGGCCAAGCAGCCACGAACGACGATTCATACAGAGACTCCTGGGCAGTGAGAATGATCGGGAATGCCGGGCCGCAGGGGATCGACCCCGGCCGCAGACACTGGAGCGGCAAGCTACGGTGGCGGCATGACCGACGTGTGACATCCGCTCGCAGGACGTGACAGTCGCGGCCGCCAGGAGGGTCCGCGCTGGGAATTTCTCTCTAGAACGCAGAAATTGGGTGACATGTCATGGATCTGTCATCCCTCGTTCCTAGACTCCAGGGCGTTAAAGGTCGTTTCTTCTCTCCCGCCTTCACTCTTCCTCGAACCACCTCTGAGGTCATTCGCATGAGACTTTTGCCGATCAAAGCACTGGCCGCCGGCATGGCGCTGGCCGGGGCCGTTTCGACCGGATTTGCGCAGGAAATCACCGGGGCCGGCGCGACGTTCCCGGCGCCGCTATATGCCAAGTGGGCCGATGCGTACAACAAGGCCACGGGCGCGCGCATCAATTACCAGTCGGTCGGTTCGGGCGCGGGCATGCGCCAGATTCGCGGCAAGACCGTGGACTTCGGCGCTT
Source organism: Burkholderiaceae bacterium (assembly GCA_035429725.1). GTDB lineage: Bacteria > Pseudomonadota > Gammaproteobacteria > Burkholderiales > Burkholderiaceae_F > JALORV01. The sequence continues at coordinate 4,256 of DAOMFI010000079.1, read as the reverse complement.
CCGACGCGCCGCTGAGTGACGCCGATCTCGCCAAGGACGGGTTGATCCAGTTTCCGACCGTCATCGGCGGCGTGGTGCCGGTCATCAACATCAAAGGCATCCAGACGCGCGAGATGCGGCTGACGGGCCAGGTGCTAGGAGATATCTACCTGGGCAAGATCACGAAGTGGAACGATCCGGCCATCGCGGCGCTGAATCCGGGCGTGAAGCTGCCGGACGCGGCCATCTCGCCGGTCCGCCGTGCCGATGGCTCGGGCACGACGTTCATCTTCACGAACTATCTGTCCAAGGTGAATCCGGAATGGAAGGCCAAGGTCGGCGAAGGCACGGCCGTCAACTGGCCGGTCGGTGCGGGCGGCAAGGGCAACGAAGGCGTATCGGCGTTCGTGCAACGGCTGCCAAATTCGATCGGCTACGTCGAGTACGCCTACGCCAAGCAGAACAAGATTCCGTATGTGCTGATGCAGAACGCGGCCGGCACTTGGGTGGCGCCAGATGATCTGAGCTTCAAGGCCGCCGCGGCGGGCGCGGAGTGGCAGAAGTCCTTCAACCAGGTTCTTACGAATCAGGCCGGCAAGGACGCCTGGCCGATCACCGGTGCGACGTTCATCATGATGCACGCCAAGCAGGACAAGCCGGCGCAGGCGGCTGCCGCGCTCAAGTTCTTCGACTGGGCCTATTCGAACGGCGACAAGATGGCCGACGACCTGGACTACGTGGCGCTGCCGGACGGCGTGAAGACGCTGATCCGCCAACAGTGGGCCAAGATCGGCGACGCCTCCGGCAAGCCGGTCCTGGGCAAGTAGCGTTACCGCGTCTCGGCAGCGCGACCGCCGGGACGCCTCTCACGACAAACACGCACCAGGACTGCTTCGGCCCTGCCGGGGAGCGCTTCGATGGACGCTACACTGTCCGAGACCAGTTTTCGCAAAGAAGCCCCGACTGTGCAGATGCCTGAAGAGCCACCGGTCCGGCGGTCCGGCAGGCTCGGCGACGTCATATTCCTCAACCTGACGCGCGGGGCAGCCATCCTGACGCTGCTTCTGCTCGCGGGGATCCTGCTTTCACTCGTGATCGGCGCCTGGCCGTCGATCCGTGAGTTCGGCCTCAGGTTCCTGTGGACGGCGGAATGGGACCCGGTGCAGGAAAAGTTCGGCGGCCTGGTCATGATCTACGGCACGCTGATGACGTCGCTGATCGCGCTCATCATCGCGGTGCCGGTCAGTTTCGGCATCGCGCTCTTCCTGACCGAACTGTCGCCGAAATGGCTGAAGCGGCCGCTGGGCACGGCCATCGAGCTACTTGCGGCGATTCCGTCGATCGTCTACGGCATGTGGGGCCTGCTGGTCTTCGCTCCCATCTTGTCCACGTACGTCCAGCAGCCGCTGCAGAGTGTCTTCGGCCATGTTCCGGTGCTCGGGTCGCTCTTTTCGGGCGCGCCGGTCGGCATCGGCATTCTATCGGCCGGGATCATCCTGGCGATCATGATCATTCCGTTCATCGCGGCGGTCATGCGGGACGTGTTCGAGGTTACGCCGCCCATGCTCAAGGAGTCCGCCTACGGCGTGGGCGCCACGACCTGGGAGGTGGTGTGGCGTGTCGTGCTGCCCTATACGAAGGCGGGCGTGGTCGGCGGCATCATGCTGGGCCTGGGGCGTGCGCTGGGCGAGACGATGGCGGTGACCTTCGTCATCGGCAACTTCAACCAGCTCAACAGTCTTTCGCTTTTCGAGGCGGCCAATTCGATCACCTCGGCGCTGGCCAATGAGTTCGCCGAGGCGACGCCCGGACTGCATGAGGCCTCGCTCATCTACCTGGGCCTGATCCTCTTCTTCATCACGCTGGTCGTGCTGGCATTCAGCAAGTACCTTCTGCTGCAGCTGAAGAAGCGCGAGGGGTCGAGAACATGAGCGCCGTCGCCCAGCCCATGAGTGCCGACTACCGGCTGCCGCTGCACCGGCGCCGCAAGCTGATCAACTTGATCGCGCTGTCGTTGTCTCTGGCGGCGATGGCTTTCGGACTGGTCTGGCTCGTCTGGATCCTGTGGGACACGCTTTGGCTGGGGGTCAAGGGGCTGAGCACTGCGATCTTCCTGCAGGACACTCCGCCCCCGAATTCCGACGGCGGGGGACTGCGTAATGCCATCGTTGGCACGCTGGTCATGGTGCTTTCGGCCACGGCCGTCGGCACGCCAATCGGAATCCTCGCCGGCATCTACCTCGCCGAGTACGGCCAGCGGGGCTGGCTCGGCAGTGTCACTCGATTCATCAATGACATCCTGCTGTCTGCGCCGTCGATCGTGATCGGGCTTTTCGTGTACACGATCATCGTGGCGCAGACGCGCACGTTTTCTGCCTACGCCGGCGTCATTGCGCTGGCGCTGATCGTGATTCCGGTCGTGATCCGCACCACCGAGAACATGCTGGCGCTCATTCCCAATGCGCTGCGCGAAGCGACCTTCGCGCTGGGCGCGCCGAAGTGGATCATGATCCGGCGCGTGACGCTGAAGGCCGCGCGCGCGGGAGTCGTCACCGGCGTGCTGCTGGCGCTGGCCCGCATTGCCGGCGAGACGGCGCCGCTGCTGTTCACCGCGCTGTCGAACCAGTTCTTCACCCTGAACATGGGTGAACCGATGGCGAACCTGCCGGTCACCATCTTCAAGTTTGCGATGAGTCCGTTTTCGAACTGGCAGCAGATGGCCTGGGTCGGCGTCTTCCTCATCACCGTTGGAGTGCTCGTGCTGAACATCCTGGCGCGGGTGCTGTTCAGACAGAAGCACTAGGAGTTCACCATGCACGCGGCAACGAGCGCGTTGAAGCCGGGCGAGAAGGTCAAGATGACGGTGCGCGACCTGAACTTCTACTACGGGAAGTTCCACGCGCTGAAGAACATCAACCTCGAGATCCCCGAGAAGAAGGTCACCGCCTTCATCGGGCCTTCAGGCTGCGGCAAGTCGACGCTGCTGCGCGTCTTCAACCGGATGTTCGAGCTCTATCCGGACCAGCGCGCCGAGGGCGAAGTCAATGTCGATGGGGAAAATGTCCTCACGTCGAAGGAAGACGTCGCGCTGATCCGCGCCAAGATCGGGATGGTGTTCCAGAAGCCGACGCCGTTTCCGATGTCGATCTACGACAACATCGCCTTCGGGGTGAAGCTGTTCGAGAATCTGCCGAAGTCGGCGCTGGACGACCGGGTCGAGTGGGCGCTGCGCAAGGGCGCGCTGTGGAACGAGGTCAAGGACAAGCTTGGGCAGAGCGGCACCAGCCTGTCGGGCGGCCAGCAGCAGCGCCTGTGCATCGCGCGGGGCATCGCGGTGCGCCCCGAAATCATCCTCTTTGACGAGCCGTGCTCCGCGCTCGACCCGATTTCCACTGCGAAGATCGAGGAACTGATCGACGAACTGAAGTCCGACTACACCGTGGCGATCGTGACGCACAACATGCAGCAGGCGGCGCGGGTGTCGGACTACACGGCCTACATGTATCTCGGCGACATGGTCGAATTCGGTGAAACCGACCAGATCTTCATCAAGCCGAAGAAGAAGGAAACCGAGGACTACATCACTGGCCGTTTCGGCTAGAGTCAGCGCGGCACTGCCGCGGGAGAGAAAATGGGAACCGGTGATCACTCGATGAGGAAGTACGACGAGGAACTCGAATCGATGCGTTCACGCGTGCTGCAGATGGGCGGACTCGTCGAGTCGCAGGTGCGCACCGCGTTGGATGCGTTCGAGACTGCCAACCTCGAGCTGGCGCAGCAGGCGATCGACGCCGACCGGCGTGTCAACGAGCTCGAGATGGACCTCGACCAGATGGTCAACCACGTGATCGCACGGCGCCAGCCAACGGCCGGTGACCTGCGGATGATCACAGGCATCGCCAAGGCGATCACCGACATCGAGCGCATCGGCGACGAGGCCAGCAAGATTGCGCGCGCCGCGAAGTGGCTACGCGAGAAGGACGGCCAGTCGCGCGTGAATCGCGTGCCCGACATCCGTTACTCGGGCGAGGCCGCCGTATCGATGCTGCGCCGGGCGCTCGATGCGTTCGCTCGGCTGGATGCCCAGGCGGCTGCAACGATCATCAAGGACGACCAGGGCGTCGATGACCGGTTCCGCGCCATCCTGCGCCAGCTGATCACGTTCATGATGGAAGACCCGCGTACCATTTCTGCGTCGCTCGACACGGTCTGGGCCGCCAAGGCGATCGAACGCATCGGCGACCATTCCAAGAACATCGCCGAGCACGTGATTTTCA
>DAOMFI010000078.1:0-14335 GCA_035429725.1 Burkholderiaceae bacterium | reverse complement strand
TCAGCCCGGCTTGCGCGCCTGGAACTCGGCGAAGATCGGCATCGGCCGCTGGTCGATGTAGCGGCGCGCGTCGTCGAATCCCGCAGCGCGCAGCGTCGCGACGACCTGATCTGGCGGCGCGCAGGCTTCGATCGTGTCCCAGTAATAGCGCCACAGCTTCACGGTGTCGTCGCCGGCGCCGACCAGCCGCGCCAGCGTCGGCACGATGCCGCGCATGTAGACCTTGAGCAGCGACCGGCCGACCGCCGTTTCCGGTTTCGTGATCTCCAGCAGACAGAGCCGACCGCCCGGTTTCAGAACGCGGTGAAACTCGCGGAACGCCGCCGCCAGGTCGCTGATGTGGCGCAGCGCGTAGCCCATCGACAGGAAGTCGAAACTGGCGTCGGGAAACGGGATCGATTCAGCCGTGCCTTCGACCAGCTGCACCTCCGCAGGCAGTGCGGCCCGCGCGTGCGCAAGCATGCCTGGGCTCGGGTCGACGCCGACCAGCAGTCCGGGAGCGCCGATGATCTTCACCGCCTCGCGTGCAACGAGTCCCGTGCCGATGCCGACGTCGACGATGCGCTGACCTTCGGCGAGCCCGGCACGGCGCAGCGCCTGGCCGCGGTACCAGACACCGCTGCCGAACGCGAGGATGCGCTCGATACGGTCGTAGGTGCCCGCCGTGCGGTCGAACATGCCGCGCACGAAACCGGCGCGCGCCGACTCATCGGGGTAGTAATCGGTCAACGGCTGGTGCGGAGCGTGCACCACGTCATCGGTAGGCGTCGATGAACTCATAGGGGTTTGACGTTCAGGGATTGGCGCCGCCGCAGCAGCAGCTGCGGCAGGCGCAGCACGAACTCGACCATCAGCCGCACATGCATGCCGGTCAGCAGCACGTTGTCGCGCAGGTAGTTAAAGTGAGAGACGCCGCCTTCCGCCGGCGTAAGGTAGCGCACCGGCGCCGGAAGGTTGACCGGCGTCACGCCGGCCCAGGCCAGCCGTACGGCCGCTTCGGGATCGAAGTCGAAGCGGCGCATGAAGTGGCGCGATTGCATGACATCGATCAGCGGCGCGATCGGGTAGACGCGAAAGCCGAACAGCGAGTCCTTCACACCCGCCCCGAGCGTCTCCAGGTTGGCCCACCAGTTTGAGATGCGGCGGCCGCGGCGGCGCAGCGCCGGTGCACTGGCATCGAACTGCGGCACGCCGAGCACCATCGCCTCCGGAGCGCGCTGCGACGCCGCCATGAACTCACCGATGTGACTGGCCGGATGCTGGCCGTCGGCGTCCATCGTCAACGCATGCGTGTAGCCCAGGCGCCGCGCTTCCTGCAAACCGTGCAACACCGCGGCACCCTTGCCGCCGTTGACCGGCAGCACCAGGACCCGAAGCTTTGGCTCGGTCGCGGCGAACGCCTGCAACTGTGTGCCGGTCCCGTCGGTGCTGCCGTCGACGACGACCCACACCGGAGCCCACTGCGCCAGCGCTTCCCGCACGGTGCGCAGCACCAGCGCGCCACTGTTGTAGCTGGGAATCAGCACCAGGTGGCTGCTCGACGGTGTCACGCTCATTCTGTTCGTTCACCGAGGGGCGGCCGCAGCTCGGCACGCGCCAGTTCCTGCTCGAAGTGCTCGCGCAGCTCGGCCATGAACCGTGCCGCATCGGCCGGCGGCTCGAAGCGGCGGCCGAGGCGTACGCGGTAGCGCAGCGGCAGCGGCGGCATGCGCAACAGGGGCCAGCCCTTCGAAAGAAACAGCGTATTGGTCTCGATGATCACAGTCTGCACCGGGGCCTGTGCGCGCTGCGCGATGATCGCGACGGCTCCCCGCAGCGGTCCCAGCGGCCACGGACTGGTCCGCGTTCCTTCGGGAAAAACCAGCAGCTGTGCGCCTTCGGCGATGCGGTCGCGGGCCACCCTCACCGCTTCCATGATATTGCGGTTGCTGATGTAGCCGGCCAGGTGCGCCGGCGCGCCCCAGAACACGCTGCGCTCGAGTGTGGCCTTCATCAACGGCACGCCGTCGGGCAGTCGCGACAGCAGCATCAGAGCATCGAGCAGGCACGGGTGGTTGGCGGCGACGATGAGTCCACGCTGGTCCAGTACCGGGGCCAGTCCGTCGAGCTCGATGCGGACATAGCCGGTGGCCCGCAGGTTCGCCAGGTAGAACCCGAAGAAGCGACGGGCGACGTCGCGGCCGACGCGATGCCCGAGCGCGCGCGGAAGCACGAGCCGCAGCAGCGAAGCGATGGGCGTCCACAGGAACGTGCCCAGTCCGAGCAGGCCGACGCACCAGAAGAGCAGGATCCGCGTCTTGATGCGTTCGAGCAGGCTCATGGGCGGGGCGGTCGCCCGATCCGTTGTGACCATCGCTCAGCGCGTACGGCCGCTGCCGGTTGCTCCAGCGGGAACCGCGCGCTTTCCCCTGCAAGGCGCGACGCGGTTCATCAAGCCGGCCGCAGCATCGCGCTGCCCGCCGCTTCGATCTCAAACAGCAGGTTGGCACGGCAGATGTCTGCACGCACCATCGGGATCGAAGTGCCGGGCAGGCGCCGCTGCAATTGTCGCCGCACCAAATCGGCATCGGCCGCGTTGCGCACATAGGCCTTCAGCTTGAGGCCTTCGAGACTGAAGAGCGGCTGTCCCGCCGCAGCGTTAGCGGCGTCGACCACCGCCTGTACGTTCCGCAGCGATTCGTCGACCTGCGCGGCGACGTCGCCGATGTGAACCGTCTCGTGCCCGACGATGCTTGCGGTACCCGACACCGTCAGCAGCGCACAGTTGCCACTGCGGTACAGCGCCGCACGGGAAAAGGTCGGCGGCTGCGGACCGTACTGCGGCGGATACTTGTATGCGCTGACCTGCCGCGGATTTTCGATCGCTGTCGGCGCCTCGCGCCCGGCCAGCACCATGACCGTCATCGCGGTACCGCTGCAGCCGAGTGCACAGGCCGCCGGCGGCGCCGTATCCGGGCGGCGCTCGGCCTCGATGAAGGCGGCGTGGCGTCCGAGATTGAAGTGGCGATAGCGCTCGAGACCGTCCTCGTCGACGTTGATGCGCGGCAGGTAGTTCCAGAAACGGATCGGGTGCGCGAACCCGGTGTGATGCAGCAGGGCGAACAGGCTTTTGTACGCGGCGTGCGCGGCGGGCTCGAGCCGGCAATGTGTGCTGTCGCCGAAGGAACGCTCGTCCAGCGTCAGGTGCGCAAACAGCAGGGACGAATCCGCCGACCATGTGATTTCGTCGTTCGGGCCGAAACGCCCCTGCGTCAGTGGCCGATCGCCCACGACACGCCAGAGCTCGGCGAACCCGTTGGCCGCCGAGAGCGGCACCATGTCCACGACAGCGCAGGCCGCTGCGGCACTCGCACCGATGCGCTGCGCCAGCTGCGGGCCGACGAGCTCGCGCGGGCCATAGCCCGCGCCGCCCAGCCAGCGCCCGGCGAAACTCGCGGAGGATGCGCCGGAGTCAAGCGGCAGCATCAGGGGTTCGATCGGCTGGACTTGCATCGGGCGTAATCGTCGTGGGAATGGTGACGCTAATGCGTGGAACTATGACGCCGAAACGCGAGGACCGCGTTGGAGCCGCCGAAGGCGAAGGAACTGGACAAGGCCGCGCGCAACGGCAGGTCCTGCCCGACGCCGGGCACATGGCGCACTCCATCGCAGGCCGGATCGACCTTGCGTAGATGGGCCGTCGGCGGAACCTGCTGTCGCGCCAGCGCCAGCACCGTGATCAACGCTTCCACGGCGCCGGTGGCACCGAGCATGTGGCCCAACATCGATTTGGTCGAGCTGACCGCCACCGCCTCGGCGCGGGGACCGAACAGTTGCCGCAGTGCGTCGATCTCGACCGGATCACCCTCAACGGTGCCCGTCCCGTGCGCATTCACGTAATCCAGTTCGTCATTGGCGATTCCGGCGTCGTCGAGCGCCGCCCGCAGCGCGCGCATCTGCCCGGCGGCCAGCGGCTGCGCCAGATGATGATGGTCACAGCTTGCGCCATAACCGGCCAGCTCGGCGTAAATGCGAGCGCCGCGCTGCTCGGCACGCTCGTACGGCTCCAGTACCAGGGCCGCACCACCCTCGCCCAGCACGAGGCCGGCACGGTCGGCGGAAAATGGCCGGCAGGCGGAGCCCGCCGCGTCGCCTTCACCGCGTGCAAGAACCCGCATCGCGTCCCAGGCCAGCAGCATGCCCGCCGTTAGCGGTGCTTCCGAACCGCCGGCCACGACGATGTCCGCTTCGCCATGGCGGATCAGCCGGAGCGCTTCACCCAGCGCGATGGCGGAAGACGCGCACGCCACCGAGGTCGTCGTCGCTGCCCCGCCGAGGCCGAGGCGCATGGCAATGTGCGCGGCCGCCGCGTTATGCATGCCCATGACGATCAGCAGCGGCGAGGTGCGAGTGCGTCCCTTCTGCAGCACGTCGAAATAGGCCAGCTCGACTGCACGCGTGCCGCCGAGGCCGGTGCCCCAGCACACCGCGCCGCGGATCCGCTCCTCGGGCGGTGAGTCGATTGTCAGGCCGGCGTCCCGCCACGCGTCCAGGGCCGCGGCGATGCCGAGCTGCGCGTAGCGGTCGGTCAAAGTGGCTGTCGTGCGGCCGAGCGCCCTCTCCGCGTCGAACGGATCGCAGACCACGGCGGGCACCCGCGTCTTGACGATCGAAGGCTCGGGGACGTAGGGGCGAATGGCCGATTCGCCGGCCATCAGGCGGTCGAACGAAGTGCCGGGATCTGTACCGAACGGACCGATGAGTCCGAGCCCCGTCACCGCTACGCGGTGCCGGGTCATGCGATCTTTGCCTGGGGAGCCGAGAGAGCGTCGAACAGATCGATGAGTTCGGCAACGGTGGTCGGCCGGCTGTCCATGTCCGGCACGCGGACGTCCAGCGACTCTTCGAGCTCGAACATCAGATCGATGAGGATCAGGGAATCGACGCCGATGTCCTCCAGCCGCGCCTCCGGCGTGACCCGCGCCGGGTCAATTGATGCCTTCTTCTGGAGGTAATCGCGCAGCAGTTCGAGTGTTTGCATGTCCTGCGTCAAACGGGATAGCGTCAATGGCGGGCAAGTTTACACATCGCCCCTGCGCGATCAGGGTCGATGGTGGCAGGCAATTCAGGTAGGGAATGCGCCGAAGTCGTTCAGAAAGTGAGGCCAGATGACCGGACCGGACAGTCCGCTCATCGGTGGCCTTTGCAGGACCCCACAGAGCACGAGGAGCAGGAGATGACACAGGTAATCCGCAAGTGGTTCTTGGCGTTGGCGCTCGCAATGGCGGCCTGGGCGCCGGCTCCCGCGCTGGCGGCGGTCGACCTGATCGAGTGGAACAACGTGACCGCCCTCACGGGCTCCGGCAAGCCCGCCACGGCCGAGGAGATCAAGCGTGCATTCATGGTCGGCGGCGCGCGGCGCGGCTGGAACTGCGTCGACGAAGGCCCGGACAAGATGGTCTGCACGGTCGTCGTGCGCACGCACACACTGGTGATGAACCTCGCCTACGAACCGGGCAAGTACTCGCTGACGTACAAGGACAGCATCAACCTCGACTTCAAGGACGAGGCCGGCAAGAAGACGATCCACCGCGCTTACGTCAACTGGAATACCAATCTGATGAACGATGCGCGCGCCGAGCTAATGCGGCTCTGACCGCGGAGCCGGGCAGCGCCCGCCCTCATCACGAGGGCGGCCCGCCCCACAGCCAGGCGGCGCCGCGCACGCCGCTCGAATCGCCATGCGTCGGCTTTTCCAGGCGCGTGGCGACGTGATCCGAAAAGACGTGCGCGGTCCAGAGTCGCGGCACGCTGGCATACAGGCGGGCGACGTTCGACACACCGCCGCCGAGCACGATGACATCCGGATCGAGCAGGTTGATCACGCCGGCCAGCGAGCGGGCCAGACGCGACTCGTACCGTCCCCAGGCGGTCTCTCCCAATGCCGCATGCTCGCGCTCCAGCGCCGGTCCGCTGAGATAGGTCTCGATGCAGCCGGCGCGGCCGCAGTAGCACGGGCGGAGCGGCAGGTCCTCTTCGCTCGGTAGCGGCAGCGGGTTATGGCCCCACTCGCCGGCGATTGCATTCGGGCCTACCAGCACGCGGCCATCGACAACGACGCCGCCGCCAACGCCGGTGCCGAGGATCGCGCCGAACACGACCCGCACGCCGCGCCCGGCGCCGTCGATCGCCTCGGACAGCGCGAAGCAGTTGGCGTCGTTGGCGAGACGGACTTCGCGCGACAGAGCGGCTTCGAGATCGCCCTGCAGCGGCTGACCGATCAGGCAGGTCGAGTTGGAGTTCTTCACGCGTCCGCTGAGGCTCGACAATGCGCCCGGCATCCCGACGCCGACCGTGCCTTGCCGGCCGGCCTCAGCCTCGATCGCACGCACGAGCGAAGCGACGGCTTCCACGGTGGCGCGATAGTCACCCTGTGGCGTGGCCACGCGCCGACGCACGAGCATCGCGCCGGAATCATCCAGCGCGATGCCTTCGATCTTGGTTCCGCCGAGGTCGATACCGATGCGCATGCGGCGATGCTACCCGCGCGCCCACTTACTTCTTGGCGTAAGCCTCCAGCAGCAAGTTGCGCTCCGGCATGTCCTGCAGGATCAGCCGGCCCAGCGAGGTATCGGCCTGCAGTCGCCCCGCCGACTGCGGCGGCGGTAGCGTGTGGAAGCGCGCGAGCTGGGCTACGCGCTCATTGAAGATCGGCGCCGGCGCCGGACCCGCAGGGCGATCCCAGACGTAGGTGATCGACTGCAGCATGCCGTTCGCATCGAAGTCGTACAGCGTCGCCTTGATGCGCGGATCGTCGCAGACGCTGCCGCGCAGGTCGATGCGCAGATTGTTCGAGTTTGGCACCTTGCCTTCGATAGCGGGTTCCTTGAAGCGCACGTCGGACATCGCCCGCACCTGGTTGACGCCGACCTTGCCGAGCTGGTCGAGCAGCGTCTGGCGGCAGACTTCCGGTGGCGGGCGCGAGGAGATCGGTGCCGGTGTCGGCGCCACCGCCGCGACCTGCGCGGGCGGGGACGATGCGCGTCCTGATGCAGCGGGCGACACGTTCGACGAGGAGGCATTCGCGGCTCCTGTGCCCGCCGCGGACGCATTGGCCGCCTGCGCGCTCGCGCCGACGCGCACGAAGTTGCAGGGGTCGGCGCCGATGCGGGTCGACGTCAGCTCCTGCACGCGATCGGCGCCAAGGATCTTGAAGACGAAGAGCTTCCCCGACTTGGGGATCACGCCGATGATGCCTTCGTTGCCCCGGTAGTCGACGTCGGTCAGCTTTGTCTCGCCGATGCCGGCATCGATCCCGTAGAGCGCTTTCGGCCTGAAATCCCAGATGCCGTCGCCGAACACCATCTCGCACGCCGGCTGCGAAATCGCCGCGTTGATCTCCGCGAAGGCATTGGCCGGTTTCTTCTTGGTTCGGTCGAGCCGCCACTGACCGAGCAACGTGTTCTTCTGCGCCGGGATGGGCGGCGTCTTCAGGAACAGCGCGCGGTCGCGCTCGACTTCGCCGCTGAGCCTTTCCTGCAGCTTGTGCTGGTTGGCCATGAACTGCCGATAACTCTCGGCATCTTGCGCAGACTGCCGCTGAATGCGCTCCCCGTCCTCCTTGTCTTTCTGCTCCTGTTGCTCTCGCTGTTGTCGCTGGTAATCGTAGTACCTGGGACTGCGCGGGTCCGAGTCCTGGTACTGCGCCAGCGCAGCAGAGCACATCAGAACGGCCAGTCCAGTACACCACGCCTTCGTCATCGGTTCTCCTCGTTGCCGACTCTTTCCGTAGCCGGCGCGCGTCGTCGATCTACAGTGCTGCCGTTCTGCGCTCAACAAATCCAGCCTTTGTTGCGCTGGGGTTCCATCTCGATCGTCGAGGTCGCGGCGCCGCGATCATTAGCGGCGTACTGGACGTGCAAGTAAAGCGACTTGCGTCCCGCGAGCGTCGCGCGGTAGATGCGCGAGCCGCTGAGGCGCTCGTCCGGGCAGGCGCCGCGCACCTGCTCGAGCTTCGTGCCCTTCGGGAACTGCGCCGCAAGCATCTCCGGCACCTTCGCCAGCGCGATGTCCTTCGGCCAGTCGACCGTGGCCGAGTCCAGCGCTTTCTGACCGCCGACGAGACTGACCTGGCCCGAGCCGACGCCGTCGATCGGAACCTTGCCGTTCCAGTAGTACTTGCTGCCACCGCGCTTCGGCGCGTTGCCTTGCCACTGCGCGCCCTTGAGCTTCGCGAAAGCTGTCCAGTCGTTGGTCGCCTGTGGCGATGCGGCCGGGGCGGCGAGCGCCGCAGCGACGTCGCCGAGCGTTGCGGCGTCGGCTTGCGTCGTTCCGAAAGCCACTCCGGCCAGCACGATCAAGGCCGTTCGTACGGATTTCATACCGCCTCCTGTGCAGAGCAGAGCGCGCCGTACATCACTTCGGTTGCGACCGCCATTCGGTCTTCCACAGCTTCTCGAGCTCCGCCGCTACCGCGGGCGGCGGCGAACCGATCAGCGTCGACTTGCCGCGCTGGTAGACCTTGCCGTAGACCAAGTCCGGCGCGGACCACAACAGCACGGTGTTGTGGTCGGCGCAGTCGCGGTTCTTGCAGGCGGCGACGAGTACGAAGTCGGTATTGGCGACCTTGACGGGCCGGTTCTGCGGACTGGGGCCGTCCAGTTTGGCGAGCCACGGCTCCTTGGCGAGCGGGCCGAGCGCCTTGTAGTAGCCGGCTTTCGCCTTGGGGTCGTACAGCAGTCCGGCTGCGCTCAGTTCAGTCAGCGCGTAGCCCTTGAAGGTCTTCTGTCCGTTCGCGCCGGCGGTCTGTGCCGCGGCGGTTGCCGCAGTGACGCCGAGTGCGACGACGAGCGCAGCCCTGCTCAGCCATCCCAGCATGGTCAACTCCCTGTTCGATGCGCTGCCGCTGGCAGCGAGTTCCGCCCGGGCGGGCGGATTCGTAGTGGCGCTAGAACTTCGGCGCCGGCAGTGCCGACGGGTCGACCTTTTCGCAACGCATGCCAAAGCGCGCGAGGATCGTGTCGTCGCTGTTGCGGAAGTCGCCTTCCAGATTGCCGTTCTGGCGATCGATCGACAGCCGGATGTACGCGAGCCGTTTCAGCGCCGGGTCCCACGCGAAGAGCTGCCCCCGCATCCAGTCGTAATAGAGCTGCGTGCGCTGTCCGGTGCGGTAGGTCATGCTGTAGGTCGCCGGAGAGACCTCGTACTTCATCTTCTCGCCCACCGGCAGGACGTTCGAGCGCTGGATCACCGCCGACTGGTTGTTGTCGCGCATCGCCACGTCGAGGTGCCCCGGCGTCTTGCCGGCAGACGACACGACCTCGCCCTGGCAGCGTAGGTAGAGGCTGAAGTACTCCGCAGATGCGGCCATTGGCAGCGCCAGCAGCACGACGCCGATGACGCACTTCTCGTTGAACCAGCGTGGACGCATAGGCCTACTGCCTTCCGACTTCGCGCGACGCGTCGGTGCTGCCCCCCTGCACGCCGAGCCGGCCGCCAGTGCCGAGGCCGCCGCGCACTTGCTGAGCCTTGTAGTTGCGCAGGGCGCGCACCATCTTGTTGTAGGAGTCGGTGAACGCCGCGAAGATGACCTTGCCTTGCGGCGTGCTGGTGTATGCGCCCCCCGCACCGCCCCCGGCTCCACCAAAGACTCCGCCGAACATGGCGAAGTCAACGTTCTTCGAGTAGCCCTCGGACGCGGCGAGTTGCACGGTCGAACGGTTGTCGACCAGTGTCAGGATCGCGCCGGCTTCGTTGGTCGACATCGAGCCGGCGATTCCGCCGACAACGGCGCCAAGACCGGTCCGGCCCAGCAGGCCGCCCATCCCGCCACCGGCGCGCTGCCCGCCGCGGTCGGACAGGATCACTTCGGGGATCATCGTGTAGTCGGCGGCGGCGATTTGCCCGCCCTGCACGTTGCTGCCGGCGCGCCCTTCTTCGCCACGCATCAGCGCCATCTCGCGGTTGCGAGCAGCCAGCCCGCGCCCGCGGTCGACGATGACGAAGCAGTTCGACTGCTGAATGATCAGGCGCAGCGCGGGCACCGTCGAACCCATCTTGTACTGGCTCTGATAGGCGCTGTACCAGCCGGCGTTGGTCTGCTCGTCAATGCTGATCGTGCCGAGCGTCTCGGGACAGGTTTCGAGCTGGCTGTTGGCTTCGGACGTGTTTCCGCCGGCCGCTGCACCCTGCGCCTGCGTAGCGTGTCCGCCGCCGGGCTGCGGGTCTGCTGCGAGCGCTGCCACCGGGGTCAGCGCCACGCCCGTCAGCAGCAGCGTGAGCAGCCGGTTCGCCCCGTTGCCGCGGACGCGCGAGCGTGGATCGATCGCCTGGTTCATCGTCATCGCAACCTCCTCGTCAGCGCCGTCGTGCGGCATCGACGGCAAGGTTGCGAGAGGGGCGTTACCGGGCCGTTACTGGGCGAGTCGCTCGCCGACAGACCAGTAATCCCAGGCTATCTCTGGCGGGTAGCCTCCGTGAGCAGCGCGCGATGCGTCGGGTTACGGTGCAGAAAGCTTTCACGAAAATCCGGAGGAACGTTCGGCAGGGCCGACAATTCGAGGAACTGCACGCCGCGCCGAATTGCCTCGCGGGCGCCGTTGGAGTCTCCGGCAGCGCTGGCGGCGCGATGAATGCCCCACATCAGCTCCGGCACCGAGATGCCGACCGGACCGAACTGTCGGGCGAGGTTCAGGGCCTCTGCTGCGAGATCGCCCGCGCCGATCCTGTCGCCACAGCCTGCGGCCCGCTCGGCCGCCAGCCCGAGCGCATGAAGCCGGATCGCCGTTTGACCGGCTTGACGCGCACGCTCCTCGACGTGCCGGCAAAGTGCGAGTGCCTTGCCGGCATCGATAGCGTGCGCATTCTCGAGCATCGCGAGCAGGACCCAGCGCGTCGGGCAGCCATCGGAATTGATCGCCTTGAGCACCCTGCCCGGTGCGGGGATCGGCCCCCGCCCGCCCGCGCGGGCAGCGCGAGACCGGGCGATCCAGCGTGAGATCTCGGCCTCCGGGGGCAGCGGCGGCAAGTCCTGCGCCAGCAGTTCACGCGCGCGCGCCGGCTGTCCGACATGAGCGTAGAGCAGCGCCAGCTGATCGGCGCAGAACGCCAGCCAGAACGGACTGCCCCCACTGCGAAGGATGCTGCAGGCATCTTCCAACAGGTCGAACGCGTCGCCCACGCGTCCGGTCGCCAACAGCAGCGCAGCACGTCGCCCCGAGTCGCGCGGATTGCGTTCGACCAGCGCGTCGCCGAGCCGGCCGGAGAAGTGCACGGCGTCATCCGAAGCAGCCGCCGCCGCTTCGAGCCGACCTGTCCATGCGGAAGTCAGTGCCACATTGCGCATCGCGACGTACACGACCCACCAGTTCTTGTGCTCCCGCGCGAGAGCCTCCGCGCGGCGGTAAGACTCGATCGCGCTGTCCAGCCGGTCGGCCAGGTCCAGCACGTAGGCGTTGTCGCACAGCCAGACGTGGACATTCCACTCGTGCAGATTGGCTTCGATCCAGTCGGCCTGCGTACCGAACAGTGCCAGCGCCTCCTCGAAGCGACCAAGATGCGCAAGCGTGACAGCCAGTTTGCGCGTCGCGTTGAACTCCATCCAGCGGTTGCTCGATGCAAGGCCCCGTCGCCGCATCTCCATGGCCGCGTTCAACGCGGCGGCATCGTCCTGTCGTCCCATGTTGAGGGTGTCGATGAGCCGATCGAGCGCCCAGCCGATCTGGTCATCGTTCGCGGAGATGCGCAGCAGCAGCTCGGCGACTTCGCGGGCGCCGCTCAGGTCGAAGGCCTTGATCTGGCATCCGGCGAGCTCCTGCAGGGCCGAGTGCTGTTCGGCCTGCGCGCCGGCGCGCTCGAAACAGGACGCGGCGCTGCGGAAGTATTCGCCGGCCTCGGGAAAACGGGACGCATTGAAGCTGGCCCTGGCGGCGAGGTTGAACTGTTCGGCAGCGCGATGCCAATCGGCGCCTTCGGCCCAGTGATGGGCAACGCGTGCCGGCGGGGCGCCGCGACTCTCGAGGAAGGCGCCGATCGATTTGTGCAGCACCTGTGCGATCGGCTGCGGCACGGAACGCTGCGCTGCCTCGAAGATCAGATCGTGCGCAAAGCTTCTCTCGCGAACCATCTGGGCTGCTTCGAGCTCGCGCCAGGCGCCGACGAGCTCGAGCGGATGCTGCTCGAGCACAGACGCCGCCAGTTCGGCGTCGAAGTCCACGCCGGCCAGGGCCGCCACCTGGGCCAGCCGCAGTGCGGCGGGGCTGAGCTGTGCGAGGCGCCGCTCGAGCAGGGCGCCCACGGTGGGAGACGCCGGCAGATGGCGTTGCGAAGAACTGCCTCGCGCAATCAGCGCGCCGATCGTCTCGAGCAGGAAGAACGGATTTCCGCCGGTGTGGTGGACGAGCGATGCGGCGAGCACGTCGGCGTCGATGTCCGGCAGCGCAAGGGACTCCAGCAGGGCATGAACTGCGGCCTCCGTGAGCGGTTGCAGTGGCACTTCGACCAGGCCGGTGCCGTCCTCGGCTCGCAGCCACGCGGCTAGCGGCTCGGGACATTCCGCACCGCGCACCGCCAGCGCAAGCTTCAGCCGGGTGCCTGCGAGCAGTGGCAGCAGTTCGAGCGTTGCTGTGTCGCAGAAGTGAAGGTCGTCGAGTGCGATGCCGTCCAGCCCGGCGGCGACATGCGCCGCCATGACATCGCACAAGGCCTGCCGGAACCGCGCCTCGTTCAGCGCTCCCGGCGGCGGTGTGCCCAACTCCGGCAACAGGCGCGCGAGTTCGGAGCGCGCCGCTGTGGTCAGCAGCCCGCTTCTTTCGCGAGTCTCCGGCAGCGCCTGAAATGTCGCCCGCAGCAGTCTTGTCAACAGCGCATAGGGCACGCGGGCGTCGCCGGGTCGGGCGCCGATCAGCGGAATGGCCTGCGCCTGCGCGCAGTCGCCCAGCAACCGGGTCTTGCCCATGCCTGCGTCGCCGGTCAGCAGGACCACGCGGCCGCTGTTCCATGCGCCCACGAGCGCCTGCCACTCGCGATCCCGGCCGACCAGCAGCGGTGGACGCGCGATGACCGCAGGTACAGGCCGGACGGATGTGCCGGGCAACTCCCCGGAGCGCTCGATCAGCTGAGCGAGTTCGCGCGTCTCGACACTGGGCTCGGCCGACAGCTCCTGCCTGAGCCACTGGCGACAGCGGGCGTAGGCGGCCAAGGCTGCCGAGCGATCACCGCGCCGATAGTGCAGGCGCATGACGAGACGGTGGGCCTGCTCGGACAGCGGATCCTCGGCGAACAGTCGCTCGGCGTACACGAGCGCGCGAGCCACATGTCCCGCGCTCTCCTCGTGCGCCGCCGCCTCCGCGATCGCATCGCGTCGCAGAACGCGAAAGCGCTCACGGGCGCTGCGCACCCAGTCGGCGAGTTCGTCGCAGTCCTCGTAGACAAACGCTCCCAGCAATTCTCCTGCAACGGCCTCTGGATCGGCCTTTATGCGATCCGCAGGCGCCTTCAGATCGTGTTCGACGGACGCAGCCAGCCGCAGGGCGGTGTCTTCTTCGACAAGGGCGCGTCCGGCCGCACGCCGCAGCCTGAAGAGTCGCTGCCTCAGGCTGTTGCGCGCGTTCTGCGGCTCGGCATCCGGCCACAGCAGCGCCGCGACACGCGATCGCGGCAGCGGTCCCTCGAACGCGAGCAGGGCCAGCAACGCCGCGTCCTTGCGCTCAAGCTGCACCGCGACATCGTCGTCCAGCACCAGTGCCGGCATGGCCAGCAGGCGCAAGCGAGGAACCGCAGCGAGCGACGCGTTCTCGGGCACGGTCAACTCCGCCAGGCGCAGCCAACTGTGCAGCGCGTTCGCTGCAGGCGCACTGCGCGTTCCGGTGTCGCCCACGCGCGGCTCCATCGAAGGACTCGATGGACCGATCGTTCGGCGTGACCGTTACCGGAACGTTATACAGAGAGTCGTCGAACGTCCAACGGAAGCCCGGGTCTTGCCGACTTCGGTCTCCGCAACAACGCGATTGCACGCTGGGCGGGGCCGCAGGAGCATCCAATAGCCTCGACGAGGGGCAACTTCACGCCGGGAAAGGAGACTGTATGGGTGACAGACATGCCAGGGTCGATGCCGAAGTCGAAAGCTCGACGGAGATTCCGCTGGAAGAGCTCTGCGCCGAAGAGCTCGAAGCGGTCGGCGGAGGCGCCTTTCCATTCATTCAAACCGCTTGATGGTGCGATTCGCGAAGCGGTGAGACGCGTCGGAAGCTGAGCACTCGCCCTTCTCAGCGACGCGCGTCCCGAATCGCCCGCCACACCCGCTCCGGCGTGGCCGGCATCGCCAGGTCGATTACACCGAGCGGCCGCAGCGCATCGA
>DAOMFI010000077.1:0-14515 GCA_035429725.1 Burkholderiaceae bacterium | reverse complement strand
TAGCCGCGCACGAAACCACGCACATAGGCGGCCTCGGGCAACGCCGACAGCGCTTCCTGCTCGAGTGCCCGCACCTGGTTCGGATGCAGGCGCAGTCGCGCCGCGACATCGGACACGGAAAGTCCCATACGCTCGCGCTGCCACTGCAGGCGCGCGCCGAACGCGGCAGGTGGCGGCGCCTCGGCCGTCGCGTCCATGGGGGCTTCCGGGCCCGTGCCCTCGGACAGGTCGTCACTCATCGTAGGCACCTCTTGCCAGCCATCCCGTCTCGGCCGACGCCGGAAAGAGATTCCGCAGCGCGTTGCCGAGCGCCGTTTCGGTGCGCAAATCGCCCTGCGCGCGCGCAATCTTCAGACCGAGCCACAGCGTCGCCGGCGTGGCCTCAGTCGACTTGGACAGCAACCCGTAATAAAAGGACGCGCGCTCGACCCTGCCGGTCGCGAGGTACATGCGCGCCAGTTCGTACTTGGTGGTCGCATTGGCCGCGTCGAGCTCCAGCGACCGGCGGAGGTAGGGCTCCGCCCCGCTGTAGTCCTTGACGCGCATCAGGCACACGCCGGCGCTGAGATTGGCGCGCGCCGGAGTGGAGTACAGCGGATCGCGCAGCGCACGCTGGAAATAGGCGATCGCGTCGCGCTCGCGTCCGGGTTGCTGGCAAAGGAACCAGCCATAGTTGTTGTTGATGTCCGGATTCGCGGGAGCCAGCTGCAGCGCACGGGAGAAATTGGCCTCGGCCTCGGCGCGGTCGTCGAGCTGCATGTAGATGAGGCCGAGCAGTCCGTAGGCATCCGCGAACGTGGGATCCATCTGCACCGCGCGGCGGGCCTCCTCGAGCGCGACGGACATCTGCCCGTTGCTGAAGTAGCCGGCGGCGAGGTCCACCCGTGCCTGGGCCCGGGATCGCGCGTTCACCTCCTGCCTCGGTGCACTGGCCTGCTGCGTGGAAGAAACGACGTCGCCGCCACCGGTCCGGGTGACGGTCGTGGTGGTGCAGGCCGCCAGCGCGCTTGCTGCCGTCAGCGCGACAAGAACGGACTTCAACGTGCGTCGCATCTACTTGCTCCCAGGAATCGGCCCACTAGCGCGCGCCTGCCACTGCGATCGGGACGACGCGCTCGCTGCGGCGCGTGCGGTCGTTGACTTCCCCTGCGAGTTGCCCGCAGGCGGCGTCAATGTCGTCACCGCGCGTCTTGCGCACCGTGGTGACGATGCCGGCATCGGACAGTCGCTGCGCAAAGGAACGGATCCGCTCCGGCGAGGAGCGCGCGAGCCCGGAATCGGGAAACGGATTGAACGGGATCAGGTTGAACTTGCAGGGAACGTCCTGCACGAGCGCCAGCAGTTCATCCGCGTGCTGATCGGCGTCGTTGACGCCATCGAGCATGACGTACTCAAACGTGATGAAGTCGCGCGGCGCGACACGCAGGTAGCGTTGGCAGGCCGCCATCAGTTCACGCAGCGGATACTTGCGGTTCAACGGAACGAGCTGGTCGCGCAGCGCATCGGTCGGCGCATGCAGAGACACAGCAAGCGCGACCGGGCAGTCCTGCGCCAGGCGATCGATCTGGGGCACCATGCCCGAGGTCGAAACCGTCACCCGACGCCGTGAGAGCCCGTAGGCGTGGTCGTCGAGCATCAGGCGCAGCGCCGGCAGCAGTGCCTCGTAGTTCTGCAGCGGCTCGCCCATGCCCATCATCACGACATTGCTGATGACCCGTTCACCGTCGTCCTCGCCACCGTAGGCACACCGCAAGGCGTGTTCAGCCAGCCAGAGCTGGCCGACGATCTCGGCGGTCGTGAGATTCCTGCTGAAGCCCTGGCGTCCGGTCGAACAGAACACGCAGTTGACTGCGCATCCGGCTTGCGAGGACACGCACAGCGTCCCGCGGTCGTCCTCCGGGATAAACACGGTCTCGATGGCGTTGCCGGCGCCGACATCCAGCAGCCACTTGCGGGTCCCATCGGCCGACGTGGAATCGCGCGCGACGGCCGGTGCCACGATCTGCGCCTGCTGCTCAAGCTTGCCGCGCAGCGACTTGGCGAGATCAGTCATGGCCCCGAAGCTTCCGGCGCCGCGCTGATGGATCCAGCGGGCGAGCTGGCGCGCGCGGAACGGCTTCTCGCCGAGCGACTCGACGTAGGCCGTCAGTCCCGCGATATCGAAAGCCAGGAGGTTGACGCGATCCATCCCGCCGGCTCGCTCAACGCGAGTACACCGCCATTTGCGGGAAGAAGTAGGCAATCTCGGCCTGGGCAGTATCCGGTCCGTCGGAACCGTGTACGGCGTTGGCATCGATGCTCTGCGCGAAGTCGGCACGAATGGTTCCGGCCGCCGCCTTGCGCGGGTCGGTCGCGCCCATCAGTTCCCGGTTCTTCGCGATAGCACCTTCGCCTTCAAGTACCTGGACCATGATCGGGCCCGAGATCATGAAATCGACCAGATCCTTGAAGAACGGACGCTCCCGGTGGACGGCATAGAAGCCTTCGGCTTCCGTGCGCGACAGGTACATCATGCGAGCCGCGATGACCTTGAGGCCGTTGGTCTCGAACCGAGAGTAGATTTTGCCGATGACATTCTTCGCGACGGCATCGGGCTTGATGATCGACAGAGTGCGTTCCACCGCCATGGCTTGAACCTTTGTTTGAACGGAACATGTGGGCGGCCCGGACCCTTGCGTATGCCACGGACTGCCAAACCGAAAACCTCGACAAATTAGGAACTTGCAGCGTCGAAGTTAGTTTGAAATTTTAACATGTCCGGCCTTTTGCGCCGGTGTCTTACGCCACCGGCACGCCGGTGGCCGACGGCGGTTCGAGCACCGCGAGCGACTCCACGTGTGACGTATGCGGGAACATGTTGACGATGCCCGCCGCGCGCACGGCCCATCCGGCCTCGTGCACCAGGACTGCGCAGTCGCGCGCAAGCGTGGCCGGGTTGCACGAGACGTAGACCGCCCGCGCCGGGGGCGTTGATGAGACCGCGAGGGCGCGAACCACGGCCAGCGCACCTTCACGCGGCGGATCGATCAGCACCTTGTCCAGGTGGCCGGCAGCCAGCAGCGCTGTGCTCCAGTCCTCGTGCGTCCAGTCAAAGAGATTTCCGACTGCAAAGGACGTGCGATCGGCTAACGCGTTGTCCTGCGCGGCGACGCGAGCGCGTTCGACGAGAGTCGCGCTGCCTTCTATGCCCCAGACGTGCGCGGCACGCGTTGCCAGCGGCAGCGTGAAGTTGCCAAGACCGCAGAAGAAGTCGATGACGTTCTCATGCGGCTGCGGATCCAGCAGGTGCAGCGCGCGCGCCACGAGCGCCCGGTTGATGCCGTGGTTGACCTGCGTGAAGTCCGTCGGCCCGAACGGAAGCGTCACGCCGAATTCCGGCAGGCTGAGTTGCAGTTCGGTGGGCTGCTGCGGGCTCAGGGGCGCGGCGGTCTGAGGCCCTCCTGGCTGCAGCCAGAATTCCACCTCATGGTGCCGGGCGAACTCCAACAGGCGGGCGCGATCTGCCGCATCCGGCGGGTTCAGCACCCGCAGCACGAGGACAATCTGCGCTCCGTCCGCACGGTCGGCAACGGCGACCTCGATCTGCGGCAGCCTGTCGCGGACCGTGAGCGACTCGACGAGCCGGCGCAACGGAACCAGCAGTGCGCTGACCCGCTCCGGCAGCACCTCGCAGCTCGCCATGTCCGCCACGTAGCTGCTCGCGCGCTCGTGGAAGCCGACCAGCACCCCGCCCTTCTTAGCGACATGGCGCACGGTCAGCCGCGCGCGATGCCGGTAACGCCAGGCCGGGCCTGACATCGGCCGCAGCATGCGCTCGGGACGAACGCGCCCGATGTGCCAGAGACTGTCCTCGAGGACACGCTGCTTGATCGCGACTTGAGCCCGCGCGTCGAGGTGCTGCAGGGAGCAGCCGCCGCAGGCCCCAGCACCCAGACCAAAGTGCGGACAGCGCGGCTCGGTCCGCAGCACCGATGCGCGGTCGATTGCGATGACGCGCCCGACTTCGTAACTTGCCTTGTTACGGCGCCGCTCGTACCGGACCGACTCGCCCGGCAGCGCACCCTCGACGAAAACGGCCTTGCCATCGCGCCGGCCGACGCCACGCCCGTCCTGGTCGAGGGAATCGATCTCGACCGTGAAGACTTCGCCCGCCGCCATGTCAGGCGCGACCCCAGGCGCTCAGGTACTCATGCCAATGTGGCTGCGGCAGCGAAGCAAGCGTCTCCTGCACGAGCCGCTCTTCGGCCGCGTAGCGCGTCTCGTCGAAAACGCCGCGCAGTCGCTGGAAGCGCGTGTAAAGCAGATACGTATTGACGACGTCGGTCTCGCAGTAATTGCGGATCTGCTCGATGCCTCCCGCCTGGAAAGCGTCCCACACGCGGCTGCCGTCCATGCCCAGCTTGCCCGCGAACCCGCAGAGCTTGGCCAGGTCATCCAGTGGCGCGCTGGCCCGGGGTTGATACATGGCCAGCAGATCCATCAGATCGATATGCCGCGTGTGATAGCGACTGATGTAGTTGTTGTAGCGGAACTCGCGGTCGTCTTCGCCGAGGTCCCAGTAACGGGCGGCGTGCACGCCGTGGATCAGTCCCCGGTAGTGCAGCACAGGCAGATCGAAACCGCCGCCGTTCCAGCTCACCAGCTGCGGCGTATAGCGATCCACGGTCGCGAAGAAAGCCTGTATCAGCCGCCCCTCATCGTCTTCCGGAGTCCCGATCGAGCGCACACGGAATCCCGACTCGTCCCGAAACACGCATGAGATGGCGACAACCCGGTGCAGGTGCAGCGGCAGAAAATCGCTGCCGGTCTTCTCACGCCGCTCCTCAAACAGGCGCTGTGCGAATTCGGCATCGGCAAGGCTCGACCACGCCGGACGCAGGCGCCGGGCACCGGCAACGTCAGGCACGGTTTCGATGTCGAAGACGAGGATTGGCGTCATGGCCCGCACGCTCGGCGGCGCGCCTGGCTAAAGCACCGCATCGCGCCCGACGTGCTCGGCCGCGAGTGCCTGGCGCAATTGCTTCAGTGCCTCCAGCTGCATCTGGCGGACGCGCTCGCGCGTCAGGCCGAGCTCGGCTGCAAGTTCGTCAAGCGTCGCCGTCGCTCGCCCGTCGAGCGCGAAGCGGCGCTCGATGACCCGCCTATGCCGCTCGTCGAGTCGTTCCAGCCACCCGTGAACACGGATTTCGAGTTCATGACGCGACGCCGTTGCCTCCGGCACTTCGGAGCCGCTGTCCGTCAGAAGATCGGCCAGTGTCGAAGACGGATCAACGTCCAGCGGAGCATCGAGCGAGGCCGGCAATGCGCCGAGTTGCAGTACGTCGTGAATTTCCTCGACCGGCCGACCGGTGAGGTGAGCGATGTCCTCGATTCGTACCTCGGCCCCCGAATCAGCCTCGGCCTCGAGGTGGCGCTTGGCCGCCGTGACGTGCCGCAGTTCGCGCAGCACATGGACCGGCAGCCGGATCGTGCGCGCCTGGTTCATGACCGCGCGCTCGACAGTCTGCCGGATCCACCATGTCGCGTAGGTCGAGAAGCGGAAACCGCGCTCGGGTTCGTACTTCTCCAGCGCGTGCATCAGCCCGAGGTTCCCTTCCTCGATGAGGTCCAGCAACGGCAGGCCGCGCTTGGTGTAGCGCTTGGCGATCAAAACAACGAGGCGGAGATTGCGCTCGATCATTTCCTGCCGCGCGGCAAAGTCGCCGGCGCGCATCCGCGTTGCCGTGGCACGCTCTTCCTCTGCTGTCATCAGCGGGAAGGAGCCGACCTCGGTCAGGTAGCGCTGCACGTTGTCCGGTTCGTAGTCCCCGCCATCCTCCGTCGCTTCACTTGCACCCTCGGTGCCAGCGGCGTCTTGCTGAGCGTCGAGCGACGAGTCAATCGGGTCGTCGCGCCCGATCGGCTGTGCCGTGTCTTCCGGCTCGTCGGCCGGCGCTCCGGCCTCGCCTTTGATGCGGCTCGCGTCCATCAGCGTGGCGGCAGGTATTGCAGCGGGTCCACGGGCTTGCCCTGGCGTCGAACCTCGAAGTGGAGCTTGGTGCGGTCGGCGTCGGAGCGGCCGATTTCAGCGATGCGCTGTCCCCGCTTCACGCCCTGGCCCTGCTTGACCAGCACCTGCCGGTTGTGCGCGTAGGCTGTGATGAACTCGTCGCTGTGCTTGACGATGACGAGGTTGCCGTAGCCGCGCAGCGCGCTGCCCACATAGACCACTTCGCCGTCGGCCGCCGCCAGGACTGGATCGCCTTCGTTGCCTGCGATGTCGATGCCCTTGTTGCGCGTTTCCTCGAAGGTTTCGATGACCTTGCCCGGCGCCGGCCACTGCCATTGCACCGCGCTTTCAGCCGGTGCGGGCTTGGCCGCCTGGGGTGTCACCGGCGTCGAAGGCACGGTCGGGGCCGCGGCGGCCGGCGGAGCCGCTGCCGCCGGCGGCAGTGGCACGGCAGCACCACCGGGCGCCGGCAGCGGCCGGACTTCGGTCGAGCCGGCCGGCGCCACCGGCGTCACCGTCGCGACACCAGTGGGCGGTGTCAGGCGCAGGGTCTGACCCACCGCGAGGACTGCCGTGTCGCCGATGCCGTTCCAGCGCGCCAGTTCGCGCACATCCACGCCGTGGCGCTGAGCAATGCTGTACAGCGTGTCTCCGCGTTGAACCGTGTAGGTACCGTCGGCAGCCTTCGGTGGCGCCGGCGCAGTGACCGGAGCCTCCGAGCGCGGCGGAGGCGCGCCGGAGCGCTCAACGACCGGCGCCGGGCGCTGCGTGCCGCACGCCGCAAGCACTAGGACAACGCCCGCCAACGCCACGGTCCCGAACCTGCCCTGCATTCCCGTCCTCCTAAGCAATGCCGCCGCGCAGCGGAACGAAGCGCACGGCTTCGGTTCCCCGTCGCACCAGTTGTCCATTGTCGTCCTTCGAGGCGACGACCAGCTTCTGCTCATCGCTGCCCAACGGCGCGACGATGCGCCCGCCGACCTTCAACTGCTGAACCCAGGCCAGGGGAATCTCATCACCCGCCGCCGCCGCGACGATCACATCGAAGGGCGCCGCCTGCTCGACCCCGCGCGAACCGTCGCCAAAGACCAGGCGGAGATTCGGCAGGCGCAATCCGCGGAGATTGTCGCGTGCCCGCTCGTGCAGGGCACGCACGCGCTCGATAGAGATGACCTCGCCGAAGATCTGCGCGAGTACGGCAGCGGCGTACCCGCATCCGGTTCCGACTTCGAGCAGTCGTGCCCGGCGCGGATCCGCGATGGCCTCGAGCGCCAGTTCCGCCGTGCGCGCAACGATGTACGGCTGCGAGATCGTCTGGCCGTGGCCAATGGGCAGGGCCGTATCCTCATAGGCCCGACTGGCAAGCGCCTCGTCGACGAACAGATGTCGAGGGACATTGCGCATGGCATCGAGCACGCGGCTGTCGCGCACGCCGAGTTCCCGCACACGGTCGACCATGCGATCGCGCACGCGCCCGGACGCGAGGCCACCGTGCGACGCGGCGCCATTCGTCCTCGAGGCAGGGCCGCGCTGCATTTCAGTGGCGATCGAGCCAGCCGCGGACACCTTCGAGTTGTCCGGTGTGGGTGAGGTCGATCTGCAGCGGCGTGACCGAAACGTAACCTTCCGCCGTCGCGTGGAAGTCGGTACCGGGGCCTCCCTCGCGCGCAGCGCCGACGGCGCCGATCCAGTAGATCGGTTCGCCGCGCGGATTGCTCGCCCGCACGACCGGCTCCGAAGGATGGCGCTTGCCGAGGCGCGTCGCGACGATGCCCCTGATCTCCGCCGCGGGGCGGTTCGGGATATTCACGTTCAGCAGAAAGGGAGCGGGCAAGGGCTGCTCTACATAGCGGCGCACCACCTCCGCCGCCATGGCTGCCGCGGCGTCCAGGTGCGCATAGCCTTTTTCCACGAGTGAAAAGGCCATTGCCGGAACACCGAAAAGATAACCCTCCATCGCCGCCGCGACGGTACCCGAGTAAATGGTGTCGTCGCCCATGTTCTGTCCATTGTTGATACCGGACACGATCAGGTCGGGGCGTTCATCCAGCAGCCCAGTCATCGCGATGTGCACGCAGTCACTCGGGGTGCCGTTGATGTAGATGAATCCGTTGGGCGCCGTGCTGACCGTCAACGGCCGCGACAGCGTCAGCGAATTGCTGGCACCGCTGCTGTTCTGCTCGGGAGCGACAACGGTCACCGTGCCGAACGGCCTGACCGCTTCGGCCAGCGCAGCGAGCCCCGGGGCGAAATAGCCGTCGTCGTTGGAAACCAGGATGCGCATAAAGCCAAAAAGAAATAGCCGGTCGCGCGAATCTGCAATCAGCGCGCCGGCTACCTCGGCTGGCAATGGTCGGGGCGGCGGGATTCGAACTCGCGACCCCTTGCACCCCATGCAAGTGCGCTACCAGGCTGCGCTACGCCCCGAAGGTTCGGAGTATAGCCGCACGCCGCGGCGCCTGTGACGAAACCGCGTTCAGCTTCCGGAGAGCAGGCGCCTTATCGACGCGAGTTCTTCGCGCAGGTTCAGCACGTCGGGCTGCGGCAGCGCGCCGTTGCCGGACTTCGCTTCGTGCCGCGCCGGTCGGCCACCTTCTTCGAGCCGGTTGCGCGCCCCGCTGATCGTGAATCCCTGTTCGTAAAGCAGTTCGCGGATCCGTCGTATCAGCAGGACCTCGTGATGCTGGTAGTAACGGCGATTGCCGCGCCGCTTGACGGGACGCAGCTGGGTGAACTCCTGTTCCCAGTAACGCAGCACGTGCGGCTTGACGCCGCATAGCTCACTGACTTCGCCGATCGTGAAGTAGCGCTTGGCGGGAATCGGCGGCAGCAGCTGCGATGTGTCTTGACGTTGCATCGCGCTCGTCCAGGGGCGTGCCGGCGGGATTCAGCGCCGAATTGCGTTCAAAGCCCGGCGACACGTGCGACCGCGGCCTTCAGCTTCTGGCTCGCGTGGAACGTGACGACGCGGCGCGCCGTGATCGCAATCTCTTCGCCGGTCTTCGGGTTGCGGCCCGGCCGCGTCGGCTTGTCTCGCAGCTGGAAATTCCCGAAACCCGACAGCTTTACCGACTCTCCTCGCTCGAGTGCCTGGCGGATCTCATCGAAGAAACCATCGACCATATCCTTGGCCTCGCGCTTGTTCAGGCCCAGACGATCAAACAGCACCTCGGCCAACTCGGCCTTGGTCATCGTCTTTGTTCCGCGCTCGCTGGGTCGACTGCCCGCCGACGCCGGCGGGAGCTCGGGGAACTTGAATCCCGTTGTCATCTGGGGATCGTCTCGCATCATGGTCATTGCCGCAGCCGGGCACCGAAACTCCGCTTCAGCTCTTCCACCACTGCAGCAACAGCGGCATCAGCATCAGTATCGCTGAGCGGCCTTGCAGTATCTTGCAGAACAATCCGGAAGGCAAGGCTCTTTTCTTTATTTAACAATGCGTTAGCGGGCACTTCTCGAGTGGATGCGGCGGCGGAAGGACGATACACGTCGAACAGCCGCAGCTCCTGCAGCGCCGACAATCGGTCATCGGCGCGCGACCGGGTGTCGATTGCCGTGACGATCTGCTGGTACGAGACCGACTCATCGACCCAAACAGCGATGTCGCGCTGCAACGGCTGAAACTTCGACAATTCGCGTGCTGCCGGCACCGGACGGTCGAGCAACGGCTCGAGTTCGAGCTGAAACAGTACCGCGCCCTTCGGCAGTTCGTGCTTCTGCTGCAGGCGCGGGTGCAGTTCGCCAATCACTCCGACGTCGCGGCCGGCCATGAAGATGCGCGCACTGCGGCCCGGATGCAGTGCCGGATGCGTCGCAGCGACAAACGTGACCAGCGCGGGAGCAAACAGTCGTTCGACATCGCCCTTGACATCGAAGTAGTCGACATCGCGGCTGGGCACTGACCATTGTTCGTCGTTGGCGGGGCCATAGGCGAGCCCGGCGACACACATCGGCTGCGCCACTCCCTGGACCGACAATGGTCCGTCGGCCACGCCTGCATCACGCCGAAAGACGCGTCCGATCTCGAACAACCGGGCCCTGCTCGCCTTGCGATTGAGGTTGTAGCCCAGCACCGAAACTAGGCCGCCGAGCAATGAACTGCGCATGACGGACATCTGCGCCGAGATCGGATTGACGACGCCGATCGCCTTCGCGTCGTCCGCAAAGTCCTTCTCGACTTCGGCGTCGATGAAAGAATAGTTGACGAGTTCCTGGTAACCCAGTGCTGCCAGCAGCCGCCGGACATCGTGCGGCGAGCGTCGCGCTTCGTCCTTCGGCTGCATGCGTGCCGGCGCCAGCGGCGGGTTTGCGGGAATGCGCGCGTAGCCGAACAGCCGGGCGACCTCCTCGATCAGGTCCTCCTCGGTCTCGAGGTCGAAGCGAAAGCTCGGCGGCGTGACGACGAATGCATCATGGGAGCGCTCGAACCCGAAGCCCAGCCGCGAAAACGCAGCGGCCATGTCATCGGCGCTGACGCCCACGCCCAGCACCTTGCGGCAGCGCTCGATACGCATCGCGACCGGCGCGCGCGACGGCAGATCGACAATCGTGTCGTCGACGGGACCGGGCTCGCCGCCACAGATGTCGAGGATCAGGCGAGTGATGTAGTCGACGTGTTCTGCCGTGGTAGCGAAGTCGACGCCACGCTCGAACCGGTGTGCCGCATCCGTCGAGAAGTTGTAGCGGCGCGCCCGGCCGCGGATCGCGTCGGGCCACCAGAAGGCAGCCTCGACATAGATGTTGCGCGTCTCGAGCGAAACGGCCGTCGCCTCGCCGCCCATGACGCCGGCGAGGGCCTCGACACCGGCTTCGTCGGCGATCACGCCCACCTGTTCATCGACCTGGACTGTCTGGCCATTGAGAAGCTGCACCGATTCGCCGCTGCGACCCCAGCGCACCCGCAGCTCGCCGCGCACCTTGTCAAGATCAAAGACATGCGACGGACGGCCCAGTTCGAGCATCACGTAGTTGGAGATGTCGACCAGCGCCGATATCGGGCGCTGCCCGCTGCGCAGCAGACGCTGCTGCATCCACATCGGCGTCGAAGCACGGGCATCGACGTTGCGGATCACGCGGCCTGAGAAGCGACCGCAGAGGTCGGGCGCCTGCACCATCACCGGAAGTCGCTGCACGTTGACGACCTCGACCGCGACTTTCGCCGGCAATTCCAGCGGCGCACCGGAGATCGCGGCGACCTCCCGCGCAACCCCGACCACGCTCAGGCAGTCGGCACGGTTGGGTGTCAGCTTGATCGTCAGGATGCTGTCGTCGAGTTCGAGCCACGCGCGAACGTCCGCGCCGATCGGCGCATCGGCATCGAGCAGCATCAACCCCGAGTGATCATCGGAGAGACCCAGTTCACGCGCCGAACACAGCATGCCGTTCGACTCGACCCCACGCATCGTGGTGGCCTTGATCTGCAGGCCCCCGGGCAACTGCGCACCCGGCAGCGCGCAGGGCACCGTGATTCCGGGCGCGACATTCGGCGCGCCGCAGACGATCGACAAGGGGACCGACTGGCCAACGTCGACCTCGCACACCGTGAGTTTGTCCGCATTGGGATGCTTGCGAACCTCACGTACCCGGGCCACGACAACGCCGCTGAACGGCGGCGCGACGGGGCGACGCTCTTCCACTTCGAGCCCCGCCATGGTGAGCGCCTCCGCCAACGACTCGCCGTCGATCGGCGGGTTGCAGTATTGCCGCAGCCAGCTTTCTGAAATGTCCATTGCGATTCAGTTGAATTGCCGCAGGAAGCGGAGGTCACCCTCGAAGAAGGCGCGCAGGTCATCGACGCCATAGCGCAGCATCGTCAGCCGATCCAGGCCCGACCCGAATGCGAAGCCGATGTACCTTTCGGGATCGAGGCCGAAGTTGCGCACCACCGCCGGATGCACCTGGCCCGATCCGGATATCTCCAGCCACCGCCCCTTGCGCGGACCGCTGGTGAACATCATGTCGATCTCGGCCGACGGCTCGGTGAACGGAAAGTACGAGGGCCGGAAGCGCACGACCAGTTCGTCGGTTTCAAAGAAGCAGCGCAGGAAGTCCGTATAGACCGCCTTGAGGTCGGCGAAGCTGACCTCCTCGCCGATCCACAGACCCTCGACCTGGTGAAACATCGGCGAGTGGGTCGCGTCGCTGTCGACGCGGTAGGTGCGGCCTAGCGCGATCACCTTGATCGGCGGCGTGTGCATGCGGGCATAGCGCACCTGCATCGGGCTCGTGTGCGTGCGTAGCACCAGCGGCTTGCCGCGGCTGTCGTTCGCGTCGACGTAAAAAGTGTCCTGCATCGAACGCGCCG
Source organism: Burkholderiaceae bacterium (assembly GCA_035429725.1). Taxonomy (GTDB): domain Bacteria; phylum Pseudomonadota; class Gammaproteobacteria; order Burkholderiales; family Burkholderiaceae_F; genus JALORV01. The sequence continues at coordinate 2,222 of DAOMFI010000077.1, read as the reverse complement.
GATGGTTCTCCGGGCTGTTCAGCGCCGTGAAGTTGTACCAGTCGGTCTCGATCTCCGGACCGTCGGCCACATCGAACCCGATCGAGGCAAAGATTTCCTCGATGCGCATCCACGTCCGCATGACGGGATGGATGCCTCCTGCGCTGCGCGCACGGCCCGGCAGCGTGACGTCGATGGCCTCCTGCGCCAGGCGTGCATTCAACTGCGCTTCCGCCAGCGCCTGCCGCCGTTCTTCGAGGAGCCGCTCGATGGCCTCCTTCGCGCGATTGATGCGAGCGCCGTGCTCGCGCTTCTCCTCCGGGGCGAGCTTTGCCAGCGCCTTCAGGCGCTCGGTGATTGCACCGGTCTTGCCCAGGAAGCGCGCCTTCTCGTTTTCCAGGGCCGCGGAATTCGAGGCTGCCGCGAAGGCGGCGCGCGCCTCGTCTACGAGTTGTTCGAGTTCCATTGTGACGCCGTAAAAAAAACGGGGCCCAGTTTGCAGGCCCCGTTCCCGATCGGCCGGTCGACCACGACCGGTAGTGTGCTTAGGCGGCGAGCGAAGCCTTGACCTTCTCGACGACGGCCGCAAAGCCCGGCTTGTCGAGCACGGCCATGTCGGCGAGCACCTTGCGGTCGATGCCGATCTCGGCCTTGCCGAGCCCGTTGATGAACGCGCTGTAAGTGATGCCGTGCTCGCGCACCGCGGCGTTGATCCGCGCGATCCAAAGCGAGCGGAAGACGCGCTTCTTGGTACGGCGATCGCGGTAGGCGTACTGCCCCGCCTTCATCACCGCCTGCTTGGCGACGCGGAAGACATTCTTGCGGCGACGCGTGAACCCTGCGGCCTGGGCCAGGACCTTCTTGTGCCGCGCGCGGGCGGTCACACCACGTTTGACTCGAGGCATGTCGTTCTCCCTTTACGCGTACGGCATCATTCGACGCACCGACTTGACGTCAGCCTCGTGGATTTGCACGGGGCCGCGCAGATGGCGCTTCGACTTGGTGGTTTTCTTGGTGAGGATATGGCGCTTGAACGCCTGTCCCCGCTTGATCGAGCCGCTCGCGCGGACTTCGAAGCGCTTTGACGCGCTCTTTTTCGTCTTCATCTTCGGCATCTTGGCCGTCCTTTCTTTGATGGCGTCGGGCGCTCTTGCGAGACTTTGAGCCTGTTGCCACTTGTTGAGCCGCCGTGCGGCTGTTGCTTCAATACTCCGATCCCTTTCGGACCGGATCCAGACTACTTTTTCTTCTTGGGCGCCAGGATCATCACCATCTGACGGCCCTCGAGCCGAGGCATCGACTCCACCTGCGACAGACCCGCGAGGTCATCACGGACCCGCTCCAGCAGTTTGTAACCGAACTCCTGGTGGGCCATTTCCCGACCACGGAAGCGCAGCGTGATCTTGGCCTTGTCACCCTCCTCGAGGAAGCGCGTCAGATTGCGCAGCTTGGTCAGGTAGTCGTTCTCGTCCGTTTGAGGCCGGAACTTCACTTCCTTGACCACGACCTGCTTCTGCTTGAGCTTGGCCTCGTGGGCCTTCTTCTGCTCCTGGTACTTGAACTTGCCGTAGTCCATCAGGCGACAGACCGGCGGCACAGCCGTTGGAGCAATCTCCACCAGATCAACCTGGGCTTCTTCGGCGAGCCGGAAGGCCTCGGCCAGCTTCACAACCCCGAGAGCCTCGCCTTCAACTCCAGCAAGGCGAACTTCCGGGGCACTGATTTCACCGTTGATCCGGTGCGCACGGTCCTGAGCGATGGTTGGCTTCTCCTGGTTTCAATAATCAGGCCGCGCTACCCACATTGCGACGCTGCGCGACGTCGTCCTGCAGACGCTGCGCAAAGGCCGACAGCGGCATTACGCCGAGGTCGGCCCCGCCGCGGGCACGCACGGCCACCCGCATTTCTTCCAGCCCGGATTGCTTCTCTTTATCCCCGACGACGAGGACATAGGGAATCTTCTGCAGGCTGAGCTGGCGGATTTTATAGGTGATCTTTTCGTTTCGCAAATCGCTGTCAACTCTAAAGCCTTGTTTTTTCAGCGTTTGCACAACAGCATCGGCGTAATCGGCCTGCCCCTCCGAGATATTCGCGATGGCAACCTGCACCGGCGCCAGCCAGGGCGGCATCGAGCCCGCGTAGTTCTCGATGAGCATGCCGATGAACCGCTCCATCGAACCGATGATCGCCCGGTGCAGCATGACCGGCGTCCGGCGGCTGTTGTCCTCGGCGACGTACTCGGC
>DAOMFI010000076.1:0-14515 GCA_035429725.1 Burkholderiaceae bacterium | reverse complement strand
GACGCTTCCGCCAATGCAGTGACCGCCCACAGGTGGGGCTTCCGTCTGATCCGATGTCTGCCTAAACCGACAAGTTCGCGGTATGTCGGTTAAATCAGACAATCTGCTAGATTGACGGCAAAAGCCGGCAGCCATCGTACTGCCGGTGCCAACCGGTTCAGGGCCTGATGAAGACAACTCGTTCGGAAACGGCGCTCGGGGAGCTTGGCCGTCAACTTCGCGAACTGCGCAAACGCGCACGCCTAACGCAGGCAGAACTGAGCACGCGCGCAGGAATTTCTCGCGACACGCTTTCACGGCTGGAGAATGGGGGATCTGCGGAAACGGCGATCGTGCAGCGGGTTGCCGCGGAATTGGGCTGCCAGCTTGCCATCGAGCGGAAGCCGCTACGCGCGGCGGACATGCGCCGTGACTACGCTCACCTGCATTCCGACGAGGCTGACAAGTGATCGAGTTCGCCCGCCGGGTCAACCACCTCGAGGTACGCATTGGAGGTCAGGATGGCGGTTACCTGAGGCGCGAGTCGCAGTTTCGCTTTACTTACGCGGCGCAGGCGTCGATGCCCGTGTCGCTGATCATGCCGCTTGCGGATCGTGAGTTCGTCGACAACGCCCTGTTTGCGGTTATGGACATGAACCTGCCCGAGGGATTCCTGCTGCGGCAGATTTATGAGAGATCGCCAAAGAACCCTCCGACCGAGATGCATCTGCTCGAACTGATGGGGGACAACGGAATCGGTCGCCTCGGCTATCGGCGTCCCGGCGCGGAGGCAACCCCTCTGCCAAAGGCGCTCGAACGCTCGCAGCTCTTGCGCGAGGGCGCCGGTCATAGCGGGGAAGTCTTCGCCGCGCTTGTCGATTCGTTTCTGGCCACCGGTTCTGGGTTGTCTGGAGTTCAGCCGAAGATCGTGGTCCCCGAGCGCGCCACCTTCCCGATTCCGAACCTGATTGTGAAGACCAGCGGTGACGATTACCCCGGCTTGGTGGCGAACGAGTATCTCTGTCTGCAGGTGGCTGCGAGTGCCGGTTTGCCGGTGCCCAGGCACGAACTCTCCGACGACGGCGCGCTGCTCGTCATCGATCGTTTCGATCTGTTGCCCGGCGGCAAGCGGCTTGGCTTCGAGGATGTCGCGGCGCTGGCCGATCTGCGGGTGGGCGGGGCGTTGTCGGATCGCAAGTACCGAGGTTCGTACGAAGACGTCGCGTCGCTCATTGATGCCTTTGCAAGCGACAGGCACGCAACGTTGCCGATGCTGTTCGAGTACGTCGTACTGTCCGTCATGCTGCGCAATGGCGATGGACATCTGAAGAACTTCGGGGTTCTGTACGACGATGAGAGGGTCTGGCTAGCACCTGTCTTCGATGTCGTGACGACGACCATCTATCCCTATGAGCGCAGCGGTGGGATCCGGGTCACCGATCGCACGATGGCGTTGAAGTTGCGTCGAGGCAAGGGCAGCAAGGACTACCCGATGCTCGAGGAACTGGTCAGCTTCGGTAACGATGTCTGCCGGCATCCAGATGCGGCGAGCGTGGTGGAGCGTGTGCGCGGGGCGATGAATCAGGTCTTGCGGGCACACCTCAGGGACGAGCGCCTGCCCGAGAGCATGCTGAGGCTGCTTCGCGTCGAGTGGGAGACGAGCATGGACTGGTATCGCCCGGTGGGTCGCAAGTCAGCAGACCCGTGACAGTCGTCTGGCGCAGATATCGCCATTTCGAACGACTGGTTTCTTTGCATGAAACTGGCGCTGGTGCGCGGGACCTGAGGGCATCGACAGCGCCCCAATCAACCGGTGACCAAGATGCCGCGCCCGACCGCGAGTTCACCAATAACGGTCGCACCGTCGAACCCATCGGCCCGGAAAATCCCCAGCACGTCATCAACCGCACTCGGGGCGCAGGCGACCAGCAGCCCTCCGCTGGTCTGCGGATCGGTCAGCAGCGCCTTCATCGATTCGTCGACGTTGTTCAGCGTCACGTGCTGGCAGTAGCCGGCCCAATTCCGGTCTGAGGCGCCGGTGACGTAGCCCTGGGCGGCGAGCCGGGCGGCGCCGGGCAACAGCGGGATGTCGCGAGCGCGCAACTGTGCGGCGAGTCCGCTGCCCAGCGCGATCTCGTTCAGGTGGCCGAGGAGACCGAAACCGGTGACGTCGGTCAGCGCGTGCACGGCGTCCATGTCGGCGAGGCGCCGTCCGGGCGTGTTGAGCTTCGTCGTGCTGGCGATCATCTGCGCGTAGCCGGCGGCGTCGAGGGCGTCCTTCTTCAGCGCGGCCGAGTAGATGCCGACGCCCAGCGGCTTGCCGAGGACCAGCACATCACCCGCCTTCGCGCCTGAATTCTTCTTGACCTTCTTCGGATGCACGAGGCCGAGCGCCACCAGTCCGTAGATCGGCTCGACCGAATCGATCGTGTGACCGCCGGCGATCGGGATGCCGGCGGCGGCGCAGACATCCTGTCCCCCCTCGACGATGCGGCGGATCACTTCGAGCGGCAGCTGGTTCACCGGCATCGCCAGCAGCGCCAGCGCCATGATCGGTGTTCCGCCCATCGCGTAGACGTCGGAGATGGCGTTCGTCGCGGCGATGCGTCCGAAGTCGTACGGGTCGTCGACGATCGGCATGAAGAAGTCGGTCGTCGCGATCAGCGCCTGCTCGTCGTTGATCTGGTAGACGGCGGCGTCGTCCGAGGTCTCGATGCCGACCAGCAGCTGCGGCGGAACGATGCCTTTCGCGCCCTTGAGGATCTCGCCAAGTACGCCGGGCGCGATCTTGCAGCCGCAGCCGCCCCCATGCGAGAAGGACGTGAGCTTGATCTTCAGATCAGAGGGAGCGTTCATCGGGGATGGGGCTGTTTGCGGCGTGAAACCTCGCGATTATGAAGGAGCTGATGTACGAGGTCGCGCACGGCGGCCCGTTCGACCTTGGGGCTGAAGAGCCAGGCGCGGGCACGGCAGGCCGACGCAAGCCGGCGCAGAAACGCACGGTCGGTCGACGCGCGTTCCACCAGCTCGGTCGCCTCGCGCACGTCCCCCACTCGGAACACCCCGGGATAGCGGCTTCCCACCATGCCGACGTTGCCATCGGCGCTGGAAACCAGCACCGGCGTGCCGCTGCGGATCGCCTCGAGCACCGCCTGCGCGCCGCCTTCCATTTTCGAAGGGTGCAGCAGCAGTGCGGCATGGCGCATCAGCTGACGCGCGCGGGCCCGCGTCAGTTCACCCAACCACCGGTAGCGCGTCGTGCGCGCCTCGGTGCGCAGTGCGGCGGCGGCATAGCGGTCTTCAAGCGCCGCGCCGGCGTGCAGGATGCGCACGTGCGAGTTCGCGGGCAACCCCAGCGCGACGCGCATCACGGTCTGCGGGTCCTTCTCGTAGCGCAGATGGCCGACGACGGCGACGTCGAAGGTGCGGCGCCGCCGCTCGCCGCGCTTCAGCGCTGGAGCGGACTGGAAGATGACCGTGGTCTTGGTTCGGTGGTGCGCGGGCAGAGCCTGTGCTGCGAGTTCCTGTAGCACGACAAGGCGGTCGGCGAGGGCAAGCGAGCGCTGTGCCTCGCGGTTGGCCGGGAGGTCGCGATAAAGATCAGTGCCGGTGAGCACGACGCCGAGGCCACGGTCCGGATGGGCGGCGCGGAATGCCGCAATGGAGTCGGCCGAGCGCCGCGCGTGCAGCGCGATCATGACGTCGCAGGGCTTGCCGTCCCATTCTTCGAGCACCCGCACGCGATGGTCCGGTCGCAGGAAGCGAGCCCAGCGCGCGGCCGTGTGCCAGTTGCCGGTGTTCGCCTCGCGCGACGCCGGAGTGACGATGCAGACGGAAGGTCGGGAAGTCTTCAACGCAGGGGCATGATTCAGCGCGCGTTATGGACCGGCCTCGCGCGCGACTGGCGGCTCATGTGAGTATAGGGAGGCTGCGCCTGGCCGGCGGCGATCCGATCGGTCGATATGCGGTCAGGTGTGCGGCGCGCCGCAGCGATCGCACTCCTGTGATTCCTGTTTTGAAGCGGCGCCGGTTTCCGGAATACTCCGCGCCATGACAAGACGATCGCACTTCGCGCCCGGCCTGCGTTGGAAGGTTCTGGCCGCCTTATCCATGATGCTCGGGGTGGTCCTGCAGGCGCAGGCGCAGGGCCAGGCGCCGGCAGCGGGTGAGCTGGCAAGCAGCTATGTCGAAGCGCAGGAGCGCGGCCGCCGCGACGAGTCGGACCCGGCCACGCGCGACTATCACCGCGATGTCCTGTTGCCGCAGTTCAGCGAACGCTATCGCGCGCATTTCCGGGGCTGCACGGCAAGCGTGCCGCAGCCGGAGTCGACGCCGTTTTCATTCGTGGCGGCGATCGGTGCCGACGGTCGTGTGCTGCGCCTGTGGAGCGATCGCAGCACCAACGTGTACCAGTGCATGCGCGGGCGCCTGCTGTTCGACCGCTTTGCGCCGCCGCCGCGCGCGCCGTTCTACCTCTACATCCACATGCGCTTCGTCAACTAGGCGCCGACCCAGGGTCTCCGATCGTTCGCTGTACAACCATGCGTCACGTCGCCTGCGTTGTCCTGGCCCTGTGGGGGGCTGACTGTCCTGGCACGCCGTCAACCGAGGCGGATTCGACTGCGCCGACGGTGATCACGGTCGTCGCGGCAGGGGACATCGCGGACTGCGGCTCGAATGGCTTGCAGTTTCCCGATGCCTTTCGTACCGCCGGCCTGATCGCGCCGACAGATATGTTGGTGCTGACGCTGGGGGACAACACCTATCCCGTCGGCGCGGCGATGGAATTCGCCGACTGCTTCCAGCCCACCTGGGGCGCGTTCAAGGAGAGGATTCGGCCCAGCCCTGGCAATCATGACTACATGACGACGGACGCCGGTGCGTACTTCGACTACTTCGGCGCCGCGGCCGGGCCGGACCGGCGCGGCTACTACAGCTTCGATGCCGGCGGCTGGCACTTCATCTCACTGAACAGCAACGCGGACGCGAACATCGGTTCGGCGCAGTATGCGTGGCTGCAGGCCGATCTCGCTGCCGCGTCCGACACGTTGTGCACGCTCGCCTTTTGGCATCACCCGCTGTTCAGTTCGGGACCGCACGGCAATGACCGGCGCATGGCCGATGCGTTCCAGCTGCTGCACGCCGCCGGCGCGGAGATCGTACTGGTCGGCCACGATCACATCTACGAACGGTTCGCGCCGCAGGATGCCGCGGGCAACGCCGATCCGGACCGCGGAGTCCGCAGTTTCACGGCCGGAACAGGCGGGGCTCGTCTGTATTCCTTGCGCAAGCCGCAGCCGAACAGCGAGGTGCGCGATGCGTCGACGCATGGCGTGCTGCGCCTGACACTGAGTTCGAACGGCTATCGATGGGCGTTCGTCCCCGTGGCGGGCGGTGCACCGCGCGACGAAGGTGCCTCCGATTGCCACCGCTAGGCGTACGTCACGTGCGCCTGCGTCAGAGCACCTGGTTCTGCCGGATGTCGAACTTCAGCACGACCGCCGGGCCGAAGCTGCCGTTGGCGAGTTGCGGGCGGTACGTGTATTCGAAGACGGCGCAGGCAAGAGTGACGGACTCGAGCGGCGGCTGCGTATCGGCTGCCGCATCGGCGAGGTTCACCGAGGTGATCAGCACATCGGTCATGCGCAGCGTGATGTAGTCGCCGACCGTGGTCATCGGCCGTGCCACGCTGAGGATGCCTTCGGCGATGCTTCGTCCGGTGAGACACGCGCGCCACAGCGGTGGGGACGCCGTATCCACGCGATGGGTAAAGGTGAACGGCGCGAAAGTGGGTCGGTTCACGCTGCTGCTGCCGCCCCCTGGGGACGGCGGTGTCACGGCGACGCCCCAGTTCCAGCTCTCGACGACGATTTCTTCGCGGTGCCGCTTGGAGGTGGACTCGCCCTTGATGCCGGTCAGGCTGAGGTGGATTGCATCGGCCATGTCGACTCCCTGAGGAAGATTCCGGCGACGGTAGTGGAACGTGCCGGCACCGCACATGCCGCAAATGGAGGTCGAGCCGAAGGCACGGCGCGGGCCTGGCGCGAATTACGGAATCTGGATCTTGCCGCCACCGCCCAGGCCGCCTGGCGGGTAACCTGCGCCGCCCTGGCCCGGCAGCACGATCGATGACGCCGCCTGGCGACGCATGTCCTGTAGTTCCTTGACCGTGCGCTCGACGGCGATCTTCGCCGCGGCGGCGTAGCCTTCGACCGCTTCGGCGAGCGACCTGGCTTCGATGTCGAAGTTGATCGGCAGCGGCCCCATCTGCGTCATGATCTGTGCCTCACCGGTGTAGACGACTGGGCGCCCGCCGTCCGTTGCACCGAGTGCGGTGACAGGCACCAGAGCGCGGATGGTGCCGATCTTGCGGTCGGTATAGATCTCTTCGCGATACAGCGAGGAAGCGTCCATCGAGATGTCGAGGTCGGCGGCAGAGGCCATGTCATTCTCCAGCAGGGGTTGCCGTCAGCGGCCATTCGATGAACCGGGTCGAGATCCGACCCGGGCTGGCGCCGACTGCGCGGCCGAGGAGTATAGGGGAGGGACGCAATCCGCCGCCGCTGACCCGGATCAAGTACGCGAATGGGCGCCGGGCTAGCCTGCCAGCTTTTCCAGGGGAAGCCAGGGTGCAACGAGTACTCGCTGAGGGCCTGCGCCCGTTGCGATTGCGGGAACGCGCGCTGCTGCCGGTTGTGCAGGGCGGCATGGGGGTCGGCGTGTCGGCGCATCGGCTCGCCTCGGCGGTGGCGCGCGAGGACGCACTCGGCACGATCGCCTCGGTCGACCTGCGGCATCACCATGCCGACCTGATGGCGCAATGCAAGGACGTGCGGGACCGTGCCGTGCTCGATCGATTGAACCTGATCGCGCTCGATCGCGAGATCCGTCTCGCGCGAGAGCAGTCGCAGGGGCGCGGGGCGATCGCCGTCAACGTGATGAAGGCTGTCGACCAGCACGCGGCACTGATACGCCAGTCGTGCGAATCGGGCGCGAATGCGATCGTCATGGGCGCTGGCCTGCCGCTCGACCTGCCGGACCTGTGTGCCGGCTTTCCCGAAGTGGCGCTGATTCCGATCCTGTCCGATGCGCGCGGCGTGTCCATCGTCCTGCGCCGCTGGTTGCGCAAGAACCGGATTCCCGATGCGATCGTCATCGAACATCCGCGCTATGCGGGAGGGCACCTCGGCGCGACGCGCATCGATGATCTCAACGATCCGCGTTTCGAGTTCGACCGCGTGATCGAGGAAGTGTCACTCGCGCTGCGCGACCTGCAGCTTGAAGCTGAACGGATCCCGCTCATCGCGGCTGGCGGCATCAATTCGCACGGAAAGATGCGTGAAGTCCTAGCGCTCGGTTACGCGGCCGTGCAGCTCGGCACTGCCTTTGCGGTGACAACCGAAGGGGATGCCCACCCGAACTTCAAGAAGGTGCTGGCCGAAGCGCAGCCGCGCGACATCGTCGAGTTCATCAGCGTCGCCGGGCTGCCGGCGCGTGCGGTGCGAACCGTCTGGCTGGAGCGCTACCTTCGACGCGAATCCGTGCTGCAGCAGGAGGCTGCGGATTGGACGGCGAAAAAGCTCCCCCCCGATCCCATCGGCAAGTGCAGTGGAGCGCTGCAATGCCTGACGACCTGCGGATTGCGCGACAGCATCGCAACGATCGGCCAGTTCTGCATCGATACCCAGCTCGCGGCCGCGCTGCGCGGCGAGCTGGCGCGCGGACTGTTTTTCCGGGGCGCGGCGACGGTGCCGTTCGGCTCGGCGATCCGGCCCGTGCGCGAACTGATCGACTATCTGCTGAGCGGGCGGATGCCGGAAGGCGTCGCTGCCGCGTGAGGGCTATTCCAGCCCGGTCGGGATGCCCATCACGGCATTGAAGCCGCAGTCGACATGGGTGATCTCGGCGGTGACGCCGGCGGCGAGGTCGGATAGCAGAAACGCCGCCACATTGCCGACATCCTCGATCGTCACATTGCGCCGCATCGGCGCCGTGCTTTCCACCACCGAGAAGATCTTCGAAAAACCCTTGATGCCGGCTGCGGCGAGCGTCTTGATCGGGCCGGCAGAGATACCGTTGACGCGGATGCCGCGCGGGCCGAGGCTGGCCGCGAGATAGCGCACGCTGGCTTCGAGGCTCGCCTTGGCGAGTCCCATCGTGTTGTAGCTCGGCACGGCGCGCTCGGCGCCGAGGTAGGTCAACGTCAACAGCGAGGCGTTGCGGCCCTCCATCAGCGGCAGCGCCGCCTTGGCAAGCGCAGGGAAGCTGTACGCGGAGATGTCGTGCGCGATGCGGAATCCCTCGCGCGACAGGCCTTCGACGAAATCCCCGGCGATGGCTTCGCGTGGCGCGAAGCCGATCGAGTGCACCAACCCATCGAGCGCAGGCCAGCGTTGCTTGAGCGCTTCGAAGGCGGCGTTGATCTGGTTATCGTCCGAAACGTCCATGTCGAACACCAGATCGGAACCGAATTCGGCAGCGATCTCGGTGATCCGCTCCTTGAAGCGCTCGCCGACGTACGTGAAAGCGAGTTCGGCGCCTTCACGCTTGCATGCGTGCGCGATGCCATAGGCGATCGAACGGTTGGAGAGCACGCCGGTGATCAGCAGTCGCTTGCCGGACAGGAAGCCCATGATGTGTCGTCGCTCGCAGTGCCGTGATGTCGGGCCGGCAGTATAGGGGGTCGTGGGCGACCGTCGCCGGAGTCCGGCGCGCTCAGCCGGTCAGCGCGCGTGAGCGACGACTTTGCCGGAAGCAGGCGCGGGGGTCCGAGTCGCCGCCTTCGGCGCGGCCTTGCTGGACTTGGCCGCCGCCGCTTTGGCGGATGGCTTGCCGCGCTTGGCACTGCTGGGCGGCGCCACCGGAATCGTCAGCTCCAGGCGCTGCCCAGCAAAGAGTGTGGGCCCCGTAAGTTGGTTCCACACGATGACGTCCTTCTCGCTGACCCGGTAGCGCCGTGCCACCGATTGCAGTGTGTCGCCGCGCCGCACGCGGTAGGTCACCTTGCGCAGGTTGGAGGCCTCCGGCACCAGCGCAAAGCGCGCCTCCAGGCTCGTGGCCGCAATGTCCGCCATCGTCTCGTCGCGCGGAACCAGAATCGTGGAGCCCGGTGCGAGGCGATAGCGCGGCGGAATCCGATTCGCTTCGCGCAGCTGCTGCTCCGCGATGCCGGCCCGCTGTGAGACAGAGGCCAGCGTGTCGGATGGCTTCATCGTGTACGTCGACCAGCTGGCGAGCGGCTGGCCGGTGGCTTCCCACGCCGCGAGGTTCGCGTTGAAGGTGTCGAGGCGGTTCGCCGGCAGCAACAGCGTCGGCGATGCTGCACCGACGATCACCGGCCGGTTGAACTGCGGATTGAGCGCCTTGAACTCCTCCGGCGACATCTCCGCCAGCCTGGCCGCGGTCTGCACGTCGATGTCGCGCGACTTCTGAACCGCGACGAAGTACGGCGAATTCGGCACCGGAGGAAGTTCGATGCCGAATTTCTCCGGCTCGGCGACGATGTTCTTCACCGCCTGCAGCTTCGGCACGTAGTGCTGCGTTTCGGCCGGCATCTTGAGGCTCGTGTAGCCGACCGGCTTGCCGGCGCGACGGTTCTTCTCGATCGCGCGCGACACCGAGCCCTCGCCCCAGTTGTAGGCCGCGAGCGCGAGGTGCCAGTCGCCGAACATGTCGTAGAGCTTCTGCAGATAATCGAGCGCCGCACGCGTGGAGTCGATGACCGAGCGACGCTCGTCTTTCCACATGCTCTGCTCGAGGTCGTAGACCTTGCCGGTCGACGGGATGAACTGCCACAGTCCGGCGGCCTTGGCACTGGACACCGCCTCGGCCTGGAATGCACTCTCGACGAACGGCAGCAGTGCCAGTTCCGTCGGCATGCCGCGACGCTCGATCTCGGCGACGATGAAGTACAGGTACCGGCTCGAGCGCTGCGTCATGCGCGCGAAGTAGTCGACCTGCTCCGCATACCAGCGCGTGCGCTGGTCGGCGAGGCGGGTTTCGAGGTCCGGCATCCGGAAACCGGCGCGGATGCGCTGCCACAGGTCAACCGACGGCGCCGCGACCAGCGGTGCCGACCGGATCGTCGCCGCATCGGTCGGCGCCAGCTCGGGCATGTACTCGAGGATCACGTCGAGCGGAATATCGTTGGCTTCCGTCGCCGAAGGAGCCGCGATGCCTGCCGCCGGAGCCGCCGCGGCGGAGGACTGGCCGTCGGATGCGCCAGGCGTGGTCTCGCTCGCGCTCGCCGCGGCCAGGCCGAAGGCAAGCACTGCAGGGAGAAGGCGGAGCGCGAGGTGCATGTGGCTCGATGGCGGGGAGCAAGGCGCAGTGTAGGCAACGGTCCCCGCAGGAACAAGTCGAACGGCCGGGCTAGCGGAAATCGTTCTTCCAGGACCGGATCGTGGTGAAGGTCGCAACGCGATCGGCGCCAGCCGTGGCGCCCGCGCGCGCCCGGGCTGCGGCCTGGATCGCGGGCACGTCGCTGCGCAGGAACGGATTCGTCGCAAGCTCCAGAGCGATCGTCGAGGGCACCGTGGGTTCGCCGCGTTGACGCAGTTCTGCAGCGTCGCGCGCGCGACGCTGCAGGTCGGCGTTGTCCGGTTCGACGGCAAGCGCGAAGCGGATGTTGGCCAGCGTGTACTCGTGCGCGCAGTAAACGCGGGTCGCTGCAGGCAGGGCCGAAATACGATCCAGAGAAGCGAGCATCTGCGCCGGTGTTCCCTCGAAGAGCCGCCCGCAGCCGCAGGCAAACAGCGTGTCGCCGCAGAACAGCACTGGCGGATCGAAGGCGGGCGAGTAGTAGGCGATGTGGCCCGCCGTGTGGCCGGGGACTTCGATAACGCTGAACGGCGTGCCGAGCACAGTGATCTCGTCACCCGCGCGGAGCCGGACATCGACGCCTTCGATGCTTTCGCTGCTCGGCCCGTAGACTCGGGCCCCGGACGCACGCAGCGCCGCCACGCCGCCGACGTGGTCGCCGTGATGATGGGTGACTAGAATTGCGTCCAGTTTCAGGCCGCGAGCATCGAGGGCGCGCTGGACTGGCGCGGGGTCACCGGGGTCGACGATGGCCGCGTGGCCACTGCGGGCGAGCAGCCACAGGTAGTTGTCGCTGAAGGCGGGTAGCGGAGAGATGGAAATTTCGGCAGCGCTGACCATGGTGGAGATCACGTGAATCCGGGCGGTTCGATTGTGAAGCTATCCGAGTTCCTGTGCTCGCCGCCCGGGCGGTACGTGCTCGACTGGGAGCAGCTGCATCTCGACGCGGCGGTGGCCGACATCTTCGGCTATCACGCGCTGCAGCTCGGGCTGCCGGAAGTGGACGCGCTGCGCGAGAACCGCATGCCGCTGCGCTTCTGCGCCGCCGACCGCCAGCTCGAAGTCGGGGCGGACAACGGTGAGCGTCGGGTTGCCATCATCAACCGTTACGACGAACTGCCGTTCGCAACGCATTCGATCGACCTGGTCGTGATGCCGCACATCCTCGAGTTTGCCGCCGACCCGCACCAGGTGCTGCGCGAGGTCGAGCGTGTGCTGGTGCCCGAGGGCCATGTCGTCATCACCGGGTTCAATCCGGCCAGCCTCTGGGGGCTGCGGCAGTTCTGTTCGCGGCTCGGCGCATCGCCCTACCTGCCGCGCGAAGGACACTTCATTGCGCTGCCGCGCGTGAAGGACTGGCTCAAGCTGCTCTCATTCGATTTCGCGCGCGGCCGCTTCGGCTGCTACGCCCCGTCGGCGCGCTCGGCCGCCTGGCTCAATCGCTGGCGCTTCATGGAGAAGGCCGGCGATCGCTGGTGGCCCGTGCTCGGTGCCGTCTACATGCTGACCGCAGTGAAGCGGGTACGCGGCATGCGGCTGGTGGGCAAGGTGTGGAAGCACAACGAGGAACGCGTGCGCCAGCTGACGCCCGTGGCAACCACCCGCATCGCACTGGCAACCGGCGAGGCCCACAGCGCCGTGGTGCTCGATGACCACGACGCGGCCAATGATGCGCGTCCGCGTGCGCAGCGCGGATGAGGCACGCGAAGAGCGTTGCGCTCACCTCCGGGGATGCGGGCGAGCCCGCGGCGGCGAGTGTCGAGATCTGGACCGACGGCGCCTGCAAGGGTAATCCCGGGCCGGGCGGCTGGGGCGCACTGCTCAAGTACGGCGACCACGAGCGGGAGTTGTTCGGCGGCGAGGCTTCGACCACCAACAATCGCATGGAACTGACCGCGGTAATCCAGGCGCTCTCGTCGCTGAAGCGGCGCTGCCGCGTGGTGCTGCACACCGACTCGAAGTACGTGCAGCTGGGCATCACAGAGTGGCTGCCGAACTGGATACGGCGCGGCTGGAAGACGGCAGACAGGAAGCCAGTGAAGAATGCCGACCTGTGGCAGCAGTTGCAGGCCGCGGCGGCCCGTCACGACATCGACTGGCGGTGGGTCAAGGGCCATGCCGGCCATGACGGCAATGAACGGGCCGACGAACTGGCGAACCGCGGGGTCGATTCGTTGTCCTAGCAGGCTGGTCAGCCCTGAGAGCGCCAGGCTCGAATGCTAAAGTCGCGCTTCTTTGCAGCACCCTCCGTCAAAGCCTTTTTCCGATGAAACATCGAGTCACGATCATTGCGATCGGCGCGCTGGTCGCCGTCGGCGCTGCCGCGTATTACGCGAGTGATCGTCTTGCGCCGGGACCCGGCGCGGTCGCGGGGGTCAAGGCCGACGCAAACGCTGCCGGCAAGGCGGACACCAAGGGCGCGCCGGGCAAGGGCGGCCCGGGCGGTCCGACGCCGGTGGAAGTCGTGAGCCTTGCGCCCACGGTGGTCAGGGAAGACCTACAGGCCGTCGGTTCGCTGCGCTCGAACGAGAGCGTGATCCTGCGCCCGGAAGTTTCCGGCCGCATCGCCTCGATCGGCTTCAAGGACGGCCAGATCGTGCGCAAGGGCCAGTTGCTCGTTGCGCTTGACTCAACTCTCAACGAGGCCGAAGTGGCGCAGGCGAAGGCAGAGTACGACCTGGCGCTGTCGAACCTCAAGCGCAGCGAGGACCTTGCCAGCCGACAGTTCATCAGTTCCAGTGCCAAGGAGACTGCGGCATCGAACGCGCAGGTGGCGGAAGCCAAGCTCAAGCTGGCGCAGGCCCGCCTCTCCAAGATGCGGATCGTTGCGCCGTTCGACGGATCGGTCGGCATCCGCAATGTCAGCCTTGGCGACTACGTCAAGGACGGCACGGACCTCGTCAACGTCGAAGATGTGCGCGTCCTCAAGGTGGATTTCCGCCTGCCCGAGCGCAACTTTGCGCAGGTGCACGTCGGCCAGTCGGTGGAGATCGTCGCCGACGCGCTGCCGGGTGAGCGCTGGCAGGGTGCCATCGAGGCCATCAATCCGAAGATCGATGCCAACGGCCGCTCGCTGGAAATCCGCGCGCGCCTGGAGAACACCAGCGGCAAGCTGCGCCCGGGAATGTTCGTGCGCGTGCGCGTCATCGTCGGCGAACGCAGTAACGCGCTGCTGGTGCCGGAAGAAGCGATCGTGCCGCAGGGTGGCGAGTTCTACGTCTATCGGGTGGTCGATGGCACGGCGCGACGCATGCCGGTGAAGATCGGTGTGCGCCGCGACGCCATGGTCGAAATCCTGGAAGGACTCGCGGCGGGCGACCAGGTGGTGACTGCGGGAATGCGCCTGCAGCGCGACGGGCAGCCGGTGCGCATCCTGACGGCAGGCGCCGTGCCGGGCGCCCCGGGCGGGCCGTCGAAGGCCGAGGCCGCGCCGCCGGCCAAGCCCGACGCCGCCAAGCCCGCCGCAAGCAAGTCCGGCGCGGCGTCTTAGGCCTCTCACCACCGGCGACGCTGGAGAAACCGATGAGCCTGTTTGAACTGTGCATCCGCCGGCCGGTGCTGTCGACCGTGCTGTCGCTGCTGGTGCTGGTCATCGGCCTCATTTCCTACTCGCGGCTGGCGGTGCGTGAGTATCCGAAGATCGACGAGCCGGTGGTCAGCGTATCGACCACCTATCCGGGCGCCTCGGCCGACGTGATCGAATCGCAGATCACCAAGGTGCTGGAAGACTCCCTGGCAGGCATCGAGGGCGTCGAGCTGCTGACTTCGTCGAGCCGCTCCGAGCGCAGCAACATCAACGTGCGCTTCCGCATCACGCGCGATCCCGATTCCGCCGCGGCTGACGTGCGTGACAAGGTGGCGCGCGTGCGCGCGCGGCTGCCGGACAACGTCGACGAGCCGGTGATCGCCAAGGTCGAGGCTGACTCGTTCCCGGTGATCTGGATGGCGGTGACGGCCGGTGGCAAGACGCCGCTCGAGGTTTCCGACTACCTGAACCGTTACGTCAAGCCGCGCCTTTCGGTGCTGCCGGGCGCTGCCGACGTGTGGATCTTCGGCGAGCGCAAGACCTCGATGCGCATCAACGTCGACCGTGACCGGCTGGCCGCCTACGGGCTGACGCCCGGCGACGTCGAGGACGCGCTGCGGCGGCAGAACATCGAACTGCCGTCGGGGCGCATCGAGTCGGCCAAGCGCGAGTTCCCGATCGTCGCTGCCA
>DAOMFI010000075.1:0-14542 GCA_035429725.1 Burkholderiaceae bacterium | reverse complement strand
ATGCGATCCCGGGATCATGAAATGCAAAAGCCCGGCCGAAGCCGGGCTTTGCGGGGTAAGGCGCGGGGTGCGCGGTGCGCGTGGCGGGACCGGTCGCCGCGCGCGTCAGCGCGCCGCGCTCAGCGGGTCGCCGTCGCGCTCGACGCGGCCGTGATAACGACGCGCTCCATCGCCACCAGGTTGGTGTTGAATTCGTCGGTCGGCTGCATGCCGGCCACGGTGCTGCCCAGGACGACGACGCTGGCGATCACGGCGCCGACGAAGGCGCTGAGCTTGACGCGGGCGGGAGTCGAGTAGTTGGCGTTCATCGTTCGGTCCTTTCGTCTGAAGCGGTGTTCGTTGTCGATGGACGCACTGTAGGCAGGGCGCGGCGCGTCCGCGAGCGACTTGCGACGGGGCGCAGAAATCGCGGCGCGAACTGCAAGGCGGGTTTCATCGCGCCCGGGCGCCGTTCCGCGCTTCATCCGTCATAGGCGCAGTTCGTCGCATCCAGCAGCGGTTCACGCCGGATTGGACGTTCCCGGAGCAGCAAACCCGAAGTTCAATGCACGGACAGGCAGCGGGCGGGGAAAGTGCTGCCTCGGCCCGGTGCTGCGTTGCCACTGGATGAGCACCGGGCGCGCGGCCGGGAGCGCCGCAGGGTTCCCGGACGGCCCAAGGAATTTCGCCTAGATGCGCCCTTCCTCGACGGCGTGGCACGCCACCTCGGTGGAACCTTCGGCATGGTGCACGACGCGCAGCGCAGGGACTTCGCTGCGACAACGCGCATTGGCGTGCGGGCAGCGCGGATGAAACGTGCATCCCGATGGCGGGTTGAGCGGGTTGGGAACCTCGCCCGCCACCGGAGTCCGCGCCCGGCCCGTCATCTCGAGATCGGGAATCGCATCGAGCAGCATGCGCGTGTAAGGGTGGCGAGGGGCACTGAATATCCGCCGGCGCGATGCGAGTTCGACGATCTTGCCGAGGTACATCACGCCGACACGGTCGGAGATGTGGTGAACAACCGCCAGGTTGTGCGAGATAAAGAGGTAGGTCAGTCCCAGCTCGCGCTGCAGGTCCTTCATCAGGTTCAGCACCTGGGCCTGGACCGAAACATCCAGTGCAGACGTCGGTTCGTCACAGACGAGGAACTCCGGCTTGGTGGCCAG
The DNA here is from genome assembly GCA_035429725.1 of Burkholderiaceae bacterium. GTDB lineage: Bacteria > Pseudomonadota > Gammaproteobacteria > Burkholderiales > Burkholderiaceae_F > JALORV01. The sequence goes on along the minus strand of DAOMFI010000075.1, from coordinate 13,394 downwards.
GGCGCGCGCGATCGACAGGCGCTGGCGCTGCCCGCCGGAGAACTGGTGCGGGTACTTCACCTTGTCCGCCGGTGCCAGCTTGACCTGATGCAGCAGCTCGTCGACCCGAGCCGCGATCTGCGCCTTGTCGCGGGTCAGACCGTGCGCAACCAGCGGCTCGGCGATGATGTCCTCCACCCGCCAGCGCGGGTTGAGACTCGCGTACGGGTCCTGGAAGATCATCTGCAGCTTCTGGCGCAACGGACGGCCGGCAGCCGTGTTCATCTCCGCGAGGTCGCGGCCGAAGAACTCGACGCGTCCGCGGGTTGGCGTGTAAAGCCCGACCAGCAAACGTGCGACGGTGGACTTTCCGCAGCCTGACTCGCCGACCAGCGAGAGCGTCTCGCCGCGGCGGATCGCGAAGCTGACGCCATCGACCGCGTGCAGAATCTGGCGTCCGCTGCGCTCCAGCACCCGGTTCAGCCAGGGCGCGGAGACATCGAAGTACTTGGCGATGCCATCGGCCTTGACGATGGCCTCGCTGCCGGTGGCAACGTCACCTCTGATTCCGTCCTCGCGCAGCATGGCAGCCATGGGGCTCAGGCGGCCCGCGCCTGGCGGCTCGCATCGTGCAGCCAGCACGCCGCGCGTGATGAGCCGGCCGGCATGAGTTCGGGCCGCTCGCGCGTGCAGCGATCGAACGCGCGAGCGCAGCGCGGGTGAAACGCGCATCCCGACGGAATGGCCGTCAGGCGCGGCATCGCCCCGTCGATCTGCGTCAGACGTTCGACGTCGGCCACCATGCTCGGGATGGATCCCATCAGGCCAACTGTGTAGGGATGCTGCGGGCGATGGATCACGTCGGCGACGGGTCCGATCTCAACAATGCGGCCGGCGTACATGACGGCCACCCGATCCGCCGTTTCCGCGATGACGCCCATGTCGTGCGTCACCAGCATGACCGCCGTGCCGTGGTCGCGGCAGAGCGTCTTGAGCAACGAGATGATCTGCGCCTGGATCGAGACGTCGAGCGCCGTCGTCGGCTCATCGGCGATCACGAGCTTCGGCTGCGCCGCCAGCGCCAGGGCAATCACCACCCGCTGACGCATGCCGCCGGAAAACTGGTGCGGATAGTGGTCGATGCGCCGCTCGGCGGCCGGAATGCCGGTGGCCTCGAGCAGTTCGACAGCGCGCTGGCGCGCGGCCGAGGCCGACATGTTCAGGTGCGTCGTGACCGTCTCGACCAGCTGCTGCCCGACGGTGTAGAGCGGGTTGAGCGACGTCAGCGGGTCCTGGAAGATTGCGCCGATCTCGCGGCCGCGGATCTTGCGCATTTCGTCGTACGGCAGGTTGTCGATGCGCAGGCCGGCGAGCTTGATCTCGCCGGCGGCGATGCGGCCGGGCGGCTCGAGCAGTCCGATGATTGCGGCGCCGGTCAGTGACTTGCCGGCCCCCGACTCGCCGACCACCCCCAGCACCTCACCCGGCGCAATGGAAAGAGAAACGTCGTCGACGGCGACGAGCGTGCCCCGCCGCGTCGGAAACTCGATGCGCAGGTTGCGGACTTCGAGCAGCGGTTCGGTCATGCGCCCTATTTCTTCTCGGGCGGCGGCGTGCAGCCGCCCAGGGGTTCCGCGTAATCGACCCGCGTTGTGAACGCGGCTTCCATGCGGTTCTGCCGCACGGCAACGATGTAGTAGGTGAAGCACGGTTTCACGTCGAGCTTGAGCGACCCGGTCTCCTGCGGTGCGCCCGGCACCGGCATCGCCTGGACGCGTATCACGCGCTCACCGGGCTCGACCAGAACGCGCCGCTCCGTCGTATCCCAGTTGTCGACGCCCAGGATGATGACCGGCTGGGTATCGATGTTGGTCTTGAAATAGCGGTCACCCACCAGGTACGACCCATGAAACGAACTTGCGCAGCCGGACAGCAATATCACCACGGCGGCGAGTGATGCAAGAGCGGCTTGTTGCTTCTTCATTGTGCTTCTCCTCTGGCAAACGTCGGGCGCCGGCAAACGGCCGGCTCAACGCAACTTCGGATTCAGGGCATCGCGCAGCCAGTCGCCCATCAGATTGACGGAAAGGACGAGCAGGATCAGCGCCAGTCCGGGGAAAATGGTGATCCACCACTCGCCAGAAAACAGGAACTCGTTGCCGATGCGGATCAGTGTTCCGAGCGACGGCGTCGTCGGCGGCACGCCGACGCCCAGAAAGGACAGCGTTGCCTCCGTGATGATCGCGGTCGCGATGTGCACGGTGGCGAGCACGAGCACGGGTCCGAGCACGTTTGGCAGCACGTGCTTCAGCATGATCTTGAAGGGTGACACGCCTATCACCCGCGCCGCCTGGATGTACTCCTTGTTCTTCTCGACGAGCGTGGAACCGCGCACCGTGCGCGCGTACTGCACCCAGCCCGACAGCGCGATCGCCAGGATCAGCACACCGAAAGCGAGTTCATTGTGCGAATCGCGCGGCAGAATCGCCCGCGCCACACCGTCGATCAGCAGCGCCACCAGGATCGCGGGGAACGACAGCATCACGTCGCACACACGCATGATGAAGGCATCGAGCCGCCCGCCGACATAACCGGAGAGCAGGCCGAGCCCGACTCCCATGACGACCGACAACGCCACCGATGCCAGCCCGATCAGCAGCGAGATCTGCATGCCGTAAATGACGGCCGAGAAGATGTCGCGGCCCTGGTCATCGGTACCAAGCCAGAACTTCGGATTGCCGCCTTCTTCCCAGGACGGGGGCAGCGATGCATCCATCAGGTTGATCGTCGCCAGGTCGAACGGGTTATACGGCGCAACCCAGCGCGCGAAAATGGCCGCAAAGATGAGCGTGAACGCGACCAGCGTGGCCCCGATGGCAACCGGCGACTGCCGGAAGCTGTAGGCGACGTCGCTGTCCCAGAGCCGTGCGAGCGCGTTCATGCCGTCGTCTCAGCTTCGCGTCACTGCGCCGCACCCTTGATCGACACCCACTTCAGCGGCATGTAGTTGTCCGCCAGCTGGACGAGATCGACGTTCTTCTTCATCGCCCAGGCAAGCGCCTGCTGGTGCAACGGGATATGGCCGATGTCGTCCTGGTGGATCTTCATCGCCTCGGCGATCATCGCGTTGCGCTTCTTGATGTCCGTCTCGGTCGCGATCGCCTTGGTCAGCTCATCCACCCTGGCGTTGCTGTAAGTGCCCAGGTTGAACTGGCCCTGACCACCCGCACCCGGCGTGGCCAGCAGCGCGAAAAGCGGGTTGTGCGAGTCATAGCTGCCCGGCGTCCAGCCCAGCATGTAAAAGCTGGTGTTGCGCGACAGGATCTTGGGGAAGTAGGAGCCCTTGGTCTCTGCCACCAGGTTCACCTTGATGCCGATGCGCGCCAGCATCGCGGAGACGGCTTTGCAGATCTCCTCGTCGTTGACATACCGGTCGTTCGGGCAGTTCATGCCGACCTCGAAACCGTTGGGATAGCCGGCCTCCGCGAGCAGCTTCTTCGCGGCTTCCGGATCGTAGGGAAGACGTTTGTTCAGCTCTGCCGGGAACCCGGTGATGCCGGGCGCGATCATCAGACCGGTCGGCGCAGACGCCCCCCGCATGACCGCCTTCTGGATCGCGTTGATGTCGATTGCCTGGTAAAAAGCCTGGCGCACGCGCTTGTCCTTGAACGGGTTCTTGCCCTTCACGCTCGAGGACAGCAGTTCGTTGCGCGACTGGTCCATGCCGAGGAAGATCGTGCGCAGTTCCGGGCCCTGCATGACCTTGAAGTTCGGATTGGCCTGGATGCGCGCGATGTCCTGTACGGGCACCGGCTCCATCATGTCGATCTCGCCCGACAGCAGTGCCGCCACGCGTGTCGAGGCGTTGCCGATCGGCGTGAATACGACCTCCTGCACGTTCCCCTCAATCTTGTCCCAGTAGCCAGGATTGCGCTGCAGCGTCGTGCGCACGTTCGGATCACGCGAACGCAACCGGTACGGGCCGGTGCCGTTGGCCTTGAACGATGCGGTGTTCTCGGTGCCCTTGCGCTTGTCGACCGGCTGCACCGCACGGTTTTCCTCGCACCACTTCTTGGACATGATGTACCAGTTGGTCACCACGTCAGGCAGGATCGGGAACGGCTCGCTGGTCACGATATCGATCGTGACGTCGTCGATCTTGCGGATTTCTTTGATTGATCCGACGTAGGTCTTGACGTCCGATCCGTCGCCCTTGGCGCGGTTGTAGGAGAAGATCACGTCATCCGCGGTGAACGGCGTGCCGTCATGGAACTTCACGTTCTTGCGCAGGTTGAAGCGCCATACGGTCGGCGCGGTCTGCTTCCAGTCCGTCGCCAGTGCAGGCACCAGTTCGAGCTTCTTGCCGCGGCCGATCAGCGGCTCGTACAGGTTGCCCGTGAACGAGAGCTGGAGCGACTCGTTGAGCGAGTGCGGGTCCATAGACAGCGCGTCGCCCTGGTTGGCGAACCTGAAGGTCTGCGCCTGAACCGGGACCAGCATGCCGAGGGCGAGGATGCCGGCGGCCGCCCGCGCCACGGTGCGGGACGAGACTCGAATGAACCCCTTCATGTGGTGCCTCCTACGACGGTGATTGAGCCGCGAGCGACAGGCTGCGCTCGGCCAGTGCTGAAAAGTACGCCGCCCCCAGCGGGATCACGGCATCGTTGAAATCATATCGGCTGTTGTGCAGGAAGCAGCCGCCCGCTCCGCCACCCTGCCCGAGTCGTATGTAGCAGCCGGGCTTGACCCGCAGCATGAAGGCGAAGTCTTCGGCCCCCATGGACGGTTCGAGGTTGCGCTCGACGTTGTCTTCGCCGACCAGCTCGGCCGCGACGTCGCCGGCAAATCTCGCCTGCGCCGCATGGTTGATCGTCGCAGGATAAATGCGCTCGTAAACGAGCTTCGCCTCGGCTCCGAAGGCGCGTGCCGTCGACTCCACCAGCTCGGCGAGGCGCTGTTCGATGAGATCCTGCGCGTCGGCGCTGAACGTGCGCACCGTGCCGACCAGCTTCGCTTCGCGTGGCACGACCGAGTAGGCGGCGGGATTGCCGGCCTGGATCGAGCACAGACTGAGTACCGCGGCATCGAGCGGACCGACATTGCGGGAAACAATCGTCTGCGCCGCCGTCACGATGTGAGCCGCGACGACCACCGGATCGATCGTGCGGTGCGGGTGCGCGCCGTGACCACCCTTGCCGCTGACATCGATCTCGATGCGATCGGCAGCCGCCATCATCGGCCCCGCGTTCAGGCCGAACCGTCCAGGCTCGAGCGCGGGCCAGTTGTGCAGTGCGTAGACCTCGTCGGTCGGAAAGCGCTCGAACAGTCCGTCGTCAATCATCGCCTTGGCTCCGGCGAAGCCTTCCTCGCCCGGCTGGAAGATCAGGTTGACTACGCCATCGAATCGACGCGTGCGAGCGAGGTACTGCGCCGCCCCCAGCAGGATCGTCGTGTGGCCATCGTGACCACAGCCGTGCATCAGCCCCGGGCGCGTGGACCGATGCGCAAATTCGTTCTCCTCGTTCATCGGCAACGCGTCCATGTCGGCCCGCAGGCCGATGGAACGACGGGAGTGCCCGCGGCCGTGAATGACGGCGACCACGCCGGTACGGCCGATGCCGGTATGCACTTCGTCAACACCAAAGCTGTGCAGGCGCTCGGCGACCAGGGCCGAGGTACGGTGCTCCTCGAAACCGAGCTCAGGATGGGAATGCAGGTCGCGGCGAAATTCGGCCAGCCCCTCGTGGTGCGGCAGGATCGCGGCCAGCGGCCCCCGCAGTGCTGCGCCCAGATAGCTGCCCATTCGCGCCGCTCCCTAATGCGCCGCCGCCGCGCGATCGATGCGCAGGCGCGGGTCGACCGCGAAATACAGCAGGTCGACCACGAGGTTGATCAGGACAAACACCAGCGCGATCAGGCACAGGTAGGCTGCCATCACGGGTATGTCGGCGAACTGCACGGACTGGATGAAGAGCAGGCCCATGCCCGGCCACTGGAAAACGGTCTCGGTGACGATGGCGAAGGCGATGATGCCGCCCAGCTGCAGTCCGGTGATCGTGATGACAGGCACCAGCGTGTTCTTGAGTGCATGGCCGAAGTTCACGGCACGGTCTGTGAGTCCGCGCGCGCGTGCGAACTTGATGTAGTCGGTGCGCAGCACTTCAAGCATTTCTGAACGCACCAGCCGCATGATCAGCGTCAGCTGGAACAGCGACAGCGTGATGGCCGGCAGGATCAGATGCTTCCATCCGGCCGGGGTCAGGAAACCGGTTGTCCACCAGCCGAGCTTGACGACTTCGCCGCGGCCATAGGAAGGCAGCCAGCCCAACTGCACGGCGAAGACCAGGATCAGCAGAATGCCGATGAGAAAGGTCGGTAGCGAAATCCCGACCAGCGAGGCCGCGAGCAGCGCCTGCGAAAGCCAGGAATTCCGTCGCAATGCCGTGTAGACGCCGGCCGGTATGCCAATGACGATCGCAAGTATCGCCGCCGTGAACGCCAGCTCCAGCGTGGCTGGCAGCCGCTCCTTGATCAGGGTCGACACGGCGCGGCCCTGCCGCAGACTGATGCCGAAATCCCCCTGCAATGCGTTGCCGACAAACGTCGAGAACTGGACGTAAAAGGGCTGGTCCAGGCCCAGTTCAGTGCGCAGGCGCGTACGGTCTTCGGGTGTTGCATCCTGCCCGAGCATCTGCGACACCGGGTCGCCGACATACTGGAACAGCAGAAACGCCACGAGCGCCACCGCCAGCATGACAAGGACAGCCTGCAACAAGCGGCGAATGATGAACGCGAGCATCCCGGGACAACAAAACGCCCGGTGCGGACTACCGGGCTGTCAACCCGATGAAATATAGCGCGGAACCCGAGTGCAGCGACCGTGAGTCCGTCGCAAAAGCGCTGCGTGAAAGAAAAGGGGCCGGCAAAGCCGGCCCCGAAACACGTGGCGCCAGTACGGCGCTGCGCCTGGCTAGTCGATCTTGACCCACTCGGCCTGCAGGCGGTTGTCGGCGCGGTGCACCACACTGACGTTCTTGCGCATCGCCCAAGGTATCACCTGGTTGTGCAGCGGGATGTGCATGACCTGCTGGTTGTGCAGCATCAACGCCTTGGCGATCATCTCGTCACGCTTCTTCTGGTCGACTTCGCTCTTGATGCCGTCAACCAGCTTGTCGAACTCTGCGTTGCTGATCCGTCCGAGGTTGAAGTTGCCGTCACCGCCCGCGCCCACCGTGCGCGCAAGCGACTGCAACGAGTACAACGCGTCGAAGGTCGGCACGCCCCAGCCGAGCAGGTAGGCCGAGGTGTCGTACTTCTGGATCTTCGGGAAGTACGTGGCGCGTGGCATCGCGTTGACACTCACCTTCAGGCCGATCCGCGCCCACATCGACGCCAGTGCCTTGCAGATTTCCTCGTCGTTGATGTAGCGGTTATTCGGGCAGTCGAGCGTGAACTCGAATCCGTTCGGATAGCCGGCGTCGGCCAGAAGTTTCTTGGCCGCATCGACGCTGTACGGCAGCCGCTGGTTCGACTCCTTGGTCCAGCCGTGCACCTGCGGCGCGATGATTGCCCCGGTGGGATCCGAGGCGCCGCGCATGACGGCCCGCTTGATCGCTTCGATGTCGATCGCCTGATAGAGCGCCTGGCGCACACGCACGTCCTTGAACGGGTTCTTGCCCTTGACGCTGGCGAACTGCAACTCGTCACGGAACTGGTCGAGCCCGATGAAGATCGTGCGGTTCTCGGCACCCTCGACTACCTTGATCGCGGAATTCTGCTTCATCCGGGCGATGTCCTGCGGCGCAGGGTCGAGCACGAAATCAAGTTCGCCCGACAGCAGCGCTGCGGTGCGGGTCGACTCCGACTTGATCGGCGAGTAGACGACCTCCGTGACATTGCCCTTCTTGCCCGCCTTGTTCCACCAGTTCGGGTTCTCGACGAACACTGTCTTGATGTCGACCTCGCGCGACTTGAGCATGTAGGGGCCTGTGCCATTGGCGTGGCGCGCCGCATAGGTCTCTTCCTTCTGCACGAAGTTCTGCGGCTGCACGACCTTGTTCTTCTCGGCCCACGCCTTGCTCATGATCCGCACCTCGGTCAGCTGCCGCAGGAGGACCGGGTTCGGCACGGTTGTGTAAACGAGCACGGTGTAGTCGTCGATCTTGCGCGCGCCCTGCACTCCCGTCGTGAACTGGCGGAAGTTCGAGGTCGGCGCCATCGCACGCTCGATGGAAAAGACGACGTCGTCGGCCGTGAACGGGGTGCCGTCATGGAATTTCACGCCCTTGCGCAGATTGAACCGCCAGAGCAGGTTTCCGTCGCGGTTCCACGACGTCGCCAGCGCCGGCACCAGTTCGAACTTTTCGTTGTAGGTGAGCAGCGATTCGTAGATGTAGGACGCCGCGGTGTTATTGAGGCTTTCGTTCTGCGCATGCGGGTCCATCGTCAGGAAATCTCCCTGACTGGCCCAGCGCAGACTCTTGGCCTCGGCGACCGGAACGGCGGCGAGCGCGAGGACGGATAGTGCGGCAATGGCAAGGCGGCGCATCGTGTTCTCCTTGTATACAACCGGCGGATCATCACAAAAAGATGGCGCCAGCGTCAAACCCGAGCCGGGCCGGGCAAACCCTCAGGGCGCGCGCTTCAGTTGGATGTCGCCATAGAACGCCTCGATCCGTTCACCGGTGTTGTCGGTGTCGGTCATGATGCCGACGCCGATCAACCGGCCGGGCGCGGACCCGAAGGCTTGCCGGTAGTCCTCGACATAATTGCGCTCGAAGTCCTTCCACTGACCAAGCCGCACGTCGGGTCCGCTGCCGGCCACGAACAGCTTCACCTGGCTCGTGAAGCTGTTCGGCAGCACGGTGCCCACCGGGAACCGGTTCTCCCAGATGTACATCAGCGTCGAGTACGGCAGCTCCTGACCCGTCAGCAGCTTGGCCGTCTCCATCAGCATCTGCTCCTTGATGGGCAGCGTGCTCCTGTCGCCGTCGAAGAAGAGCATCAAGCGGACGGGCGAGTCCTCGGCGTAGCGATCCTGGTTGTCAGCACTGACGATCAGGTCGACCACGCGCCAGCGCCAGTGCACCACGGGCCAGGCCGCAGGGTCGACATCAAGTCGCTGCCGCAGGCCGCTCGCCGCGGCGTCCGCCGTGGCGTGCAGCACGAACTCTCGAGTGACCGGGTCGCGCGCCAGCCGGTATTCCGTCGGCGTCTTGGCCCGATTGATGATCAGTGGCTGCCAGCCCTTGGGCAGCGCGGTCCCACCGGCAGAAAAGGGAGCGATGGATGTGGCGGGCGGCTCCACCTCGGGGGCTGCCGCACAGCCCGTCAGCAGAACCACGATCGGAATCGCAACAGCGCGCATCAGCTTCCGATCGTAGGAGCAACGTTCAAGCAGTGCAAGACGCCCTGATGCGACCCGCGGGTCAAGGCGTTGTCCCGCAATTCGCCGCATTGGCTTCGGGCCCCGAGTCGTAGCATCGGTTCCTTGACGCCCGGAGCACGCTGTGTGCTTCCGTGCCTTCGACTTCGCACTTCCCGCGCCACCCGAACGAAGACATGAAGGGACTTCTTGCACTTGCCGTGATCGCCGCCGTCGCGGGGGCGATCACCTGGCTTGTCCTCAAGCTCCGCCAGATCGAGCGACAGCGGCACTTCGAGCGGCGTGTGCAGGCACGCAAACTGGGCTGGACCTACGACGATCAGCGCCACGGTCGCATCGACTACCGGTTCGCCGGTTCGGCCGCCGGCATCGAGTGGGAGATGTGGTACGACAGCGACCGCGGCGACAAGTCGCCGACCCCGCGCGCCACCTGGCGCAGCAACAACCTGCGCACGCAAACGCTTTCCCTGGTGATCATCGGCCGCAAGCGCTTCGGGCTTGAAAGCGGCGTGGTCGGCCGGGTCCTCATGGGGGTCGTGGGGGGCATTGCCCAAGCCATGACAGGGCACGAAGGAGGTCCCGACAAGACCGACTTCTACGACAGTGCGATCGATCTGCCCGAGGGCCGGCCACTGTTCCGGGAACGATTCGCTGTCGCCATCGCTCCCGACATGCCGCGCGGCTGGGTCGACGAGGAGCTGCAGTCCCTGCTGATGAACTGGGCACCGGCCGAAGGCAGGAACTTCCACGCCGACGACAGCGTCGAGGTCAATCTCCGCGCCGATGGCCTGCAGATTGTCGTGCAACGCATGCCGGAGGACTTCGCAAGCTGGCAACATCTGGCTCGGCTCGGGGAGCACATTGCGCAGCTGCTGGTCCGGGCCGGCGCGCGTCCGTAGGGGGTAACCGGGCGGTGACGGTTCGCAGTTTCGTCGTCTGACGAGCGACCCGGTTCATCCGGTGAGGTCGATGCCGACACTGCGCGCCAACCGTGGCCCCGAACGGCGGAACTCCGATAGTGGACAGCGAGAACAGAACAGCCGATCGCACGGCCGTGGTTGCCGGTGCCTCCGGGCTCGTGGGGCGCGAACTTCTGGTCCGCCTCACACGCACGTCGGCCTACGGCCGGGTCATCGCACTGACGCGGCGCCCGCTGGAGCTGGAACATCCCAGGCTCGTCGCAGCACCCGCCCGCTTCGATGCGCTCGACGACGTCCTGGCGCCGCTACTGGCACGATCGACCGTCGATGCCTACTGCTGTCTCGGCACGACCATCCGTGCCGCCGGTTCGCAGCAGGCCTTCCGCCGTGTGGACCACGATCTCGTGCTCGCGTTCGCGCGCTGGGCTGTCAGCGTGCCGGCCTCTCGCCTGGTCGTCGTCAGTGCGCTCGGGGCCGATGCGAAGAGCCGTGCCTTCTACAACCGCGTCAAGGGTGAGACAGAGGACGATCTGCGCGCCGTTGCGGGTTCTTCGCTGGTGCTCCTGCGCCCCAGCCTGCTGGACGGCCCGCGCGCCGAACGGCGGTGGGGCGAGTCGCTTGCCCTGGCGATGACGCGGCCCGTGCGGTCCTGGTTGCCAGCTTCGTTCCGGCCTGTCGCGGTTGAGGACGTCGCACAGTCGATGATCGACGCGGCCCTCGCCGACAAGCCGGTCGCCGTGCTGGAATCCTCCGCCCTGCAGGGTGCGGCGCGCCGCGCCGAACTGGAGGCCGGCTCCTGAGTTGGCATCGATCGGGCGGGCGTTGCGCGGTTGCCGCCGTTCCTTCCGCCCGGAGTTTTCCGCGTCACGCCGATGACTCCGCGGGTCTTCCGGCATGACGTCTAGCGCCGCGGCGTCAGTTCGAGTTCGCGCGCGCCCTTCGACGCCGGCCGCATCGGCACGGATTCGACGTCGCGCCATAACGGCAGCATCGACGCGTAGAACTCGGATAGCGGGTGACCGGCCTGCCCCGTTGACAGCACCCAGGTCGACGCGCTCGCAGTCGACAGGTCGTAGATTGCACGCAGGCTGGCCGCGTGATGTGTCCTGAACGGCGCGTCGACGCGATTCGACAGGGCGCCGACGTTGACGGTGAACGTGTCCCCGGGATAAGAGGTGCTCAGATCGAAGAGACGTGCCAGCGGCCCGACGCTCGAAAAAGGCCGATGCTCTGCGACGGCCAGGTGCTCATCGCCCCAGCGAAGGCCGGCGACGTCGCGGCCGGACTCGCGGGTCAGTCGCTCCACGGCGGCATCCAAGGCCTCGGACATCAGCGTGAGGCAGGATTCGAAGCGCTGGGGAGTGCGACGGTCATCACACCAGTCGCGTGCCAGCGATTTGCTCGTCAGCACATGCAGCAACGCACGGGTCATGTCGGCGCCGGCCACGAAGTCCACCGCGAGTTCGCCGAAATCGTCGGCGAACACGCGCCACGCCAGTTCGCGCCGCCAGGCGTGGAACAGCAGCGGCTCGGGCCGCTCGGTCGACATCGTTCCGTCCCACGCCTTCAAGCGTTCGAGCGCCTCGCGCCCCGCGATTGTGAGCGGCTGGGCGGCGGCAAACACCGCCATCAACTCGCGCGCCGGAAGCGACAACACGTCGGCCTGTATCGCCCGGGTCGAAGCGACGTCGTGCTTTTCGCGCGCACCCACCAGTTGCTCGATGCGCCGCAGGCGGTACGGCGCGAACCAGTCGAAGGTCAGGTGATGCGGATACTCGGATGAGACGATGCGGTTGTTGGCCGTCGCTATGAAGCCCGAGGCCGGGTCGAGGAGGCGCGGCGACTCCGAATATGGCAGGTATCCGGCCCAGTCGTAGCGGGCGTCCCATCCCGGTGACGGCGCAATCCCGCGCAGGTCATTTTCCGCGGCGCGACGCGGGATCCGGCCGGTGACGACGAAGCCGATGCGCCCGTCTACGTCCGCCAGCACCATCGATTGCGTGACGATCTGAAAGTCGCCCAGGGCGCGCTCGGCATCCGCAACGTTCTGCGCACGGTTCAAGGCACGAATGGCGGGCAGCGTTCGGTCCGAAGGTTCCAGGGCCGACCACTTCAGCGCCAGCACATAGCGCGGGTGGACGAAGCTTTTGTCGATGGCGGCCAGACCGCTGAGCACCGGCCCGTGCCTGGACTCGCGCACGACGAGATCGACGTCCGCCTCGCCCTTGACCTTGAAGCGCTCGACGCGTTCGGCGAAGCGCTGCCAGCCGTTCGGTGTTTCATATTCATGCGCGTCGTCCGGATTGAGCCGCTCCAGGTAGAGGTCCTGCTGGTCCACGCCGGTGTTCGTCATGCCCCACGCGACACGCGAGTTCCGCCCCAGCACGACGCCCGGCAGGCCGGGCAGCGTCGCGCCGATGACGTCCAGACCCGGAGCCTGCAGCGCGGCGAAGTACCAGACCGAAGGCGCAGTCAGTCCAAGATGGGGGTCGTTGGCGAGCAGCGGTTTGCCGCTGACCGTGCGCCGCCCCGCGAGCACCCAGTTATTCGATCCGAGTCCTTCGCCCTCGCCGAAGCCCGCCGTCGGAATCTCGGCTAGGAATCGCTCCTGTGATATGTGATGCGTGGACTTCAGCGCCCCGAGCAGGCGGTACAGCTCCACGTAGTCCGCAGCGGCAGGCGGCGCTTCACCCGGCAGCGGCGGAAAGAAATCCTCGATCTCCGCGCGCGTGAAGTTCTGTGCCAGTCGCAGGCGCCGAAGTTCCATGCGCATCGAATAAGACGCAAGGTCCCACGCCATCATCAGCGACCAGGCAACCGAGTCCGCGGGGGTCCAATGCTCGGGCGCCGGCGCGCGCAGCAGCAGGAATTCGGGCGGCAGCGGGCCGCCTCGCGTCGACAGATACGCGTTGACACCGCTTACATAGGCGTCAATCAGCGCCCGGTGCTCGTCGTCGAGTGCCTCGTAGATTCGCTGCGCCGCGCGCCGCACACCTACCGTGCGCAGGAACTGGTCGGTCGGCAGCGCCGCAGGTCCGAGTATCTCGGCCAGCCGTCCGGCTGCGAGCCGCCGATTGAACTCCATCTGCCAGAGCCGGTCCTGCGCATGT
>DAOMFI010000074.1:0-14845 GCA_035429725.1 Burkholderiaceae bacterium | reverse complement strand
TGCGTATTTCGGCCTCTCGTGACCAGCCGGTTCAGTAGCACCTGATCAGGAAGTCCGGCAGAACGTGACCACCTGGTTCGGAATGGTTCGCTTGAATTCAAACTTCGACAACGTGCACACGATGTCGGTCGACATGAGGGGCCGCGCTTGAAGCCACAGCAAGCAATGAGGTGACAAGTGAGTCAATCCCCGGTCGAGAACGTGATTCGCTTCTCGAAGCGCTGCCAATCGTTGGTACCGCTGACGAGGAAATTGAAGGTCGTGTTGGCCGGCAGCGGGGCCGCCGGAATGAAGACCGCCTGGCTCGGGGTGAGATTCTGGGGTCGGTCCTCGTTCCTCAGGAAGTGGCCCCCGATTACGGTTCCCGAGGCTGTGGTCAGCAGCACTTCCTTAAGTCGAAAGGTCTGGCCGGCCCGCACAAAGATCGTGATCGGCGGTCCCTTCGTGCTCAGATCGGTGTTCGGTAGCGGCGAAGGGTCCTCCTGCCCGTGATTGCGTCGGATCAGCACTTCCCCGCCACAGGGATAGGTTGCCACCACGTCGCCGGCGATCTGCTGCTGGGCCTCGAGCAACTGGGTCGATGTACTGCCGGACGGCGCCGGGACGCCGACGTTGATGACGGAAACGAACGCACTTGACGAGGAAGGCTTAGTACTGGCCAGTCCCAGGTCCTTTGCTCCGCCCTGGGCCGACAAAGACTGGTACGAGGTGTAGCCGAACGCGATCTTGTATCCGAGCAGCGCAGTGGACTCCTGCGCCAGCAGATCACTGGCTGGCCCCGAGTACCCGCGAACCTGCGCGCGCGCCGTGGCATCGAGCCCGGTGTAGGCAGGGAATGCCGGGTTCTGCTGGTGGGCAACCTGATTGATGTTCCCGCTGTCGAGGTTGGTTGCCAGATAAGTGGCATGGTCTGTCGATGCGAGATCGATCCGGGCGTCCTGCTTCAGAAGTCCCAAACCGCAGCGGGCGCGCTCGGCATTGATCCAGTTGAAGGCCTCCAGTTCCGGACTGCCGCCTGGATAGGTCGGCGCAGGGACGCTCGCGACCAAAGTCGAGGCGGCCGGCATGACGACCGCGGAGCGGAGCAAGGCCGCGTTGGTGACGGGAACAGCATCACCGACTACATTCACCGTGGCGGTGAATTCCACAAAGGGGCCTGCCGTGGGCGACGTCACGCCGTCGAGAGTGAACTTGAGTACACCGTGTGGCGGGACGCTTGGCAGCGTGAGACCGGCAGTAAGGGCCTGAGCTGTCGTGCTGGCCGGACAAGTCGCTCCGCCCGTGGCCGAAGTGCACCACGCTGCCTCGTAGGTGAAGCCGGCTGGCGTCGGCACCGTGAGCACGGCGCCGGTGGCCGCGATGGCTCCCAGGCTCTGTACGGTGACGAGGATGGTGTTCTCCTGGTTGGGGAGCATGTCCAAGCTGCCGCCCACGGAAACCGCAAGGTCGGGCGCGGGAGGGGCAGGCGTGAAAGCCGGCGCATAGCCTCCACCACCGCCGCAGGCGGCCATCGCGATGCTGGCGGCGAGTAGCGCTGCTGAGTGACCGCGATTCAAACGGCGCCTCATCGTGAACCTCGTTCGCTGACCTTGACTTCGATTTTAGGACGCCAACTTCAACTCGCTGGTGGTGATGGTAGTGGCGCTGCCGCTGGTGTGCTCGCCGACACTTGTGAGCACGCCGACGACCTGGCCGCCGGCACTGAGGTAGTGGCGGTTGCTGATCGTAGCGCTGCATGAGAATTGCCCGCCCGGTAACTTGGCGCGTAGCCAAGTAGTGCTCACGAAAAGAGAACAGCACCGCCTAATTGGACTGAGCGCAGTAACTGGTAAGAAGTCACAGCAGCGCCACCGCAACTGCGCCCGCTAGGATTGTGCTGCTTACGGCAATGCAATCGATAAGGAAACTCGTTTCGGGCGAAGTCGCCTCATCAACTCGCGTAACGAAAAATGCCGCGGATTGTCTCCGCGATCGCTGCCGGAGGTACACGACGACAACAGCGGAGTAAGCGAGGAGCACCAAAGATGTGGAGATCGCTTTTGCTCCGATCTCAACGGACCTTGAAGCGAGGTATCCGACAACGGCCAAACTGAAGAGAGACACAGCTGCCGCAATCCGTCCAAACATAGGGCGTGCAGTATCGAAACCAAAGCGATTCAACATTCATCAACCCTGTAGCAAATCGGGTTCGTCGCTCGAATGGGCGTGGTGCGGTCCGGGAATGCCTCGCCGAATATCTTGTCGACCAAAAATCCATACACGGCGCCGAATCTGCCAGCAAACTCGTTCCCAATCGGCTTGAGTATCTTCTCCATGCCGGAACCCATGACCATGCCGATGCCCGTTGCCGTTGCAGCAAGGGGACGATCCGAGGCCACATCTCCGACGATTGTCACTAGATCGAATCCTGTAGCGGTAGCACGTCCGAGCGGATGCAGGGAGATCAGCAGCTTGCCGCCCTCAACAATCGTCTTTGCTTCTTCTGGCGTCATCTCCCGCTGCCGGACGTTTCTTGCCTCTGACAGATCAGAGTCCAATCCCGTGTACCCCTGTCGATTCATCTTCGTCGCAGAGAGTTCATTGAACAGATACTGGAACGCCCCCATCATCGCGCCGTTGGCGAACTTGCCGCCGCCGACCGAGGCGATCGTGCCCCCGATCACCGAGTACTTCACGACGCCGAACGGCATCTGATCGCCCGGCAGGTTGCCCGCCAGCATCTTGTTCAGCCCCGCCGTCAGCGCCCCACGGCCGCAGTCGGCCCCTGAGATCGCCGCACTGGCGCAACCGGCCGCCGCGTGTAGTGCCGCGCGGCCCAGCCCGCCGGACGACGAGAAGGCGTTGCCGGCCGCGCTCCACCCCGACCCAGCCGCTTCGTTGCCCAGATTGAACGCCGTCTCGAGCCCCGTCGCCGACAGGTTGCTTCCGATGGCCGATGCCGCCTGCCCCGCGCCGAAGAACACCAGCGCCATGCCCGCGCCCTGGAAGCCGCCGCGCAGGTTGCCGGTGGCCGTCGCACCCGAGGCAAACCCGGCAAAGGCCACCTGCGCCGCATCGGCGGCCGTCCAGGCCAGCGACGCACCCCCGCTCGGTAGCGCCAGGATCACACCCACCATGATCGAGGCGATCGGCCGGAACTTCGGGTTCACGTACGCGTAATAGGCAACGGCCGCCGCCATCACCAGCTGCGGAATGATCTCCCCGCTCGGATCGGTGGCGTTCAGCGGGTTGTTCAGCACGTAGCTGTAGCGGTTGAAGCCCTGGTAGCGCGCCAGTTCCTGAATCAGCGGATCGGCCTGCAGGAAGCGGCCGATGCGGCCGTCGTACAGCCGCCCGTTCATGTGGATGACGCCGACATCGTCCAGGTGCTCGTGGCCGGTGAAGCCGCGGTCGGACGCACTCGGGTAGGCGTAGACCAGCGTGCCGGTCGGATCGGCCCGGCCGTCGGCGAAGCGCCGCTGGCCCCACGGGTCGTAGGCGAAGCGCTGGGTCACGGCACCGGCGGCATTGGTGATCGCACCTGAAGAGCCGAGGTGGTCCTTGATCCAGTACTCGGTGGCGGTGATGGTGGTGGCGGTGCCGCTGGTGTGTTCGCCCACGCTGGTCAGCACCCCGACCACCTGGCCGCCGGCACTCAGGTAGTGCCGGTTGCTGATCGTGCCACCAATCTCCTGCTCGAAGCCGAGGCCGTTGGCCTTGTCCGGATGCAGCATCCAGGTGACGCGGTCGAGGCTGCCGGGCGCGCCGCGCATTTCCTTGATCCGGGCGTGGCGCTCGTCGTAGTACCACTTGTAGCTCACGCCGTTGCTGCCGGCCACGCCCGCGCTGCTGTCGGGCAGGTTGAAGCTGGTGTAGGTGAGGCCCGTGTACTTCGCCTCGTAGCCGCTCGCGGTGCCGCTGCTGGTGGTCGTGCCGACGTTGCCGTTGCCGTCGTAGGTGTAGCCGATCGAGCCGCCGGTGTAGGGCCGCACCTCGAGCACGCCGTTGGGCCGGGTGGCACCGTTGGCCGGGTAGCGGTAGGTGCCGAGATCGCTCTTGGTCAGGAGGTTGCCGGCGGCGTTGTAGGCCACACCCACCGTGCGCGAGCCGCTCGGGATCGCCGCACCCGTCACCGTGTAGCGGATCAGCCGGTTGATGCTGTCGTAGCCGAAGGTCTCGTTGACCGCCGAGGAGCCGGAGCCGATCGCGTCGTTGCGACTGGCCAGATTGCCAATCGCATCCCAGCCGTAGGTGTGGTTGTAGACGTCGGTGGCGGCGCCGATGCCGGCCGTGACGGTGCCGATGCGGCCGGTGGCGGCCTGATAGCTCGTGCGGGTCTGGACGTTGTTGCCAGCCAGTTGCTGCTCGAGCGCGCCCCAGGCGTTGACCCGCTGTGCCCGCCACAGGATGGCGCCGTTGGCGTTGTTGGTCAGGCGGTCGAGAAAGCCGAGCGTGGTGTAGGTGTTGTTGACGCGGATCCCGGTCGGGTAGGTTTGCGACGCCACCCGGCTGGCGCTGTCGTAGGTGACGCTGGTCGTGAAGATGCGCGTGACGCCGCCGTTGATCGTTCCCGACAGCGTCGTGGTGGTCTGCAGCGGACGGCCGAGGCTGTCGTAGGTCAGCTTGCGGTTGACGCCGTGCGAGGTGACCACCTCGCACAGCTTGCCGACGCCCTTGGTGCAGGCAGAGGCGTTGGCGTACTGGTCGTAGGTGAACGTCGTCGTGAACTCCTGCGTCACGCGGCTCGTCATCCTTCCGAGCTTGTCGTAGGCGAAGGTGGTCGACTGCGACGGATACTGTTTCGGGCTCTGCTGCCAGACCAGTTCGCCGAGCGCGTTGTAGTCGTAGCGCCACTGCCCGGTGTTGGGATCCGTCATCGAGGTGCGGCGGCCGCGGGTGTCGAACACCGCCGCGGTCTCGTTGCCGAGTCCGTCGCGGGTGCGCACCAGGTTGCCGAGGGCGTCGAACAGGTAGGCGACCTGCGCGCCGTTGCCATCCGTGGACCGGATCACGCGGCCATCCGGGTCCTTCTCCTGCACGGACGTCTGGCCGAGCGGATTGGTTGAGGTCACGCTGAGCTGGCTGTAGGCGAGCGTTGTCCGGGCGGCGGTGCCGCCGCTGTCGGTAAAGCGGCCGTTGAGCAGGTTCGCCGGGATGGCCGGCATCGTGACCGTGCCGCTCGTGGCCGGGTCCGAGACATAGACGGCCACCGCCCGCCCGAGGACGTCGTACTGCGTCTGTGTCCGTCCGAACGGCGTCGAGCCGGTCGCCAGCGACGACCCGGTGTTGACGAAGTAGGGCTGGGTTTCGACAAACTTTGCGCCGAACTCGTTGAAGAGCACGTCCTTGACGATCAGCCCGGTCGCCTGGCTATTGCCATCGAAGCTCTGCGTCACGACGCGGATCTCGCGGTCGAGCCGGTCGTAGAAGGTCCGGGTGTACGGTCCGATCACCGCATTGCTGCTGTTGCGCGCCTGGCTGTGCACGAAGCGGATGGCGTCGTTGGGAATGGTGACCGCCGGCAGGCTGGTGCAGCCCGTGGTGTTGGTGCTGGTGTCGAGCCCGGCGCCGGTGATGCAGTAGAAGAGTTCGGTATAGGTGCCGTCGGCGCGCGTCTCACGCACACGGCGGCCGAACTCATCCAGGGTCCAGGTCGTGCTGAGCGCGTTGGGGCCGGTCAGCTGGATCGGTGTGCCGTAGCGCGGATCGACCGTGCGGGTCTCGGATTGGGCCAGCGCATTGGCGGTCGTGCGGGCGTAGGTGCCGGTCGGCACGGTCACCGCGATGTTGGTGCCGGCCGAATTCTTCAGGGTGACGCTGTAGCTCGAATACGTATCGGTCGATACCGTGCGCGAGGTGAACACCGCGAGGCCGGTGGCGCCGGTGCAGTTGCCGACGGTCTGCGTCGTGCGGTTGCCGGCCGTGTCGTGCGCATAGACGGTCTCGACGCAGGAGTTGGGCGTGTCGGGCTCGACAACTTCTTTGTTCAGGAGGCCGGTCGTCGTGTTGTACTCGAAGCGGGACGCTCGCGTCGTTGTCGTACTAGTCTGGGCCTGCGCAACCGCCGCTGTCATTGCTGCGATCAGGAGCGCGAGTGCACATCTCATGCGAGCTGCCCCGGTCGGTCTCTGTAAGGTCACCGCAGTCATGGGGGGTTCACGGACAGAGTCCGATTGCGCAGGTGCTCACGTAGTTGACGGTCAGGATGGCGCTCGTACCCGTTGCTCCGCGCGCATCCGTGACCACCAGCTGGAACTGGCCGTATGACACGTGATCACTCTGCACAGTGGCCGTAAAGCTGAACGACTTGGTTCCTGCCGCAGCGAGCGTGGTCGGGTTGGGCGTGACCGTCAGCGGCGTCACGCCCGCAGTGCGCACCCAGGTCAGCGTGTAGGGTGGCAGGCCCTTGGCGATCGTCGCGACGACTGAGTTGTTGAAGCTGGCGCTGGCACCGTTGGCGACGAATTTCTCTTCGAAGATATTGGTGGTTGACAACGTCGCCGTCGGAATCGGGTAGGCGACGAGGCTGACGGCGACCGGATAGGAAACCTGGTTGCCCGCGCTGTCTGAGAGGGTCACCGTGAAGGTCGCGGCAGCGCTCGACTCCTCCGGCAGACTGGCTGAGAAGGTCACCGTCTGCGCCGTCGTGCTCGAGGGACTGATCCCATTCAAGCTCGCAGGTGTCCAAGCGTACGTATAGCCACCAGTTCCGCCGCTTGGGGTCACCGTAACGCTGTTGGTTGTGACCGTGCCGGCGCCAATGCGGGAACCGGAAACAGACGACGGCACGCTGGCCGAAAGCGGCGGCGGGCTCGTGCAAGTGACGTTGACCGTCGGCGCCGAAGTGCGTCCGAGCGCGTCGGTGACCGTGACCCTGAACGTCTCGGTAAAGTTCTCGGACCAGCCAAGCGTTGCGGTGAACGTGGCGGTCTGCCCACCGCTCACGGAGATGCGGCTACCGCTGATGCGCGTCCACGCGTACGAGAACGGCGCTTGACCGCCGGCGACGCTAACGGTCGCGCTGGACGTCGCCACGCCAGGGTTGGGCCGGTAGCACGCGACCGGACTCGGACTGATCGAGGCGACCGGGGGATTGGTCGGTACCGAGAACGCAACGGTGATGTTGGCGGTCACAACATTCGCCGCGCCGTCGGTCACGGTGACTCGGAAGTTCTCATTGGCGCTGCCGCCATAGTTGAGGGTGACACTGAAGGTAGCCGTCGCCTGGTTGGCGTTGGTCAGACTGATGACGTTGGTGACCCCGCCGGTGCGTACCCAGCTATAGGTGTAGTTGGGCACGCCGCCCGTGACGTTGGCGGTGACGTTGGCACTCAGGAGCCCCGGCGCCGAGCCGACGACGTTGACTGAGGCCGGGTTGAGGGAAACACTTAACGGCAACCCCTCGATGGCGGTCGCGTTGGGCGCATTGCCCGCCGTGGTCGTCGGAATGGCGTTGAAGGTGAGCGAGCTCTGGACAGTCGAACGGTCGAGGCGCCCCAGGATCCACGTATCGCCTGTAGTGTTCTCAGGGAAGTAGGTGTTTGATGTGAGCTTGCGATAGGTACGGGTCTGCGCGTCGACGGTCGTGGTCGTCACCATGTCGATCGAGTCCGGATCGCCCCAGGCAGTGACCGTGGTCGTGGTGTCCGTCGTCGGAAGCGCGGCGCCGGCAAGATCCTTGGCGGTCGCGTTCGTCTTCCAAACGTACGGCCGGCGCAGCGGCACCATCGTCGACTGGCTCGCGTCGGTGCATCCGCTGACGTTGACCAGCTTGTCGCAGTACGTGTAGAGCGTCTGCGAGAGCTCGACTTGGCCCGTCTGATTGACCTGGCCACGCCGCGTCACGGCCCTTTCCGCCGAGCCGATGAATGGGAAGTCGATCCGGTGTGTCGTGACCTCGGTCAGCCATTCGCCGCTCGGCCCCTGGAACTCGCGCTGGATCTCCCTGAAGCCGAGGGCGCCACGGCCGCTGTAGTCGATCTTCATGCCCTTGTAGAAGTAGCGCTGCGTCGTGGTCAGACTGCCAACGCCGGCATCGTTGGTTATGGAGGCGACCAGCGGCAGCGCGGGCTGGATATCAACGACGGGATATGACGACCCCTGGCTGGTACCGAGCTGCGTTTCGTAGATCGGATTGAGCGGGCTGGTCAGCCACTGGTACGCAATCTGCGTGGTCGAGCCGGAGGGCGACTTGACGGAAACCAGCTGGTCTGGCGGCGTCAAAGTGGCCCGAGTCAGCAGCCGCGTGGCGCCACCGGTGCCGTCCACCACGCGCAGAATGTCCACACCGCCGCGACCGGTGAAGTCCCCAAGATAGAAGTCGTAGAGACCGGTGCTGGGCTGATTGGGGTCCGGGTTATCGCGCAGGTTGTAGCTCTTGGCCCAGGCCGCGAACGAACTTGAGACCGTGTACGTGCCGTCTGCGTTGGCAAGCCAAAGGTCGTTGCCAGCGGGGTTCTTGTTCCATCGAAGGATGTCGACGCGCCCGTCGCCGTTGAAGTCCGCGGCTTCGACGCCGACCGTGACCACCCGGCCGAAGAACGTTCCTTCGGAGATGTACTCGGAGTAAAAAGGTCCCGCGGCTTCGATCGCGCTGCGGATCGAGGAGAAGCCGGATTCGCCACCCAAGCCGACATTGAGCGGCCCGGCACAGAAGAAGTCGAGTCGTCGGTCGCCGTTGGCATCGAGCAGCAGCGTACTCGGGCCGTTGCATCCAGCCGTGTTGGGTCGGCTCACGTAACCGTCTGGCGTTGAGTACTGGATCTCGTAGTAGGGATCGAAGGAAATGATGTCGGCGCGCTGGTCGTCGTTCAGATCGACGAACAGCCGGTCCTGGTAGTCGGCCCCGGGCTCCGTCCAGAGCGACTTCTGCGGCAGCAAGCCGGTCTGCTCCGCGAAGCCGCCGGCACCGTCTCCGACCCACAGGCGGTTACAGCTGCCCGCGGGACAGGTGTAGGCGCGCGCGATACAGTCGGGATAGGTTTCTACGTCTGTCTTGGTGATTCCTGGCAGGCGCGTGGTAAGAATGTCGAGACGGCCATCGCCGTTGAAGTCCCCGATGTGGAAGTTGTCCGCCGGACTTTGCGGAGGAATTCCGCACACAAAGCTCGGCGGCGGCTCGACGCACCAGTTTTCGCTTCCGCCTGGAGGCCCGCACGTGGAAGGTTTCCGCCTGTACCTTTGCAACGCGAGGTTGCCGGGCAGGCTGATCGGCCCCGCGAACGACCCATCGGCAGCAGCCAGAAACAGCGCGGTCGGCTGGACGCTTGCGCCGCACGAGAGCTGGACCCGGTCCAGCGAGTAGCCGGTGAACACCCTGAGAATGTCGGTCCGCCCGTCGCCGTTGAAGTCGCCGAGGATCGAGTAGTAGCACCCGTTCGAGTGTCCCAGGTTCGTGGCCGTCAGGTTGAACCCCGTCGCAGCGGCGAACGTCCAGCTCGGGTTACTCGCACTTCCGCTCGGTGCCGAGAACCACAAGGCGTTCTCGGCCGGGTTGTTGGACCAACGCAGGATGTCGGTGCGGCCGTCGCCGTTGAAGTCTCCTACCAGCAGGCCCTTGGTTCCGTTCTTGTCGTGCAGCCACTGGCTCTCGAGGTTGAAGCTGCGCTGCTCGACGTAGGTCTCATTGCCCCCGTTGGCGTACGTGAACTCGTGCGGCGGCAGGCACTTGGTCGGCGCGGTACCCGCGCACTCGGCGATCGACTTCAGACGCAGTCGCGCCGTCGATGGCGCTGCGCTCGTCTCGTAGGCGAGCTTCACGATCTTGACCGGAATCGAGTTGGTGGCCGGAATCGCGCCTGGCGCGGGCAACGGGTCAGTCGGCTGCTGGTTGGTGAACGTCCGGATCTCGGTCAGTTGCCGCACGCTGAGGTTCTTCGAGCCTTGCTGGAAGGCCTCGGCCAAGCCGAAGCTGCGGTCGGTGTAGACGAAGTCGACCCGGTTGGCGGCGGTCTGCGCCGTGCGGCCGGTGTAGAAGATGCGCTGGATATTCCACTCCTTGCCCGATGTGGGGCCGGCCGTTGGCCCGCTGCCGGCGGCAGTGCTGCGCTCTTCGTATGCGAAGTCGATGAAGTTGCCGACGGTGTCGGAAATGCGATTGACGGCCCAGGCCATGACGACGTTCTTGCCCTGTGCCTCGATACGCGAGTCGGCCGTGTTACCGTACTCGAAGATCTGCCCCGCCTTGGTCCACACTTTGAAGTACGCTGGTCCATTGACATCGGAGCCGTTGGCGATGCCGTAGGCACGGATGCGGCTGTAGGTATCCTTCTCGGTGCGGAACTCGACATATCCCGACGCCACGCCGCGAGCGTCGTCGAGCGTCATGACGGGCTGACCGCTGGCATTGACGGGGATGAGACGCTGGCCATCGATGCACAGCTTGTCGGTCGGCGCGAAGCCGACG
Organism: Burkholderiaceae bacterium; assembly: GCA_035429725.1. Taxonomy (GTDB): domain Bacteria; phylum Pseudomonadota; class Gammaproteobacteria; order Burkholderiales; family Burkholderiaceae_F; genus JALORV01. The sequence continues at coordinate 4,461 of DAOMFI010000074.1, read as the reverse complement.
CTGGCGCGCTTGGTGTCGATCGCGAAGGTCGTCGGGCAGCGGCTGATGCTGCTTAGGCCGTGGATGGACCAGCCGACGCCGAGCGGACCGCTGATGCCCGCACCGGTGTGAGTGATCGAGAGCTTGGGTTCCATGCCGGCGATGCCGGGCGGCACGGTGATCGGGATGCTGACGACGGGCGTGCCGCTGTCGGACACCGTCACGCCGGCTGCGAGCGCCGCTGTTGCGGCGAGCCAGCTTGTCGCTGCCGTAACCGCCACGGACGCTACGGAAATAGACCTGCTTCGGAAGGGCCCCATCGCTGGTCGAAGCCTTGCTTGTTTTGCGCGGCAGCCTAAGCGCGCGCTTCGGCGAGCGTCAATGCGTGCGGGCGCCCACGAGCCGCTCCATCCGGCCGCGATCGGGTTGCGCCGGGCGATCGCGGACACGGTGCGCCTGGTCAGTCCGCCGGCGCCAGGCCGCGCGCGTTGCGTTCGCTGTCAGAGGGAATTGCGACGACGTATAGCCATGAACCCAGTTGATGCGCGGAACATCGCCATAGAGCATGACGGGCCGCGGATGCCAGTGAGGTCTCCGCATCCCGACTGTCGAATATTCACGCAACGGGCGAAGCAGAACCCGACGAACGGCCGTCCTTAGTTGCCCTCGTCACCGTCCCGCTTGCGCAGTTCCCGCGAAAAGATGACGGCCTCGAGGCGCGACTGCGTTGTCGGAAAGATCCAGTGCTTGCAGGTGGTGTCCACCAGCAGGAACAGCTCTTCGGCAAACGGCTCGAGCTCTGGCAGTGCGGCGAGCGCTGGCTGCATGCGGAAGTAGCAGTCGAGCGCTGCTTCCCGCAGCGGCGGAAAACCGATCAGCTCCGACTTCGTGACGAGCAGCAGCGCGGCGGCCAGGGCATCGAAGGTGCCGATGGCAGCCAGCCGCGCGACGGCATCGTCGTCGAAGTCGACGAAGACTCGCTCGGGCCGCTCCCAGCGGACGATCTCCTGCACGAGGATGTCGCGCACCTCCGCTTGCAGTCCGCAGATGAGGTCGTTCACCTCACCGATGTCGCGCAGCTCACGCTTGACGACGCGCCAGACCGGACTGTCGAAGTAGCTTGCAGTGCCGGGATAGGCCGCCTCGGCGAGTTCGACCGCATACCGTCGACCCGGCAGGCGCCTCGGTACGCGCGTGCCCTTGGCGTATCCGTCCCAGGTGCTGGTGCGCCGCACGCCGTCTGCGACGTCCCGGAACCGACCGGGCTCCAGGGCCATCTCGATGGCGTACGGCGACGGCAACCCCGAGCGCAGCCTGACCGCGTGGAACCACACGCGGGTGCGCAGCGTGTCGACCGGATCACGCCGCGGTCGCCCCCGTCCTCGCGAAGTTACGGCGTGGGGCATGGGCGCACAACAGATATTCGGATTTTCTGCATGGTGGTCAGCGACGCGTCCATGGCGAACACTGCGTGACCGATCAATCGATCAGTCGCGGCCGCCGAAGCATGGATCAGCGGGAACTCACGCTGCAAACGCTTGCACAGGATCTGCGGGAGTCGCTCGAGCGACAGTATGGGCCGTTGCTCGGCGGAAAGGATCTGTGTCGCTGCCTCGGTCTGGCAAGTTCAGCCGCCCTGCGCCAGGCACGGCGCCGTGGTCGCGTCGCCGTGACCCTGTTCACGTTGCCGAAACGGCGCGGCCACTTTGCCTTGACTCGCGAAGTGGCCGTCCACCTCGCACAGGCGCGCCTGACCGCCCGAGAAACGAGTCAACGCGAGAAAGGAGTTGAGCCCCACTCAATCTGAATAGCTCGCCCAGAAACGCAAAAGCCCGAGGGTGGGACCTCGGGCTGCGCGTCCGGCCGGAGCCAGATCAAGTGTTCCGCTTGATGACGGCAGTATCGGCCGTGCCCGCCGCGGTGTCAAGACCGCAGCGCCTGGGTGCCTTCGTCCGCGACACGCGGAAGCATGCACTGACAAGGAGAACGCCCGATGCGGCTGCCTGTACACCTGCAGCGCGAGATTGCGCGCCTGCATTTCTACGATCCGAACCAGTCGTCGCGCGCGCTGGCGCGTGCGACAGGAATCTCGGCCAACACCGTACGCGCCCTGCGCGAGCGGCTGCACCAGGCCGGACTCGAATGGGATGCGCTCAAGGACCTCGACGACGACGCCTGGACGGCGCGACTGAACACGAAGAACCGCTCGATCGCGCAGCGCAAGGAGGCGCCCGACTGGGAGTGGGTACATGCCGAGATGCAGCGTCCCGATGCCACGCTCGAGCAGCTCTGGCGCGAGTGGAAGGAGGACCATCCCGCCGGCATTGCCTACACGCAGTTCACGACCGGCTATGGGCGCTACTGCAACAGCCTGCACGTCGTGATGCGGCAGGTTCACCGGCCGGGAGAGAAGCTCTTCGTCGACTTCGCCGGCCGCACCGTGGAAATCAAGGACCCGAACGGCGGGCCCCCGAAACTGGCGCAGGTCTTCGTCGCCGTACTCGGCTGCTCGAACAAGACGTACATCGAAGCCGTCGCCAGCCAGACCACCGCCGACTGGATCAGGGCGCACGTCAACTGTTTCAGAACTCTGGGCGGCGTCGCCGAGTGGATCGTCAGCGACAACCTGAAGGCCGCCGTCTGGCGCCGGGAGCGCGATCGCATCGTGATCAATCCTGCCTATCGAGACTGCCTGCGTCACTACGACACCGCCGCGCTGCCGGCGGGCGCGCGCAAGCCGCGGCACAAGGCCAAGGCGGAGGTCGGCGTGCAGATCGCGCAGCGCTGGGTACTGTTTGCCCTGCGCGATCGCACGTTCTTCAGCCTGGACGAGCTCAACGAGGAACTGCGTCGGCTGACGGACAAGCTCAATCGCCATCCCTTCAAGGTGTTGCCCGGCTGTCGGGAAGAGAGGTTCCTGCAGCTGGATCAGCCGGCCCTCAAGCCGTTGCCCTCCAACGACTTCGAGCTGTGCGACTGGAGCTATGGGGTCCTGGTCAAGCCGGACCATCACGTTGAACACGAGCAGTGCTTCTACTCGGTGGCGCCCAGCCTGATCGGGGCGCGAGTCGACTTGCGCACGACAGCATCGGTAGTCGAAGCGTTCCACCGGGGCCGCCGGGTGGCCCTGCACCCGAGACTGGCCACACCCGGCGACGTCAGCACGCTCGACGAACACCGGCCGGTGGCCCACCGCCGTGTCCTAGACGGCGAGCCGCGGCAGCTCGCGACATGGGCGGCGACGCTCGGAACGAACGCGCAGCGCTTGATCCTGCACCATCTCGAGGACCGCCGTGACATCACCAACGGTGTGAAGGCGGCGCGCCGGCTGCGCGAGCTGGCGCGGTTGTATGGCGATGAGCGCTTCGAGGAGGTCTGCGCTTACGCCTTGCGGCTGAACATGACGTCGCTGCGCAGCATCAGCTCGATCCTGAAGACGTCACCCGACAAGCGACGCAGAGACGCCACGCCGGCACGGCCCCGGCCGGACGGGGATGTCCGCGGCGCACAGTACTTCGGAGAGTCGGCATGACGAGCATCCAGCAGACGACGTCACGGCTGCGCGAGTTGCGCCTGACGGCCATGGCGAGCGCCTATCAGCTGCAACTCGAGCAGCCCAGACTCCACCAGCTGCCATTCGATGATCGCTTCGCGATGCTGGTGGAGCATGAGGTGTCAGAGCGGGAGCGGCGCAAGTTGAAGCGGATCGTCGCGGCGGCCTCTTTGCCCGAACCGGCCGCCCTCGAGGACCTCGACGAGCGGGCAAGCCGTGGCCTGGACAAATCACAGATCGCCCAACTTGCCTCCTGCGAGTGGGTGCGACGCCACCAGAACCTGATCATCCAGGGCGCCACGGGTGTCGGCAAAACGTGGCTGGCAGCGGCCTTCGGTGCGCAGGCCTGCCGACTCAAGATGACGGTCCTGTTCTGGCGGATGAGCGAACTCTGCTCGACCCTGTCCGACGCGGCCCTGGACGGTTCCCTCGCGCGATTCAAGAAGAGTCTGGTCAAACCCGACCTGCTGATACTGGACGACTTCGGCATCGGCGAGATCAGTGCGCAGAACGCGCAGGTGCTCCTGGACGTCGTCGACCGCCGCGTGCGCTCCGGAGCGCTGCTCTTCACCAGCCAGTATCAGACGGAAAAGTGGCACGGGTTCTTCCCCGATGCCACCGTGGCGGACGCCATCCTCGACCGCGTTGTGCACCAGGCTCATCGGGTCACCCTCAAGGGCGAATCAATGCGAAAGATCAGGGCCAAAAAGCAAATGGAGGCGGAGCTGGATCGCGGAACCCGGAAAACCTAAAGTCTGTCCCGTAGTGGCCGCGGTTACCCACCGCCGGCCGGCGTCGTGTTCGATAGACACGACCACGCCGGCCGGCCGTGGATAACCGCTCAATCTTCCCTTCGGGACGGTGGTCGTGACCAGCGAGCAAACTGTTCGGGTTGTCAGACTGACTGTGCAAGACGGACGAAATACGCA